>JAKACA010000041.1 GCA_021796455.1 Actinomycetes bacterium
ACTTCCCGGCCTGAGGGTACTGGCTCTTGCGGGTCTGGCTCTGCTCGCAGCTCAGGTGGCCATTGGCGCGTTCGATGCCGTGCTCGGCGCGCCGGAGGCCCTCGCCGATCTCCACCTTGCCACCGCTGGAGCGTTGTGGACGGTAGTCGTGGCCGTGGTGGCGACGGGTGGGACAAGGACCCGCATCGGGTCGGGTCGGTCCGAAGCCCTCACCTGAGACGAGCCATCTAAGGTGGCGCCGGCCCGGAAGTGTCATCGAAGCGACGGAGCGGTACCGTCGGTGGCGTGCTGTTCGCCTTCGACAACGCGCCGAGCGCTGCGGTCCATCTCGAGATCTTGCTACGAGGCTTCCAGACCGGGAGCCTCGCGCTGCTCGCCGACGCCCTTGAATTTGCAACCGTGGTCGCCTACGCGATCGGTGTGGTGGTGCTTGGCCGCCGGGGACGGCGCTGGCCGTGGTCGAGGACGCTCGCCTTCGCAGGCGGCCTGATTGTCGTCTTCGTCGCAGTGGGCTCGGGCCTCGCTGCCTACGACACTACGAACCTCACGATGCATGTCCTTCAGCACGTGATGCTCATGATGGGCGCGCCGCCGCTGATCGCGCTCGGCCGGCCGGTAACTCTCACCTTGCAGGCAACAAACCGGCGGGCCCAGGTGCAGGTCTTACGGATCGCAAGAAGCCGCGTCCTCGAGGTCCTGACGTCGCCGCCTGTTGCCTGGGCGTTGTACTACGGCACGATGTACGTCTTCTTCCTGACCGGCGTCTACGCGTACTCCGACGCGCACCCGCTCTTTCACGATCTCACGCACCTCGAGTTCCTCGTGGCCGGGCTCATCTACTGGGTCCCGGTCATCGGGCTTGACCCCTTGAGGCGCCGGATCAGCTACGGGCCCCGACTGCTCATGCTGGGGCTCGGGATGCCTTTCGAGGCCTTCCTCGGGATCTCCATGATGTCGATGCGCCGGCCGATCGACCCGATCAACACCCTCGCGAGCACTCATAGCGCGGGCGAGGTGCTCTGGATTGTCTCGGGCATCTTCACGATGATGGCGATGATGGTGATCGTGCGGCTGTGGTTCAAGCAGCTGGATCGTGCGACAGTCCAAGAGGACCGCCGAGTCGCCTCTCGTGCCGCGGCCGATCAGGCGAGGGCACGAGCGCTTCTCGGTAGCGATCTGCCAGAGGGCTGGACACTGCCGTGGTGGAGGGTTGCCGAGCTGGAACACGACGTAGCTACGGCGAAAGCAGCCGGTCACGATCGCTTCGCCGGCCCCTCGCCTGCGCGAGACAGCCCACCGAGCTCCGAGGATGACCCCGATAGATAGAGACATCGTTTCGCGCCCGGCCTTGTGCGCGGGTTTGGGGGCCAAGGCGCGATCCCGGGCCTCACCCGAAGCCGGGGTGGTGCTTTTTGATCTCGGCGCGAGCGATCGTCATCTTGTGGACCTCGTCTGGGCCATCGGCGATCCTGAGCGTACGGACGTGGGCGTACATGTGCGCGAGGGGAAAGAACTGGCTCACCCCTGCTGCCCCATGTACCTGGATGGCCCGGTCGATCACCTTGAGGGCGATGTTCGGGACCGCGACCTTTATGCCGGAGATCGCGGTGGCCGCGGCTTTGTTGCCCACGGTGTCCATCAGGTGCGCGGTGTGCAGCACATACTGGCGTGCCATGTCTATCTCGATGCGCGACTCGGCGATCCAGTCCTGCAGGAGACCCTTGTGCGCGAGAGACGACCCGAAGCTGTGGCGCTCGAGCGAGCGCGAGACCATGAGGCCAAGGGCCCGCTCGGCGAGCCCGATCGTGCGCATGCAGTGGTGGATCCGTCCCGGGCCGAGCCTTGCCTGCGCGATGGCGAACCCGTCGCCCTCCTTGCCGAGGAGGTTGTCGAGGGGCACGCGCACGTCGCGGTAGACGATCTCGGGGTGCCCGCCCGGCTCCGCGTAGCCAAAGACGTGCGGGTCGAGCTCGAGCGACACACCCGGGGTGTCCTTCGGGACGACCACCATCGACTGCTGGCGGTGGCGGGGCGCATCGGGGTCGCTCTTTCCCATCACGATCAGCACCTCGCAGCGCTTTGAGCGCGCGCCTGTGCTGAACCACTTCCGGCCGTTTAGGACATAGGAGTCACCGTCGCGCTCGATCGAAAGAGCGATGTTGGTGGCGTCCGAGGAGGCCGTGTCGGGCTCGGTCATGGAGAACGCACTGCGGATCTGGCCCGCCAGCAGCGGGGAGAGCCAGCGCTTCTTCACCTGCTCGGAGCCGTAGAGGCTGAGTATCTCCATGTTGCCGGTATCTGGGGCCGAGCAGTTGAGCACCTCGGAGCCAAAGGAGACCTGGCCCAAGAGCTCCGACACCGGTGCGTAGTCGAGGTTGGAGAGCGGCCGTCCCGGGTTGCCCGGCTGCAGGTGGGGAAGGAACAGGTTCCACAGCCCGCGACCTAGTGCAGCCGCCTTCAACTTGTCGAGCACGGGCGGGTAACCATCTGGACCGACCTCGGCGAGCTCGTCGTAGTAGGTCTTCTCGCTCGGGGAGATGACTTCTTCCATGAACCGCCGTACCGAGCCCTGGATCTCGAGGCCCTCCGCGCTGAACTCGTACGGCATGACGTCCCCTCATCGGTTCTTGGCTGCGCTAGCGACCTGCGGCTCGCGCTCCGTGATGGTAGCTGGCCCGTAGCCTGTCGCCTCTTGCCGTGACGGCTGAGACTTGCGCCCGGAGGCTTGTCAGCCGGGAACTCCAAGAAGCCGGTCGATGGTGGTGAAGTGGTAGCCCTGCTCCAAAAGGTGGTCCACTACGAGCTTCACCGCGGCGACCGTTCGGCCGCGCGGGCCGCCTCGCGCGTCGAAGCCGTCATGGAAGATGAGGATGGTGCCCGGCCTGACCTTTGCGACGGCCCGGGCTGCCATGGCCTCCGGTCGGGGTTGGAACACCTCGAGCAGATCGCCGAACACGCCTGATACCGGCTGCGTCCCCTGCGTCCGCAAGCTCTGCAGCATCCAGGGATGGCGAAACAGCCATGGAGGTCGAAACAGTCGCGGCCGCCGGCCGATCAGGCTCGCGACGGCCTGCTGCCCCTTTTCGATGTCCTCGCGTTGCCTTGACCAAGAAAGGCAGTGCCAGAATTTGTGGGAGTACGAGTGGCTTCCGATGGCGTGGCCATCAGATACGAGGCGGAGCGTCACCTCAGGGTGCCGTTCGACACACCGCCCGACCTGGAAGAACGTCGCCTGGACAGAGCGCGAGCGCAGGAATGCCGCGATCTGTGAGGTGAAGGGCTCGTTGGGCCCGTCGTCGAAGCTCAAAGCCACGACCTTCTCCGTCGTCGAAGCCATGTAGGGGAACGACCCGAACCGCTGTGAGCGCGGTGACATGAACAACCAGTACCCAAGGCCAACGGCTGCGGCCGATGTGGTGATGACCGTGCAAAGCGCTGTCGACCGTGCCCGGTCAGTAGAGGCGTAGGAGGCCATCGAACATGCTCTCGAGGGCCGGTACCAGCTCCCTGCCAAGCGGCGTCGCCAGCATGGACGCGACGAGGAAGAGGCCCGAGACCGCGGCACCGACCCGGATCCTGGACAGGAGCGGAATCGTTGTCCGCTCGGTGCGGAACGCCGGTGCGGTCCGCATCAGCTTGCGGCGGGAGATCCGGTTCATGAGGTAGGCGAGGAAGTAGTAGTAGAAGAGGGAGACGAACACGTTGTAGAAGAGCCCCCGCTGGAGGCGCCGGGCAGAAGTGGAGGTGGGGTTGTCTCGGAGGAAGGCGACCTTGCCTCGACGGCGCAGCCGCCTGAGCAGGTCGAGCTCGTCGCCGCCCTGAGTGAGCCTTGTGTCGTAGCCGTCCCACGCGGCCCTCCGAAAGGAGATGTTCGTGGCGGTGACGTAAAAGACACGGCCGGTCAGCAGGGCGATGACAGCCACCGCCGAAAAGAGCAGAGTGGGGTAGATGCGGCCCCACCAGGGTGCATCGGCGAAGCTGCAGGGGCCCGCGACCGCGACGAAGCGGGGATGCTCCGAGAAGGCCAGGTCAATCCTCGAAAGCCACGACTCATGGAACGTGGTATCTGCGTCCGTGGAGACGATGATCTCGCCAAGGCTGTGCTCGGTGCCGGTTTGGCGTGCGTGGCAGACCCCGGATCTGGGCTCGGCCACGACTCGCGCGCCGTGGGCCCTCGCTATCTCGGCGGTGTCGTCGGTGCAGTTGTTGTCGACAACGATGACCTCGACGGCGCCGGGAAAGTCCTGGCGAGCGAGAGAGGCGAGCGTGGCACCTATGTAGTTGGCCTCGTTGTACGCCGGGATGACGACGCTGAATCGAGGCCGGTCGGTCGAGGACATCACGAGAGCCTAATACGTAGCTGGCGCGGAAAGTGGATGGGCGTAAGCTCGCACGTGGTCCGAATCTTTCCGAGACTAACTCCTTGACCCAGGAAGGACACCGCTCGAGGTGACTTACGACGTTGCTTTGATCCGTGCGAGGTTTCCCGCGCTCGCCGACGACGGTGCCCAGGCCGCCGGCGCGGTCAGGGAGAGCATCGTGGACTACGACAACTCGTCCGGCGTCGAGCGTATGCTTGAGGCCGTCTCGGAGCTGAGCTGAGCCGCCACGGTGCAACCGGAGGCCAGGTCCATCGCGGTTCAGATCTCGTATCGCCCCCCCTTTCCCGTGCAGGAAATGTTCGGGTTTCTTGCTGCTCGTGCGGTGAAAGGGGTGGAAGAGGGGGACATGCACTATTACCGCAGGGCTCTCACGCTCGCCAACGGTGCGGGGGTCGTAACAGTGCGACAGGGCACCCCGCACACTCTGAGCTGCACGTTCCTGCTCGACGATTCACGAGATCTGGCAGTAGCAGTGCGCAAAGTTGAGCGACTCTTCGACACCGGGGCCGAGCCGTCGGCGATCACCGATGCGCTGGGAGGTGACCGGCTGATCGGGCACGAGGTGGTGAGCAACCCGGGCCGGCGCGTTCCCGGTCACGTCGACGGCAGCGAGCTCGCGATCCGTGCGATCCTCGGCCAGCAGGTGAGCATCGACGCGGCGAGGAGCCTTGCGGCCCGTCTCAGCCTGCTCCATGGCAGGCAGCTGGCGACGCCGGTCGGCACTGTCTGCCAGGAGTTCCCGAGCGCCGCCGCCATCGCCGCTTTGGGTGAAGACGACGTGCCGGTCCCGAGAGCACGAGCTCGCGCGCTGGTCGAGCTCGCCGGGGCTCTCACGCGCGGTCTCTGCCTTGATCCGCCGGCTGACAACGACGCGGTCGAGCAGCAGCTCCTTGCAATCGCCGGGATCGGCCCTTGGACGGTCGCCTATGTGAGGATGCGCGCGCTCGGGGACCGGGACGCGTTCCTGGCGAGCGATCTCGGGGTTCGCCGTGCCCTTGAGCAGTTGGGCGAATATGGCGGGGTGCGTCAGGCTCGTGATCTCGCGGAGCGCTGGCGCCCCTATCGCGCCTATGCCCTGCAGTATCTGTGGTCGATCGCCAGCCGGGCTCGGGTGCAAAAAGACGTCACCGGAGCTGTGGGGAGGGGCAAGTCAGTCCCGAGGCCGACATGAGAAGATATGCCCAGATCTCGAACGGAGGCCCTGGGATGACGAGTGCAAGCAGTCCTGTGTTGGCCGAGACGGACCAGTGGTGGGTTGCGCCCACCCCGATCGGCCCGATGCTGGTGGCGGGGGACGCCGACTGGGTACGCAGCGTGGGGCTGCCGGGGTCCTTCGACGAGAGTCGTCTCGGTCGCGACCGCCGCGGCAGACCAGCGGCTGTCGCCGAGGGTCTGGCACAGATCGGCGCGTACTTCGAGGGTCGGCTGCAGACCTTCACCATCGCGCTGCAGATAGCCGGAACAGACTTTCAGCGCCGCGTGTGGTCGGCTCTCGCAGACATCGCCTACGGCGAGACGGAGAGCTACGGTGGGCTGGCGGCACGGATAGGCAACCCGAAGGCTTGTCGGGCCGTTGGGCTCGCGAACGGCCGCAACCCGCTCCCGCTCGTGCTGCCGTGCCATCGCGTGATCGGGTCCGACGGGAGCCTCACAGGGTACGGGGGTGGCCTCGAGCTGAAGAGGTGGCTGCTCGACCACGAGGCGAGCGTCCTCGCGGCCGATAGGCGAGCCTACGCGTCCTGATCCAACAGCCTTGTTGGCAACCGGGTCTCGGTCATCCCCGCGCCGGTAGCGGCCTCTATCCGCCAGGCGGACTTTCCGGGAAGCTCGGCAACCGCCTCGGCGAGATCGGTCCCCACGTAATGAAGCGCGACCCCGTCATCGGTGGCATAGGTGAGAGGAAGCGATCCACCGGCCACGAGGCGCTGTACCAGCGGGCGGCGCTGCGCCTCACTGTCGTAGTGGACGCCATTTCCGTACGGGACCAGCCCGAGGCCGTCCAGCACCGGTCGAAGCTCCAACCCGAAGGAGTCGGTCGTACCGCCGAGGTGCCAGCAGATCGAGCCGGCGCTCGATCCAGCGAGGACGACACCGGCTTGCCACGCGGCGCGCATCGCCTCGTCGACGCCGTGCAAGCGCCAGAGCGCGAGCAGGTTCGCGACCGATCCCCCGCCAACCCAGATCACGTCCATCGAACAGAGATAAGAAGTGACGTCATCGACGTTCGGCATGGGGAACAGCTGGAGGTGGTACGGATCGACCTCCTCTCCCGAGGCTGCCCCGTAGCACCCGAGAAGACCACTTTCGTTGTCGCCAGTTGCGGTGCCGACAAAGCACAGGCGCGGGCGCTTTCTTGCCGACAGCGCCAGCGCGTAGCGAAGCAGGCCGCCGAAACGCCACGCTGTTGCGCTTCTTCCCGTCCAAGCCTTGCCGCCGCTCGCCGCGAGGATATGTCTCTCTGCCATGGGGACTGTTTCTAGCCCAAGGAGCATTGCGCTGCCTCTGGAGAGCCGTGGCGTCAGCAGCGAGGCCGGCGCCGGTGCGCTTGGAGGCGTCAGCTGGCGCCGGCGCGACGGTACCGTATCTCCATGGCACAGTCCCTGGCCCAGTCCGAACGGCAGGCGCTCTGCAACCTTCTCGAAGAGCGAGGTCCCTTAGCGCCAACATTGTGCGAGGGCTGGACGACCTCGGACCTTGCTGCGCACCTGTTCGTACGTGACAGCCGGCCCCTCGCCTTGCCGGGCATCCTTCTCAAGTCGTTTGCGGGAGTGACGGAGAGGGAGATGGAGAAGGCAAAGCGCGAGCTCGGCTACGGGGGGCTCATCAGGCGCATCCGCAGCGGCCCGCCGCTCCCAATTCGAGTTGTCGACTCACAGGTCAACCTCTTGGAGTACTTCGTGCACCACGAGGATCTCCGGCGGAGCGAGGATGGGTGGGAACCGAGGCAGGACACTACCCTGGACGCGGCCTTGTGGCCGGCACTGCGACGCGGCGCACGGCTCATGGCCAGACGGCTGCGCGGAGCCGGCCTCGAGCTGGCCGCGCCAGCCTACGGGTCGGTGGTGGCGCGAGAGGGAGCGCCGCTCGCGCGAGTGTCCGGTGCGCCCCAGGAGCTGGTCCTGTTGATGTTCGGGCGGGGCAAGGTCGCTCGTGTGGAGGTAGAGGGACCAGATGCCGCTCGCTCTGCCCTCGATGCAGCGAACTTCCGTATCTGAGCCACCAAGACTTTGGGCGACGCGGTGTTGTCAGTTGACGAAGGAGGCTTTCGCCAGGACGGCACCTGACAGCGAGCGCACCTCCGCGGAGCTGACTGCCCCGCCCGGAGAGGCAAGGCGCACGGTCCAGCTCCCCGAGCCGTCGTAGATCCAGAAGCTTCCGACGACTTCCGGGTGGCCGGACTCGATCACTACGCATGTCACCCGACCCGACCATCCTGGCTGGCGGTAATTCATGACGACCCAGGAGGGCGCGCCGGCGATGATGGCTACCTCACCGGATGGCGCGTCGCCGCGGGCAACCAGTTGAGGCGCCGAGTGAAGTGCCGCCAAGCGAACTTGGGCCACGGTCGAGCCCGAGCCCGGGCTTCGCGGGGTGATCGCGATGCCCACGCCTACCCCGGTCCCGGCCAGCACGAGAGCCGCCAGCCCAGCGGCGGCGAGCGCCCTCGGGCGGAAGCGGGCCACGCGGGCCACGCGGGCCAAGCGCTCGCCGGCATCTGTCGTGCGGCGGGCACCTGGAGGCCGCCGGCTCCCGAACCTTGGGCGGTCACCTGGAGGCCGCCGGCTCCCGAACCTTGGGCGGTCACCCGATCTCGTGGAGCGAGCTGCCGGGCCAGTCGAGTCGGATCGGTCGGCGGTCACCCGATTGAGCCAGCGCACCTCGAAGCCGGGGGATGGGTCGGCCGCAGGTGCGATGAGCATGAGAGCATCGGCGGCAGAGGTGAGATCCGATACAAGTGCCGCGCAGCGGTCGCAACCGTCGATGTGTGCGAGTGCCCAGGACCGCTCAGTCCCCGTCAGCGATCCGAGCGCCAGCTCGGCTGCGGCAGACGCGAGAAGCTCACAGGAGCTCAGCCGGGGCGCGCCGGCCTGCGCCCGCACCTGTGCCCTGTTCCCGGCCGCGACCTCGGGCCCCGAGCCGCCTGCAGTGGGGGCATCGGTGTGCTCGTCCTCGTCACCAGCGGGCGCCGCGGAGAAACGGTCAGATGGCGTGGTCACGAACGGTGCTTTCGTCGAGGACCTCGGAGCGGCGAGCAGCTCGAGACGAGCGGGGCGCGACGAGAGCACCGTCGTACTGCCCCTCGGCTGCCAGGGAGGATCTCACCTTGGCAAGACCCGCGCGAATACGCGTCTTCGCCGTCCCGAGCGGGATGTCCTCCTGGGTGGCGATCTCTTGAGCCGTGAGCCCGTAGAAGGATGACAGCACGAGAGCGCGCCGCTGTTCAGTCGGCACGCAGGCAAGAGCCTTCCGCGCGCGCTCAGCGACGTCGCCTCGTTCCGCGTGATCCTCTGGAGTCGCGTCGTCGCAGATGACCCCGAGGTTGACGATGTCGTCGGGGTCGATCGGTACCGCCACGCGCATCCGCAGGGCGTCGATTGCGAGATTGCGCGTGATCGTGAGCAGCCAGGTTGTGACCGAGCCGCGACGGGAGTCGTAGACGGGCGCGTGGCGCCAGGCGCGCACCAGCGCCTCCTGCGCCACGTCCTCGGCTTGACCGGGGTCCCCGAGAATCGACAGGGCAAGCCCGAAAGCTCTGCGCTGGTATCGCCGGACGAAGGCGACTCCGGCGGCCTCGTCGCCGAGAGCCATCGCACCAAGCAGCGCCTCGTCCGACCGGGTGTCTGAACTTGTCACCTTGTCACCGTCGCTCTTGCGTCACCTGCGTCACCGTCGCTCCACCATATGACATACGTCCGAATGAGTCGAGAGGATTGCCGACGGCCCTACGATGGCGGGGGTGGCTGATCGGCAGCGTATCGACCGACTGGAGCGGATGACCAACCTTGTCCTCGTCCTGCTCGAGACGCCCGTTCCCCTCACGTTGCGGGAGATCTCCGGCTCGGTGACAGGGTATCCGAGTGCTCCAGAGGCCGCTCGCCAAGCATTCGAGCGCGACAAGCGGGCTCTGCGCCAGCTCGGGATCCCCTTGAAGGTCGAGCCGGTGTCCTCCGGAGGTCAGCTCGGCTACCGCATTCCCCCCGACGACTACTACCTGCCTGAGCTGGGTCTCGACCCGAGCGAGACGCAGGCGCTGGGGTTCGCCATCGCTGCCGTGAAGCTGGGCGGGGCTGCCGGGATGGACGCGATCGCCAAGCTCGGGGGCCCCGTCACCGAGGCAGCTTTCGCGCGTACCGATCTCGCGGGAGCGGGCAGTGGCCCGACGATGGCGCCGGTCGCCGTGTTGCCGTCGTTGCCGGCGCTCGGCCCGATCCACGAGGCACTGCGGCACCGAGCAGTCCTGCGCTTCGAGTACAACGGCCGTCCCCGGGAGGTGGAGCCATCCGGGCTCGCGCTGCGATCAGGGGTCTGGTACCTGGTCGGTCGAGACCGCGCCGCAGTGGGTGGACCGGCGACACGGACGTTTCGCGTCGACAGGATCCCGGGCTTGCCGGCCCTCGGAGAGGCCGGTGCCTTCGAGATGCCCGCCACGTCGGACCTGCGTGACGAGATCCGCCTCTTGCCATGGAGCGACGGCGGGTCGGGAGCCGAGGTGCCCGTGGCCGAGATGCTCGTCGATGCCCGGCAGGCCCGCGTCGTCGCGACCCAAGTGCCACGTGCGGCGATCGCCGGTTGGCAAAGCGACGGCGGGTTGAAGGTTCGCCTTGCGGTCGGCGACTGCGAAGCCTTTGTCTCTTGGGCCGTCGGACTTGGTGACACCGCCGTAGTCGAGGGCCCGCCCGAGTTGCGAGCCGCCGTTGTCAATCGTCTGTGGGTGCTCGCCGGCGATAAGAGCGCTTCGGTGCCCGGTCTGCCTCACGCCACGGCTGCGTCGGTGGAGCATCTTGCGCCCGCACACCTGGAAGATGTGCCTGGGACCCGCTCCTCGAGTCAGGCCGCGTCGCGGACGTTGTCACGAGGTGGGACAGAAGTCCGCGGGACAGTCCCGTCGGCGCGCGCGGCAAGTGCCGTCATGGCGGGCGAGCGTCTGCGCAGGCTGCTCGCTATCCTCGTCCACCTGGCCCGCGTCGGGGAGGCGGAGCTTTCCGAAGTGGCCGAGCGTTTCTCGATCGAGCAGTCCGAGCTCATCGGTGAGCTGGAGCTCGCAGCTTGCTGCGGGGTGCCGCCGTACTCACCCGACGAGCTGATCGAGCTGTTCGTCGATGGCGACCGTGTCGTGGCCGAGAGGTTGCGGGAGCTTGGCAGGCCGCAAAGACTCACAGCCGACGAGGGATTCGTCCTGGCCGCAGCTGCGAAGGCGCTCTTGTCGGTGCCCGGAGCCGACGACGAAGGAGTGTTGCGGTCGGCGCTTGCCAAGCTCGAGGCTGCTATCGGCTCCGCGCCCCTCGCGGTGGAGATCGACCAGAGCGAGCACCTAAGGGCGCTGCAGGAGGCAGCACGCGACAGAGAGAGCATCGAGATCGAGTACTTCTCCGGCGCGGCGAGCTCGCCGCGAGCACGCGTGGTCGACCCGTACCAAGTCGTTCTCCGGGAGGGGCGGTGGTATCTCGACGCATGGTGTCATGTTGCAGCTGGCCTACGACGGTTCCAGGTCGATAGGGTTCGGTCCGTGCGCGGACTGGGTCGCGGTTTCGAGGCCCGTGCGGATCTGGCGAGCGAGCTGACCCGACCAGGGGCCTTTCTCGGAGGACCCGATGCCGTCGCCGCACGCGTCGCGTTTCCCGCGGGCGCCGAGCTCGCCATCGAGCAGGTTGCTGCCGGACCGCTAGAGGAGATGAGCGATGGGAGCGGCCGGCTTGCTGCCACGATTCTCGTCGCCGACGCCGAGGGGTGGTTCGGGCGACTCCTGCTTCGTCTTGGCCCGGGGACCGAGGTGCTATCTCCCCGAGAGCTGCGAGACGCCGGCGCGAACGCCGCCCGAAGGGCTCTGAGCCGCTATCTGGATCCGGTCACTCCGGGAGACGCCGGGCTGCAGAGCGAGCGCGGGCGGGTCCCGTGAGCACCTCAGCGGTCATTCTCGTGTTGGCTGTGTTCGGCGCCAGTGCCGTCGAGATGGTGGAGGCGCTCACGATAGTTCTCGCCGCCGGGGTGTCCAGGGGCTGGCGCTCGGCGTTCGAAGGCGCCGCGGCTGCCGCGGTCGTCCTTGCAGTGCTGGTGGCCGCCGTGGGCGTGCCACTGGTCCACCTCGTTCCCTTGAATGTCCTCCGGGTGGTTATCGGCGGCCTCCTGCTCGTCCTTGGTCTCAACTGGCTCCGGAAGGCGATCCTGCGGGCAAGCGGCCACAAGGCCCTCCATGACGAGGACGCGATCTATGAGAAGACGGTGTCGTCGCTGTCCAGCTCGAAACCGGCAAGCAGCCGCGACGCGGTCGGCTTCACAGTGGCGTTCAAAGGCGTGCTCCTCGAGGGCCTCGAAGTAGTCATGATCGTGCTGACCCTCGGATCGAGCTCGCGGCGTCTCGGGCTCGCGGCCGGCGCGGCTGCCGCGGCTGTGGTGGTGGTAGGGGTCGTCGGCGCCATTGTCGGGCGCCAGCTCTCCGAGGTCCCGGAGAACGCCATGAAGATGGGCGTCGGCATCATGCTCACGAGCTTCGGGGTCTTCTGGGTCGGCGAGGGCTCCGGCCTTCGCTGGCCGGGAAGCGATCTGTTCCTGCTGGCACTCGTGGCGCTGTTCGTCGCGACGGCGGCCGGCTCGATCCGCCTGATGCGGCGCGCTCTTCCGCGTGCCACGGAGCCTGCGCCGGAGCAGGTGAGATGAGCACCGCGGAGGACTCTCGCGACGGCGCTGGCGGCAATGTCGTGTCCCGCTCACTGGCGGCGTTCGGCCGGTTCTGGTGGGAGTTCTTGATCGGCGATACCCCGGAGCTGTTCGTTGCCACCCTCGTGGTGATCGCTCTGGCGGAGGGGCTGCACCGCGAGAGGCTCGTGGGCATAGTGGTCGTGCTCGCGGTGGTCGTGGGGTTTCTTGGGATCAGCACTTGGCGAGGGCGAAAACATATGAAATAACTCGAAACCCATGTAATCTGATGGTAAGATATTATAGTGCTCAGCATCTGCAGGGTGGGACTCGGGAGGGAGGAGTACTACCTTGCCACCGCCGCATCGGGCCGGGACCACCGCGAGGGGCTGATCGAGCCGTCCGCAGTGTGGATGGGCCATGGGGCAGAGCACCTGGGCCTCTCCGGTCCTGCCGGGGCGCGGGACATCCGTCTGGTTCTGAGGGGCGTGCACCCTGCAACTGGCGACCTGCTGCTGGAGGAGCCCGGGCGACGTCGCAACGCCGCCTACGATTGCACCTTCTCGGTTCCGAAGTCGGTGAGCCTCCTGCACGCTTTCTCGCCTGAGGTGGAAGTGCGCGAGCAGGTACGACTCGGCCACGAGGCCGCCGTGAGGGCGAGCCTTGGGTACCTCGAGCAGGAAGCAGTCGGCGTTCGCCTGCAGGGTGTGGACGGTCCGCGCCTTTCGCGGGAGCCGGACCTCGTAGGGGTCGGATTCCTCCACAGGCTGAGTCGCAGCGGGGACCCCCATCTTCACACGCACGTGATCGTCGCCAATCTGGTGCCAGATCGCCTCGCGCCGGGCGGGCACCCGCTCGACGCGACTGGACTGTTCATGCAGTGCCGGACAGCCGGGGCGCTCTACGAGACGCATCTTCGATACGAGCTGACGCGCCGTCTCGGGGTCGAGTGGCAGCCGCTCGAGGGACGCTGCTGGACAGACCTCAAAGGTCTCGACAGCGCGGTCGTTCGCGCCTTCTCGCAGCGCGCGGCGCAGATCGAGGCCGGTCTTGCGGCCGAGGGATGGCAGGGCGCAGCGGCGAGACGGACAATGGCCGAGATCACACGGCCGCCCAAGGACGTGACGCGCTCCTATGAGGACGCTGTCGAGGCGGCTCGGGCACGATTGTGGCGAGCAGGTGTCACCGACACTCGCCTGCGCGATGTCTGCTACCGGGTGCCACCCGGCGCGCGCGACGCGCTGACCACGCCGTCGCCTGAGGATGGCTGGCGCATAGACGCGCTCAGGCAGCTGCCGCTCCGGAGCATTGACGGGACTTTCACCGAGCGCGACGCGATCCGGGCGCGCTGCGCCACGGCGCGACACGGCCTGCCCGTAGCCGGAGTCCTGAGGGACGCGAGCGCGCTCCTGTCGGACGCGAGCGTGCTCGAACGGGGTGAGCACCGGATCCACCTGAGGGGTGGCACGACGGGATCGATTCCTGTCGGGCGCTCGGAGCAGCTCTTTACGACACGGGAGATGGAGGCCATCGAAGAGCGTGTCCGCGTCCTTGTCGGCTCGATGATGGCCGCACGTCCGGGTTCCGTGAGGGCGCTCGCGTACGAGCCGGGAGGGCGTTTCGATGCGCTCGACTCTCTTTCGAGAGTCGTAGCCGCCTGGCGGGCGGAGGGTCGGGCTGTTCTCGGTATCGCCCCCGGGCGTTGGGCCGCCGCGGGGATCGAGTCGTGCGCCGGTATCGACGCCGTCGTGGTCCCGGGCGTGTCGCGCGGCGTGTCCGGCGTGTCCGGCGTGTCCGGTGGAGTCTCGCTCGGCGCATCTGGCCTGCCCGGTGGTGTCTCGCTCGGCGCGCCAGCCGCGTCCGGCGGTGTGCGGGAAGGCCGGGGGCGACTCGACTGGGGCGAGCCGACGGTGGCGGGCTCGGTAGTGGTGCCGGGCTCGGTGGTCGTCGTCGCGGAGGCCCAGTGTTTTGGGCATGAGGCCCTGAGGGGGATCCTGCAGGCATGCTCCCAGGCCGGAGCCGACGTCGTCCTTGTTGCTCCGAGCCGAGTCATCGCTCAGCGCCGGGCCCTCGGAGAGGTGACGGCCCTGGAGAAGAGCTCCACCGATGCAAGTGGCCGAATCGGCACGGGTGCCGGTGCCGGTGCCGGTGCCGGTGCCGGGTCGTCGGGGCACCGTCGGGCCGTGGAGTCGGCACTGGAGGAGCCGGCGCCTTTCGCCCAGCTCCGCTTCGCCTCAGTCGATGTCACCCTTGTCGCGTCGCTCGGCGATGGAGCGGCCGAGGCCGCACGACGGGTCACCGGCGGCCGGTCAGGTGTTCCGGGGAATCCTCGCAGCGATGGGAAAAGGACGCTCGTTGTGGCCGGCGACGAGGCGGTGGTTGCAGCGATTCGTGCAGTGCCAGGCGTGAGGCCCGATGACGTAACCCACGCCCGCGATCTGAAAGCGGTGCTCGGTGGACACGATGATGGTGCTGTCCACCTTGTTGTCATCGGAGGGGGCTCGGTACTCCGACAGGGGATGACGGCGCCTCCAGACCTCGAGCGCTCCCACGTCATCGTGGCGCCAGGCATAGACCGTTGCTCCGCTGACGGTCTCGGCAGAGCCGCGGAAGCGGCGCGACCGAGCTATCTGGTAAGGACGTTGGGCGGCCCTGCAAGTACCGTGGAGGGCCGGGAGGCCTGGCGCGCTGCCGCCGGGGCCGTTGAGACCTTCAGGGCCCGTTGGCAGATCACCAGCGCTCGATCGGCCTTTGGCGAGGGCGAGTTGTCAAGGAGCGGAGGCACCGCCGGCGTGGACCGCACCACCGGCGCGGACCGCACCACCGGCGCGGACCGCACCACCGGCGTGGACCGCACCACCGACGTGGACCGCACCACCGACGTGGACCGCACCACCGAGCTTCTGTCCGTGGAGAAGCTCGTGTCACGCACCCGGAGTCTCGGTAGGGAGCGGGGCGGGCGACGGCCGGAGCGGGAGCGCGAGTCCGGTCCAGGCTTGGGTATCGGTCGGTGAGCGTACCGTGGAGCGGAACTGTGTGCCCGAAGTGCCCGAACTGGGCCTGTTGGGTCACTTTGCGCACAAGGTTGGCCAGTCGGCCGGCAGCCGGAGCGGAACTGTGTGCCCGAGGTGCCCGAACTGGGCCCGTTGGGTCACTTTGCGCACAAGGTTGGCCGATCGGCCTCGGGTGGCACGGCTCCCCGGCCTCGGGCGGCACGGCTCCCCGGCCTCAGGTGGCGCGGCTCCCCGGCCTCGGGTTGGCGGGCCGGCTGGGGGAGCGGGCCGGCTAGCTCAGGCCGCCGGGATACACGATCGCCCTCAGATCGGAGTCGGTGTACCAAGGTGGTGCTCCGAGCCACCGGGGCCGGACGCCATCGACATGGAACACGGACCCGGGCCGCCCCACTGCGATCACGTCGACAGGAAAACGTCTCTCCTTACGCGTTGACACGGTCTGTGTCCTGTTCGCCCGTTGTCCGAACGACGTGGCCCATCGCGGGCTCCTCGTCTCCGAGGTATGGACTGCGTCGATCTCCCCAGCGAGCTTGGATATCGTCTCGAGCGTCCGGGTATCGGCGATGTTCGGGAACACGAGCTTTTCCTGAAACAGGGAGAGAAACCCCGACGCCTGCCGGCCCCAGCGGTCCTCTGCCTGGGACAGGTCCTGGAGGCACGCGAGCGTGACGACTCCCTGGCTGCCACCTTCGGAGACGATCGCCGGGAGATCGTGAAGCGGGGCGATGTTCGCGAGCTCGTCGAGGGCGAGGAGCAACGGCGGTCCCTCGAACGGCATCCCGGGACTTAGCACTGCCGCGCGCTCGTAGGCAGCAGTCCGGACGTCTCGGATCACGCCGGCCACCAGCGGGGCTGCATGTCGCTGGGAGTCGCTTCCGGCGCAGACGTAGAGAGTCGAAGGCTCCGCGAGGAACTTGGCGACGTCGAGCGGCAGCCCCCTCGTGCTCGCGAGGGCAGCTTCCGTCCGGTAGGCGGCAAGGACGCTCGCAGCGGTGGACCAGATTCCGCTCTGCTCCCTCTGGTCTGTGCCCGTGATTCCGGCCAGAAGGTTGAGGGCGAGGTCTGCGCCATTTCTCGCGAGCGGCACGTTGAAGTCGTCACTTTGGCGGCGGTCGATCGCCTCGAGGACGCGGCTGAAGTCGGTGCCTCCGAGCGCACCGGCATGAAAGGCGACCGCGATCAAGGCTGTCGCCCGCTCGTTCCAATGCACGGTCTCTCCCCGGTCTCCGCCTGGCCTTGCGGCAAGAACCATGGTCTCAGCCACCGAGAGAGCCCCAGCCCAGGTAGACGCCGCTTGCAGCGGGGACCAGGCAACCCTTCTGACGTTTCTCGGTAGCGAGACGGTCCCGCCCGGGTCATAGAGCATGCAGTCGCCGATCAGTACGCGGCCGGGCGAGGTGACCTGCAGGACGTCAGGCTTGGTAGAGGCGGCTACCACAGGACCACAGCTGGCAAGAATGTTGGGCACGATGACCGAGGTGGTCTTTCCGCACCGGGGCGGCCCGAGCACCAAGACGCCGTGCTGCGGCGGGGCGAAGGTGGCCCCTCCGGGGCCTCGCCCAATGTAGATACCGAAGGAATTCGACTCAGACAGCGCGAGAGTTCGGGCAAGGGCATTCACCGCAGGAGAGCTCTCGCTCAGTGGTGGCACGCTCATAGGGACTGGCCTCACTCCTTCGACGATCACCGTCGCCTTTCCCGGTCTACATACCGCTTAAGCGGCACAGCTTCGGGAATTGCTCGGGTCCTCAGCAGGGTAGCGCTCGGGTCCTCAGCAGGGTAGCGCTCGGCCTTGCTGCAGGGAAGCCTCCGAGAGGGCATGCTTGAGGCGATGTCGCGGATACCCAGAGGAGGCAGAGCATGCATGTCCCACTCACCGTCTCGGATTTTCTCGATCGAGCGGCTCTTGTGTATCCCGAGCGCACAGCGGTCGTCGACGAGCCTGGCGTACCGGGCAGCTTCGGGACTATCACCTATGGAGAACTCGCCGAGCGGGCGGCCGGGATGGCCGTGGCGCTCGACCAGCTGCACGTCCCCGTCGGAGGGCGAGTCGGGATAGTGAGCCCGAACGCCGCACGGTTCCTCACCTCATATTTCGGAGTAAGCGGATTTGGGCGAGTGCTCGTGCCCATCAACTTCCGGCTCAATGCTGCCGAGATCGGCTTCATCGTCGAGCATTCAGGCACCGAAGTCCTCCTTGTCGACCCGGAATACGACAAGGAGCTCGCGGGCGTGTCGGCACGGGTCCGCATCGTCCTTGACGGCGTCGATGACGCGGAGCTCTTCGCCCCGGCTGCAGGAAGGGTCCCTCGAGGCTGGGATCCCGACGAGGACGCCACCTGTTCGATCAACTACACGAGCGGGACCACTGCCCGCCCAAAGGGCGTAGAACTGACCCATCGCAACTGCGCGCTGAACGCGATGGCCCTTGGCTGGCATACCGGCGTGACGGACCGTGACGTGCTCCTACACACGCTCCCGATGTTCCACTGCAACGGTTGGGGGATGCCCTATGCGGTCACCGGGATGGGCGGCCGCCACGTCGTGCTGCGCAAGGTCGATGGCGAGGAGATACTGCGTCGCATAGAAGACGAGCAAGTGACGCTCATGTGCGGCGCTCCGGCTGTCGTGGCAGCTGTGCTGGCAGCTGCCGAGTCCCGCGTGAGCGAGGGGAGACCCGTGCCCATGGCGGCCCGAAACGGGCAGTCCCCGACACGAGCGGTACGGATAGTCGTGGCAGGGGCACCTCCCCCGAGCTCGGTCATCGAAAGAGTCGAGGCCGAGCTTGGCTGGGAGTTCATCCAGATTTACGGCCTGACCGAGACCTCTCCGCTGCTGACCGTCAATCGCGCCCCTCTCGAATGGGACGGCCTTCCGTCAAACGAGCGCTCCCGGCTGCTGGCGCGGGCAGGGACCCCTGCGATTGGGGTCCGCATGGCCGTCGACGGCGACGGCGAGATCCTCGCGCGCTCCAACCACGTGTTTCGGGGGTACTGGCGACAGCCGGAGGAGTCAGAGAGGGTGTTCGCCGACGGTTGGTTCCGAACCGGAGACGGTGGACGCTTCGACGGTGCCTTTGTCGTGATCTCTGACAGGAAGAAAGACGTCATCATCTCCGGCGGGGAGAACATCTCCTCCATCGAAGTCGAAGACGCCCTCTACGGCCATCCGGCAGTTCTCGAGGCAGCCGTCATCGGAGTGCCTGACGAACGCTGGGGAGAGACGGTGAAGGCGCTCGTCGTCCTCCGTCCGGGAGCGACTGTGGGCGAAGCCGACTTGGTTGAGTTCTGTCGCTCGCAGCTCGCTCACTTCAAGTGCCCGACGTCGATCGAGCTCCGCGACAGCCTCCCGCGGACCGCTACCGGCAAGCTGCAGAAATTCAAGCTCAGACAGCCTTACTGGCAAGACAGGGACAGTCAGGTCAACTGACAGAAGACGAGTTTGCCCAGTATCTACAAGGAGTTACTGCCACCGAATCCCGGTGGCTGACCTTGCTGAACAAGTGATCTCCGCTCTGGCTCATCTCCGTCCCGAGGCCGCGTTCGGGCTCCGCGCGCGACGGTGCTTGATTTCTTGGCCAAATTGCTCTTGGATTTCCTGGGAATTCTCCGCGATCACCAGGAGGTGACGGTGAACAAGACAGAGCTCATCGGCAAGATCAGCGAGGGGTCAGAGCTATCCAGACGAGAGGCCGAAGCGGCCCTGGACTGGATGCTGTATTCGATCTCCTCAGCTGTGAAGGGCGGTGACGCGGTACGGATCACTGGCTTCGGAACGTTCAAGCCCCGTCCGCGCTCAGCCCGCATGGGCCGCAACCCCCAAACCGGGGCTGCGGTGAAGATCAAAGCCTCGAGTGGTGTGTCCTTTACAGCTGGCGCGACGCTCAAGAGCCAGCTGAACGCGCGCGGCGCTATCCCGAAGCCGCTGGGCACGCCGAGCGCGTCGGGCAAGGCAGCGCCCGTTTTGGCGGCCAAGGCCCCAGCCGCGAAGGCCACGGCGGCCAAGGCCCCCGCCAAGACGACTGCGGCAGCCAAGGCCCCGACCAAGAAGGCCCCGGTGGCCAAGGCGCCCGCCCAGACGACTGCTGCGGCCAAGAAGGCCCCAGCCGCGAAAGCCCCGGCCGCCAAGGCTCCGGCCGCCAAGGCTCCGGCCAAGAAGGCCCCAGCCAAGAAGGCTTCGAGCAGGCGGTGAGAGCCTAGTCGCCGGGAGTCATGCCAGATGGCTCCCGGCGGCAGCTCCGGGACGTCCCGGTCACACGGCGCTGCCGTCGTGGTCGGTGCGTTCACGGTCGCCCGGTGGCAGTGGTCTCCGGGCGCCGTGTTACCCGTCGTCGCCGAGAGCAAGGCGGGCGCGGGACCTCACAGGCGGTCGATCCGGTGGAACGCCTCACCGAGGGCGATACCTGCCAGTTGCCCATGCTCGGAGAGCCTCTCGCCGATGGAGCGCCGGAACCTCTTGACGTCGCTGGTTCTGGCGCGTCCAGCGCGACCTCTTGCGGCAGCTATGCCCATCGTGGATACGTGCTGGCTCTCGTGCCTAAGTAGGGCATCGGCCTTGACGTCGCCGAATCCAGCCGCGTCCTCGACATGGTTGACTTCGTCCGCCTCGAAGAGAAGGAGAGTCGACGGCCTATGGGGAGGGGAGTCAAGCTCGGGGAAGAAGAGGGGATCGCGGGCCGCCACGATGCCGTCTGTGGTGAGCCAGCCCGCGTTTCGGTGATCAGGATGGAGGCGGTAGCGCTTCCACGGATCGTGTCCGAGCACGACATCGGGACGCAATCGCCGCATCCAGGCGGCAACCTCCCAGCGCTGCCGCAGTCCTGACTCGAGCTCCCCGTCTGGCCAGCCGAGGAATACGACCTCGCTCGAGGCGTGAAGCACCGAGGCGGCGGCTCGCTGCTCGGACTGCCGCTGCACGACCAATTTGGCGGGATCGGTGTCGCGGTCCCATGTGCCTCTCGAACCGTTGGTGCAGATGAGGAGCGAGATGGCGGCACCGCGTGCAGCCCATTTCGCGAGCGTTGCCCCGCAGCCGAACTCGATGTCGTCGGGATGGGCGCCTATCGCAAGAGCCCGCTCGGGTACGGCGAGGTTCGTGTCCATCGCCGGGACGATACCGCCCCGAGCTGCCCGGGGGAACGGGACCGCCCCGAGCTGCCAG
>JAKACA010000042.1 GCA_021796455.1 Actinomycetes bacterium
CTCGCGGCAAGGTAGTTGCCGGATTCCTCTATTACGACGCGCGGGCAGACGACGCCCGTCTCACTTTGGCGATCATCCGCACTGCAGCGCTCGAACACGGTGCAGTCGCCGCGAATTACGTGGCGGCAACCGGCCTGCGGACCGACTCGTCCGGGCGCATCTGCGCTGCCACAGTCGTGCCGCTGCTCGCCGGCGAGCCCGGAGAATCCTTCGAGATCAAAGCCGGGGTGGTCGTGAACGCGACCGGAGTGTGGGCCGACGAGGTGCGCTCGCTCGAGGGGGGCGTGCCTCGCGACGAGCTGCGGCCCGCCAAGGGCATCCACCTGACCGTGCGGCGATCAAAGCTCCCCTGTGACACAGCGGCCGTAGTGCCGGCAGGCCAGGACAAGCGGACCATCTTCGTCGTGCCCTGGGGCGACTTCACCTATCTGGGGACGACCGACACCGACTACGAGGGGCCACTCGAGGACCCCGCGGTGACCACCGCGGACGTCGACTATGTGCTCGCGGCCATCAATGCGGCAGTGAGCGAACCTTTGACACGGGCCGACGTCACCGCGACCTGGGCAGGTCTTCGTCCACTCCTGGCAGCTTCGCCCCATCGCAGGGCACCGAGCGCCCGCACGGCGGACCTCTCCCGGCGCCACAGAGTCATCGTGTCGGAGGAGGGGCTGGTCACGATCACTGGCGGGAAGCTGACGACATACCGCAAGATGGCGGAGGACACAGTCGACGCCGTCGCCAAGGTGCTCGAACGCAAGATCGTCTCCTCCCCGACGAAGCGGCTCAAGCTACGCGGAGCCGCGACGCCGAGCGCCTCGACCGTCGCGAGCCTCGCGGTTGCGGCAGGCCTGGAGCCATCCGTGGTGTCGTCGTTGGTCGCGCGCTACGGCGGTGAAGCACCGGCCGTGGTTGGCCTGATCGAACGGCAGGCGTCTCTCGCACAGCGGCTGGTCCCCTCTCTCCCCTACCTGGCCGCCGAGGCCGTCTATGCCTGTCGCTACGAGATGGCCGAGAGGCTCGAAGACGTGCTTGCACGCCGGACCCGAGCCCTGCTTCTCGATGCGGCAGCCAGCCGCTCTTCGGCAGCCGCGATCGCAGATCTCATGGCCGGCGAGCTCGGGTGGGACCCACGTCGCACCGAAGCCGAGCTGGCCCTGGTAGACGGTCTTGTCGAAGGCGAGCTCGCCGCCGTCCGACCTCCATCGGGGCGGGAAGACCCCGCGATCGGGGCTTGAACGCGGCAATGACGAGACCGACGCCTCCGATCCCTTTTGCAGGAGGCGCTGCGGCTGCCGGCGAGCACTTTGGCGGCCCGCGCGCCACCGTGTCAGAAGCATGGCTGGATCAGCTGCGGGGTGCCTGCGCTGAGGTCGACACAGCCGCCGCCGCCACTGCTGAAGCCGGCCGGGACTGGTGGCCGCTTTCGCTTCGCTGGGCCCTCGAGGGCGCGACACCGGCAAGGCCTGCCGCCGTAGTCCGACCGGCAGACGTCGGCGAGGTCGCGTCGGTGTTGAAGCTCTGCTCGGACTCGGGCGTCCCGGTCACGCCAGCCGGTGGTCGCAGCGGGGTCTGCGGTGGATCCATCCCGGTGTTCGGGGGCATCACGCTCGACACGGGCGCGCTCAGCGGGATCACCGGCGTCGACGGCAGCTCCCTTCTCGTCGACGTCAACGCCGGCACCTTTGGCGGTGATCTCGAGCGCCGGCTACGCGAAGAGCACGGGCTCACGCTCGGTCACTGGCCCCAGTCGCTCGATCTCGCCACAGTTGGCGGGTGGCTCGCGTGTCGTGGCGCGGGCCAGTACTCGACGCGGTACGGCAAGATCGAGGACATCGTCGCCGGTCTCGAGGTCGTCCTGGCCGGAGGCGAGACCATCCGCACCGGAGCCATGGCCGGAGCTGGTCCGCGCTCGGCCATGGGCCCGGATCTGACGCAGCTGTTCCTCGGAAGCGAGGGCACCCTCGGTGTCATTACTTCTGCCCGCCTGCGAGCCCATCCTGTGCCGGCCGGGGAGATGAGGGCAGCGTACGGTTTCGCCGACTTTGCCGAAGGCCTCGACGCGCTGCGAAGGACTCTGAGGCGGGGCTCGACGCCTGCGGTCATCCGCCTCTACGACGAGCAGGAGTCGAAACGCGCCTTCGAGCTCGATACCAACGTCCTCATAGCCCTTGACGAGGGTGATCCGCAGATCATAAGCGCCTCCATGTCGGTGCTCGACGAGCAGTGCCGTATCGGCGGGGGAAACAGGCTTGGAGACGAGCTGGTCGGGACGTGGCTCGTGCACCGCAACGACGTCTCCTTGCTGGCCGAGGTGACCCGAGCGGGAATCGTCGTCGACACCATCGAGATCTCGGCCCCATGGCGAGCTCTCCCTGCCATCTACACGGCCGTGATAGGGACGCTCACCGCTATGGACGGCATCCTTGTCGCCAGCGCACACGAGTCGCATGCCTATCTGGACGGGGCGTGCATCTACTTCACCTTCGCCGGGCGCGACCCAGGCGGCGTGGGCGGCGAGCAGACGGCATCCGGGCGGCTTTCGGGCCGCAACGGCGCCCGGCCAGGCGGAGAGAGCCGATGGGTCGAGAGCTTCTACCAGGCGGCGTGGGCGGCGGTGCTGAGAGCTACCATCTCCAATGGTGGCTCGATCTCCCACCACCACGGCATAGGGCTCGTGCGGGGCCCCTACCTTGCCGAGGCACTCAAAGGTGGTTACGCAGTGCTCGAGACCCTGAAGGCAGCACTCGATCCTGCGGGGGTGATGAATCCGGGGAAGCTCGGCTTCGGATCGGCCTTCGGCGCTCCTCCATGGCCACCTGTCCCCGGCCTCTCGGGCGGGACGGGCCCACGATGAGCGTGCTCGTGGTCGACGTCGGGACGTCGGGGGTGCGAGCAGCGGTCGTGCAAAGCGACGGGAGAGTGACAGATGCTCACTATCGCGAGGTGCTCCCGACCACGCCGGCACAGGGTTTCGTGGAGTTCGACGCCGGTGAGATGGCCGGGGCAGTCCTCGCGGTCGCCCATGCGGCTCTTATGACTGGAGGACCTGTCGACGCGGTGGGCATCGCGAACCAGCGTGCCTCGACGGTCCTTTGGGACAGGGCGACCGGCAAACCCGTCGCGCCTGGGATCGGATGGCAGGATCTGCGCACGGTCGGGACATGCCTCATGCTCCAGGCAGAGGGAATCCGCCTCGCACCGAACCAGTCAGCCACGAAGCTCTCGATGCTGCTCGATCTTGCCGACCCGGACCGGGTCCGGGATCTGTGCTTCGGGACGGTGGACTCCTGGGTCGCCTGGGTACTGTCAGATGGCCGACTACATGTGACGGACCATACCAACGCCGGCGTCACCGGCCTTGTCTCGAGTGACTGCTCTGGCTGGGACCTGGAGGTGTGTGAGGCGCTCCGCATCCCTGCCGCGGTCCTGCCGACACTTGTATCCTCGACCGGAGTGGTCGGTGAGGCGGGCGCGCTGCAAGGCGCGCCGGTGATCGCCGGCATCGCCGGGGACCAGCAGGCTTCCCTCGTGGGCCAGGGGTGCCTGGCTCCAGGGACCGCCAAGGCGACTTTCGGCACCGGAGGGATGCTCGACTGCAGCGTCGGACTGGATCGACCCGCGTTCGCCCGGCGAGGTGAAGCCGGCACCTTTCCTATCGTGGCTTGGAGCCGGAACAGCGAGCTCAACTGGGGCCTCGAGGCGGTGATGCTCTCGGCCGGCTCGTGCATCGAGTGGCTGAGAGACGATCTCGGAATCATCACGACCGCAGCCGAGACCGACTCGATGGCCGCGTCAGTGCCAGACAGCGGCGGCGTGTACTTCGTGCCCGCGCTTTTGGGTCTTGGCACTCCAGTGTGGGACTTCGGCGCTCGGGGCACGCTCCTCGGTCTCACACGGGGTACGACGAGAAACGAGATCGTCCGTGCCGTGCTCGAGGGGATCGCACACCGGGGTGCCGACCTGCTGGAGGCGGTCGTCGCTGACTCAGGTCTTGGCGTGGAGAGTTTGAAGGTGGACGGAGGAATGAGCGCGAACATCACGTTTCTCCAGGCACTGGCAGATGCCACCGGCCGACTGATCGAGGTCGCGCCGGTGACCGAGGCGACGACGCTCGGAGCCGCCTTCCTCGCCGGGACCGCGACCGGAGTCTGGCCGTCGCTCGGCGCGGCTTCCTCCCTCCGGCCGGCGCGACTCGTCGTCGAACCACGTCGCAGGCTCGATCGAGCTCGGTGGTTGGAGGCTCGCAGCCGGGCGGAGCAAACAGTGCCGGAGCTCTCGGCGCTCGACTTCTGAGCCGCGGCCGCACACTGGCCGGTACGCTCGCGCGGATAGGCTTGCAGAGCCCCTCTAGGAAAAGGGCGGCGGGTGAGCCAGCAAGGAAGGATGGCACGGTGACGGCGGAAGAAGCTGTGTCAGTCGCAGAAGCTGTATCAGTGGAGAAGACCGCGCCTGGCCTGCAACCGGCCGAGCGCTCGCTTTACGCGACCCCAGCCGCCGCGACCCCACCATCGGCGGGGGCCCGATCCGCGGGGGACCAATCGGCGGGGGACGAGTCCGCCGGGGCTCCGGTCACCGCCGCGGACGCGATCCGTGTCGCCGCCGATCTCTACGCCAACATATCCTCCGTTGTCAGGGGAACGCCTTTCGCTTGTGCCGTGGCGGTGACGTCAGTCCTGGCGGCGGGCCACCTCCTCATAGACGACGTCCCCGGTGTCGGCAAGACGATGCTGGCAAAGGCGGTCGCCGTGTCCATCGGTGCTCGTCTCGCTCGCATCCAGGGCCATCCCGATCTGCTTCCCTCGGACATCACCGGGGTCAGCGTGTACAACCAGACAACCGACCAGTGGGAATTCCGCCCAGGTCCTGTGTTCGCGCACGTCGTGCTGTTCGACGAGCTGAACCGGACTCCTCCGAGGAGCCAGGCAGCTCTCCTCGAGGCGATGGAGGAGGCCCAGGTGAGCGTCGACGGCGAATCGTGGCCGCTCCCCTCCCCCCATCTCGTGCTCGCGACCCAGAACCCGGTCGATCAGGCGGGTACGTATCCGCTGGTCGAGAGTCAGATGGACCGGTTCCTGCTCGCCACACGACTCGGCTATCCGGACTCCGACACAGAGGCAGCGCTCGCGCTCAGCCACGGCGCGCAGCCCCGCCTCTCCGATCTCCACCCTATCTGCTCACCTGGACTGCTCGCTGCCGTCCAGGATGTCGTTGCCGGGATACCGGTGTCAGACGAGGTGGCGCACTATGCCGTCGCAGTTGTCAGGGCGAGCCGGGAGTCGCCGGGTATCCGGCTCGGCGGTAGCCCGCGGGCGACGATCGGGCTCCTGGCTGCCGCCAGGGCGAACGCGATCCTTCGCGGCCGCGCCTTCGTGCGACCCGACGACGTCAAGGCGATCGCGATACCGGCTCTCGCTCATCGCATCGTCACCGAGTCGCACGGTGCCGGCACCATCGAGTCCGGCGCCTCGGCGGTCCGTCACCTGCTGGCTACGGTGCCGAGCCCCCGACCCTGAGCCCGACCGGTGACTCCGCCCCGTGCCAGACGACATCGCGCGGGACGAGTGCCGTGCCCTGACAACTTTCTCGGTCCACTCTTCTCGACGCTCTTCCTGTTGCTCGCCTTCGGGGCAGTGGCGCACGCCAGCGGGTCGGGATGGGTACAGGTCATAGGAGCGGTGACAGCCGGCCTTGCACTCGTGGCCCTGTTCGGTCCTGCACTTGCGGTGTCGCGACTGGAGGTCACTTGCACGCAGGCGGCGCGCGATGCCACCGCGGGCGAACCGCTCGTCCTCGAGCTCGTGTCCAATCGCCCGCTCCGGTGCACCCCGCTGAGCCCGAGGGGCAAATCCGAGGTGCTTGCGCGCGCGGAGCCGGTTCTCCTCACTATCACGCCACCGCATCGCGGGATCATGTCGAGCGTCAAAGTGAGGTTGGCCACTGCCGCCCCGCTGGGGCTCCTCTGGTGGTCGCGGGACGCGACCGTGGCACTACCGGCTCCAGTCGCCGTTGCTCCCGACACGAGCCACGGCGCGGTGAGGTCAGCTGAGATCCACGGCGACGACCATGGGCGAGCACGGCCGGTCATGTCACAGGCGGGAGAGATCAGAGGCGTTCGCGCCTACCACCACGGTGACAGCCGACGGCGGGTCCACTGGAGGGCAAGCGCGCACACGGGCACGCTCATGGTGAGAGAGCTGGAGGAGACTCCCGACGTGCCGGTCAAGATCGTCGCCGACCTCTCCGATGATCCCGATCTTGCCGATGAGCAGTCCGCCGACGTGCTCGGAACGATCTGCGATCTGCTCGCCTCGGGCAAGCCCGTGATCCTCGAAACAGTCGAGCAGGGCCGGAAAATCTCCCGGTCTATCTCGGATCGGCTGGGCGCGGGCCGCCAGCTCGCTCGCGCCGCTCACAACCCCTATGCCGAGGATGGCCCGCCGAGCCGGGCGACCGGTGCGGGCCGGCGATCCGGGGCCGCCGATGAGTGAAGAGAGGCGGGGGGGTTTCTTCGAAGCGGTGCGGCGGGCGAACGCGCCACATGAGCAGGAGAGCTCGGTGCTGTTTCGCGCCGCGACTCTCGTGGCCGTTCTGACCGGCGTCCTCGCCTGCGCGGCGGTAGGTGAGATCTCTTCCAGCTCCGCCACCGTGGCCGCTGTCGCCATATCCGCGGGCATGGTCTTCTCAGCTCTGAAGAGACAAGAGTCCTGGCAGTGGGTGAAGATCATTCTCGCCATAGCCGTCATCGCCGTCTTCGTGCAGTTCGTGTACCAGGTGTTCGGCGCGGCCCATACCGGGGAGCTGAGCGCAATTGAGGTGCCGCTGGCGGCGCTGTTCACCTGGGTCCAGGTCGTGCACGCTTTCGACGTTCCTGCCCGGCGCGACCTGCTGTTCTCCCTGGCAGCAGCCGGGGCGCTCGTAACGGTGGCGGCGGCTCAGGCGGTATCGAGCGGGTTTCTCGTCTGGGTTGCAGTGTGGCTGGCGGCCACGGTGATCGCGTTGGCATGCTCCTGGAGATCGATGTCGGGGGGACGCGGGCGGCTGCCCGCGGGCACCCTCGTCGGTGCCACGGTCCTCGTGCTCGCCGTCGCGCTCCTCCTCGACTCCGTGCTGCCACCGCCTCGGGCCTCCCAGGTGATCACGCTTCCGAGCTCGCTTACGTCCTACCTCCCGCTCAAGGTGACCGGAGGCTTGACCGAAGGCGGCTCCAACCCGACCGAGCCCGCGCATTCGGGTCAGCCGGGAGGCGTCGGCGGATATGTCGGCATGGCCGGACCCCTCGACACCGCTTTGCGGGGAGCTCTCGGCAACCAGCTGGTCATGCGAGTGCGAGCCAGCCGCCCGGGCTACTTCCTCGGGCTCACCTACACGTCGTGGAATGGCCAGAGCTGGACGAACCCGGGCAAATGCGCCACCTACACCCAGGCGACCGGCTCGCCCTTCCTGATGCCCTACGAGCCCCCCCAGGGCGGCTCCCCCACCCCCAGGCCCTCACCCGTCACCGCAGGCACGCAGAACATCCAGACTTTCTACGTCGAGCAGCCCCTTCCGAACATCCTGTTCGCGACGTCGCAGCCCACCGAGATCTACTTCCCCGACCACAGCCTCGTCTTCGGCTGCGACAGCTCGATCCGCTCTACCGTCGCGATGACACCGGGCACGGTCTACACGGTCGTCTCGCAGGACACAGAGGCGACGCCCGCACAGCTTGCCGACGTGCCGGCATCGGTCTACGACAGCGCTTCGCTGCGCGGCGTATTCCGCTCCGACCTGCAGCTGCCATCTCCGAACCCCTATGGGCGAGTCAAGGCTCTGACCCTCTCGATCCTTGCGAAGGCGCACCCCACCACGCTCGTCGGCGAGGTGCAGGCGCTCGAGAGGTGGATGGGCGCCCACACTCGGTACTCGCTCGACATACCGCCACTGCTTCCCGGGCAGGACTCCGTGAACGAGTTCCTCTTCGGCAACCGCACCGGCTACTGCGAGCAGATATCGACGTCCCTGGCCGTCATGTTGCGGTCGATCGGCGTGCCGACACGGGAGGCGACCGGCTATGTGCCGGGGTCATTCAACCCGCTGAGCGACCTCTACGACATAGAGGCCAAGGACGCGCACGCCTGGGTGCAGGTGTTCTTCCCCGGTCACGGGTGGCAGAGCTTCGACCCGACGGCCTATGTACCGCTCGCCCCGGCCAACCCTGGTGCGGTGCTCCTCTCCGACCTCGGCCACTTACTTGGCGGGCTTCCCTGGCTCCCGATCGGCATCGCCGCGGCCGCTGTCGCCGCGGTGCTCGGTCGCCGCTTCGAGCTGCGGCGCCGTGCGGCTCTCCCGAAGACCTGGGCGGGCCGCCTCGCGTTGCGCCTGGAGCGAGCCGGGGCACGCGCGGGACTCGCGCGCTCGCCATCCGAGACGCTGCCGGAGTACGCGGATCGGCTCCGCGCAGCGGCCGGCCCGCCCGCTGCGGCCCAGCTCGAGATGGTCGTAGAGCTGGTGACACTCGCCGCGTACGGCGGCCGCGACCCGACGACCGCGCAGCGCCAGGTCGCCGAGGAGACACTGCGAACCCTTAGGACGGCTCTCGGACGAGGCCAGCGGATCAGGAGAAGAGCGCTCTCGCCTCGCTGAGGGTGGCTCCCCGCTCGAGGAGGGGACGCACCATCATGACGTGCCTCGGCCTCGAGAAACCCACCGCCGCCTGCAGCCGACCGCCCCGCCCGTAAAGGGCGAGGAACCTCCGCTCGGAAGGGTTGCCCTCGACGATGACCACCTCGTCGTCGTTTCGAGGTAGGCCGAGAGCTTGGATCTTGACACCGTACTGGTCAGACCAGACGTAAGGGAGCTCGTGGGCCTGGGGCGCCAAGTCCGTGGCCGCGGCGGGCGCGGTGGGCGCGGTGGGCAGCCCGAGGTACGCGAGCAGGCTCGCGGCCGCCACCTCACCTTGCTCGGCCGCATTCGTCCGGTGCTCGACCCGTACCGTCGGGGCCGTCTCCTCATCTCCAGCCGGCACGCGCCAGCCTGGCGCCGGCCAGCGGGCGACGTCGCCCGCGACCACGACGCCCGGGCCGGCTGTGAGGAACCTGTCGCAGACGATCCCATCGGGCCCGGCTTGTAGCCCCGAGCCCTCGAGGAAGCCGACCGAAGGGGCGGCACCGATGCCCACGAGCAGGGCATCGACCTCGACCACCTGTCCGTTGGAGAGACGACAGGCGAGCTCGCCCGTACCGGAGGGCTGCGCAGCTCCGTCAGAACCGGCACGGACGGACTCGACGACCGTGCCGAGATGGAAACTGACGCCCTCCTCCCTGTGCATCGCCTCACATGCGCGGCCCAACACTGGACCGAGCACCCGGCCGAGGGGCACCTCGAGCGGCTCGACGACGGTCACCTCGGCTCCAAGGCGCCGGGCCGTCGCGGCAACTTCGAGGCCGATGAAGCCCGCACCGGCGAGAGCCAGCCGCGCTCCGGGCCGCACCAGCACCTCCCGCAGGGCCATGGCATCGTCAAGCGTCCGCAGGACGTGCACGCCGGGCAGCCTGTTTAGGTCCGGGAGCTTCCTGGCCGCCGATCCCGTCGCGAGCACGAGCCCATCGAAACCCACAGCCTCACCCGACGCGAGCACCAGGCGCCGGACGCCCAGATCGAGCGAGACAGCGCGCTGCTCAGGGCCGATGCGAAGATCGAGCCCGAGTCCGGCGATCTTCTCGGGCGACGAGAGCATGACCCGGTCAAGCTCCCACTCGCCCGCGAGAAACTGCTTGGAGAGCGGCGGCCGGTCGTAGGGAAGGTGTGGCTCGTCCCCGACGAGGGTGATCCGACCTTCGAATCCCCGCGAGCGCAACCCCTCGCAGGCTCGCAAGCCTGCCAGCCCCGCTCCGACGACGACGATGGAGGCTTGGGGCATCGGTCGGTACCTCTCTCGGCTGGGCGCTTGGGCTGGCTGGACGGCGACGAACGGCGACTGGCAGAGGCAAAGTTAGTGTGGCTGGGGCTATGGCGGACACATCCTCGAAGGTGCACGACGATGGGCCGAGCAGCGCGGAACCGGCCACGAGGCCGGCTACACCCGCGGAGCTCGACGCCCTGTTCTTCGAGACGATCGGGGCGCCGGAAGGCCGGAGAGACCCATACGACCGGTACCGGAGGCTGCGCGAGGCGGCCCCTGTGCACCGCACTTCGGTGGGTTTCTTCGTGTGCACCGGGTACGAGGAGTGCTACACGGCGCTGCGCGACCCGCGCCTCGGCAAGGGGGAAGGCGGCCGGGAGGAGCAGATCAGGGCGAGGTTCGGCCGCCTCGAGGTCTTCCCGAGACTCCTCGAGCTCGTAACCGAGCGGCGCTCGTTGCTCTTTCTCAACCCGCCGGACCACACGCGCCTGCGGGGTCTCGTGTCGCAGGCATTCACCCCCCGGCGCGTGGAACAGCTCCGCCCCGAGATCGCCGCCGTGGTCGACGAGCTGTGCGACGCGATACCGGCCGGAGAGGTAGTCGACGCGATGGAGGCACTCGCCTACCGACTGCCGATCGCGGTCATCTCCAAGATGCTCGGAGTTCCCGCCAGCGACTGGCCCCGTTTCCGCGAGGTCATGGGACGGGCGACCCTTCTCCTGGAGCCGGTCATCTCCGATGACGAGGTCGAGCCTGCTCTCGAAGCCCAGCTGGAGCTGGAGCGGTACTTCGGGGAGCTCGTTGCCTCGAGACGCGGAGCTCTCGGGGACGACCTGCTGAGCGCGCTGATCGGGGTCGAGGAGGGTACCGACAAGCTCACCGAGGTCGAGCTCATCGCGACCGTGATCCTCCTGTTCGGAGCGGGTTTCGAGACCACGACCAATCTGATCGGCAACGGCCTGCTCGCTCTCCTTCGGCACCCGCAGGAGATGGCGAGGCTGCGATCGGATCTGGCTCTGGAAAGTGCTGCGACTGGAAGGCGAGGAGGTACCCGAACCCGCGATCGCGCCGCCATGCGCTTGGCAGTCGATGAGATGCTGCGCTACGACACTCCCGTGCAGTTCGACGGCCGCCACGCCTTCGCGGACCTCGTGCTCGGAGGCGTGACCATCCCGGCGGGCAGCGAGGTCGTCACTGTGCTCGGAGCTGCGAACCGCGACCCTGCTCGTTTCAGCGACCCGGACCGCCTCGACCTGCGGCGGGACGAGGGTCCGTCGATGAGCTTCGCCGGCGGCATCCACTTCTGCCTCGGGGCGGCGCTTGCTCGCGCCGAAGGTCAGATCGTCTTCGAGCGCCTGCTCGAGCGGTTCAGCTCGATCGAGCTCGCGACGGATTCGCCGACCTACAAGAATCGGATCACGCTGCGAGGTCTTAGCGAGCTGCCAGTCGTGCTCTCGAACTGAGTCTCCTCCGGCTCAACCAAGACTGGTTCCTACCGGGTTCTCACCGGGCGGGTTCAAGGGGTCGGCTACTAGCGGCCGAAGTCGTCCTCTAGCCGCACGATGTCGTCCTCGCCGAAGGACTCGCCGTGCTGGACTTCGATGAACACCAGGTCATCCTCCCCTTTGTTCTCGGCGCGATGGGCCATGCCTACCGGTATGTCGATCGAGTCGCCATGGCGAAGGGTGACGACCGCGTCCCCGACACTGACAGTCCCCTCACCGGACACGATGAACCAGTGCTCCGAGCGATGCTTGTGAACTTGAAGGCTGAGTCGCTTCTGCGGCAGCACGACAATGCGCTTCACCTTGTGGTCAATCGCGTCCTCGAGCACGACGTAGCTGCCCCACGGGCGGACGTCGGTCTCGCGCTCAGCTGCAAAGGCGCCGCTCAACTGCCCACCTGCCCTGCGGGCCTGCCGTACTCATAGAAACCCCGCCCGCTTTTTCGTCCCATTAGACCCGCCTCCACCATCCGCGACAGCAGCGGCGGCGCGGCGTAGAGCGGTTCCTTGAACTCCTCGTAGAGGGACTCGGCAACCGCCTGCATCGTGTCGAGGCCGATCAGGTCGCTGAGCGCGAGCGGGCCCATGGGATGGCCACATCCCTCCACCATGCCGGCATCGATGTCGTCACGGGTGGCAAAACCCGATTCGAGCATGCGCACGGCCGAGAGCAGGTACGGGATGAGCAGCGAGTTGACCACGAAACCCGCCCGGTCCTGAGAGCGGATCACCCGCTTTTGCAAAGGGCCGGTGACGAAGGCCGTCGCCTGGTCGACTACAGGATCGCTCGTCATCAGCGACGTCACGAGCTCGACCAGGCGCATCCTCGGCACCGGGTTGAAGAAGTGGAGCCCGAGAACCTGCTCGGGTCGCCGCGTGACCGTGGCAAGCTTCATGATCGGTATCGACGAGGTGTTCGACGCGAGGATCGCGTGCTCGGACGCGACCACCTTGTCGAGAATGCGGAACACCTCGACTTTGGCCGTCGCATCCTCAGTGATGGCCTCGACCACGAGATCCCGGTCTGCAAGCTCTCCAAAGTCGGTCGCGTAGCGGACCCTGGCGAGCGCGTTATCGGCTTCCTCGGCGGTGATCTTGCCCCGCCTCGCCGCCGTCTCTAGGGAGTCCTCGAGCCGCTCCCGCCCGCGCTCGGCGGCGCCGGGATCCGCTTCTACCACGACCACATCCAGCCCGGCGCGAGCACATACCTCGGTGATGCCCGATCCCATGAGGCCGGATCCGATCACTCCTATGTGCGAGATCTCGTCTGCCATGACATCACACCGTAGCGGCGTCTTGCGGATCGTCATCGGCACGCCCCGCGGACTCGGCACGCCCCGCGGACTCGGCACGCCCCGCGGACTCGAGGCGGGGCAGGATCGCGCTCACCCGCTCGCGAGCGCCGCGGATGCGCCTATCGAGCTCTTCGACTATCTCAACGGCCCGCCGCAGCTGTACCTCTAGGAGATCGACGTCGATCACTCCCCGGTCGAGCTCGGCGATGATCCGGTCGAGCTCGGCGGCTGCCTCGGAGTAACCGAGCTCGCTCACTGGTGCCTCGCCACTTGTCGTCACGCACTCTCCTCGACTCTCGAAACATTCTCAACGTTCGAGGCTACGGTGCCGTCAGCAAGCACCGTGAGTATCGCTTCACCAGTAGACACCTCCGCAACTGACCGTAGTACCCGCCCGTCAACTGCCTTCGTAAGAGACCAGCCCCGTGCGAGCTGACGCTTCGGATCGAATCCCTCGAGGACAGTGCGCACGTGGGAGAGGCTCTGCTCCTTTTCCGACAAGGCATACCGGCAGATTCGGGCGAGATCGCGCGACCTGCCGCTCAAGCTCGCCCGGTTGCGCTCGAGACCGACGACGGCGCTGTGGACGGCTCGACTGCTCGCAAGAAGGAGCGACGATGTCGCCCTGTCGAGCTGGTGGCGCGAAGCTGCCGTTAGGCGGCTCCTTGCTTCCTCGACGCGACCGAGCGCGAGGTCGAGCTCGGCCCTGCCCCTCGCCGCGATCGCGCGCGCCGCGACGTCGATCCCCTCCAGATAGGAGGCGACAGCTGTCACTATCGCCTCTCCGCAGGCGGTAGGTGTGATGAGGGCTCGCTGAGAGACCTCGTCCGCCACCGATCTGTCACCCGTGTGGCCGATACCGGTCCAGACCGGGTAGCTCGAGGCAGCGATCGCCCGCGCCACCTCCTCGCTGTCGAAAGCTGCCAGGTCGCCGCGACCGCCACCGCCTCTGACAAGGACGATCAGGTCAGGTCCGAATTCTTGCAGGCGCACGATTGCTGCCGCGATCTGCGCGGGTGCCTCGACGCCTTGGACAAGGCAGCTTTCGAGCCTTAGATCGAAGCTGAACCCCGATCGCTCCAGCTGACCGACAAAGTCACGGTGGGCCTCCGATGCGGCGCTTGTGACAAGGCCGATGCGCATTGGCACGAGTGGCCTTCCAAGGCGCCGGTTGGCTTCGAGGAGACCCTCTTGCTCAAGCGTCACCAGCAGCTTGCGCCGGGCCGCCGCGATCCCGCCGAGCAGAGCTTCGACGTCCAGCGCGGTCATCGAGAAACGCAGCCTCGCCGCGCCGTCCCAGACTCCGACCCTCCCCCGGATCTTGACGACCAGCCCAGCGCTGAGCTCGACTCCAACGGAAGCGAGCTCAGCACCGATCGCAGGCCAGTCCCGGGACCAGCAAGCCACGTCCAACATGGCGGTCGTGGTGCTGGTGGCGCCTCTGGCGCGTCCGGGCTCGGCATCGTGATCGGCGAGCTCAAGGTAGTGATTCCCTTTCGAGACACTGACCTTGCGGATCTCGCCGGTCACCCAGACCTCTGTCGGGAACTCGAGGCGAAGCGCAGCCTTCACGCGGTCGTAGAACTGCGCTACCGTCAAGGCCGCGTCCGCGCTCGCCCCCGGCCAGTCGGTTTGCGACCTCCCCGCCACAGCGGCGCCCGACTTAGCCATCACGACGGCCGAGCGGCGCGCAACCTCCACTTTGTTGGCGGCGCCGGCAGGCTCACCCTCGGACGCTCTCTCCCCGCCTCCTGCGCCAGCGCCCGGTCCGCTGCCGGCATCGCCGTCTCCTGCGCCAGTGCCCGGTCCCCTGCCGGCATCGCCGTCTCCTGCCTCCCTGCCGGCCTCCCCTCCAGCCGCTGGCAGCACCGAGAAGTCGAATTGCAGAGCCTGCGAAGCCCTAGACGGCGCCATGCGCAAAGGGTAGTCCTAGGGTGCGACACTTGGAAGCCTGCGCCCGGCTGCCGGCAGCTCAATCGGCTGCTCAACCGGCCGCTCGTCCGGCCGCTCGGCCCAACTGTGCGCCGAGAGTCACCGCAGACCCCCTCGTGCGGTCACTTCCGGCACGAGGTTGCCCCACAGCGGACCGCGGACCCCCTCGTGCGGTCACTTCCGGCACGAGGTTGCCCCAAAGCCCACCGGTGATCGCCAGTCGTTGCCGGAGCTCGACCGACGACCCAGAGCGGACCTCACCGCACGCCGGCTCGACCCGACGGCCCGAGACGGAATGGCGGCGCGCGTGGCGGCCGTGGGAGTCCCGCAGCGCCGAGAGCCATCGCCGCTCGTCGTTGCCCATAGTGCCCCCGTCTCACGCGTCCACCTGCCCGGCCGCCCGTCGCGGCCTGGATCGTTCCGGCGTCGCCACTGGCATCTCATCACACGGCGGCAGGCGCCACCACTGCTGGCACCGGCTCCCCCGATCCCCGGCTCCCCGGCGCTGGTTCGGGGGACTCGAAAGGCGCGACCGGGATCGCCGGGGACGGCGCTTGGTGTCACGGATGGCGTTGCGCCAACGATTGGTGGCGATCCTCTACTGCTATGCCCTCAGCGAGGAGCGCCCGATGAGACTTCCGGCACACACCGCCAGCCAGGTACTGCAGACCTACTGCTCGACCTTGGACGACGGCACCGAGTCGCTCGATGAGGAGCGGCTCGCTGCCAGCCTGGCCAGCGGACCGCAACTTCAAAGGTCGGCCATCGCCGGACATCTCGTCCGAGCCGAGCGGCTCATGGCAGCGTCTGCGGCCCCGCCTATCCGCGCACCGATGGCTACGGGGAGCGGTCCCGGATGGAGAAGCTGCGGGCCGCGGGAGCCAATGGCGACAAGATATGCGGCAATGTCGAGGCCGTCTGCCACGATGTGAGCGACTAGAGCATGGCGAGGATCGCTCGAGCATTCAAGTGGAAGTGCCTGACGGCCAGTTCGCCGAGCCTGTGCCACTCGCAAGCGCCGTACGGTCGCAGATCTCCTGCACGGCGGCCAGCAGCAAGGTCAGCTGCGCGGCCCACGAAAGCGACGGGCCGTACTGGGCCCTGGCCTGTGAGAAGTGGCGGTACCGGACGGATCGTCGCCCGATGCCCCGGTCACCAGCCCTGGCCCAATGGCCCGCAGGTACTGACGCCAGACTCTACCCGTGCTCTCCTTGGTGAGATCGAGCTCAGATGCCAGCGTTGATGAACGCAAGCTGCCGCCGGTGGTCAATGACGAGGCAGCCCCTTCCCGTGCGGAGCCGTCATGAGGTAGCGGATTTCACAGCCACAATCGTGAGGAACCGCACCGGACCGATGGGGCTGCTCTTAGATTGCCACCGTCCGGTACAACCGTGATCAGATGACCTTTAGCAATATGAGGATGACCACAACGACCAGGCAGAGCACAGCCAGGCTAGTCAATCTACGAACCATTCAAAACCCCTTCGGTCGAGCGCTACGTGGTCTAGCCCATCATGTTGCCGGGGGTCACACCCCATTGGTCTAGCCGCGTACCTCCTCGTGTACTTCGCTCGACTGACCCTGTGCGTCGGTCGCTTGACGGTCGAAGGTGTGCTTGCCACTACCGACCGGGCGGCGCGAAGTAGCAAAGACCACGCCAGAAACAACAAGACCGATGGCTCCAACGATCATGAGGATGATTCCCACCGTGGAGACGTTGAAACCGTGACCAGTGGTGGATACCGCCCAGTGCATGACTGCACCGACCGCGATAGCAAGGGTGCTGAAGAACAATCCTGTCCGTCCCATTTCTTGACCTCCATCTAGCTAGATGCCGTAGCTCTCGGCCGGATTGCGGTCGGGGACGACTTTGTTTGGATACCTGCCAGCCTACTCACAGCGTTCTCAATTACACTCGCACTACTCGCCTCTTAGCGCGAGCCCGCTCAGCAACGCGTCGAGTCCATCAGCGCAGTAGCTGAGCTTCCGGCGAACCCTTGTCTCAGTCTCACCTACCCAACTCACCAGTGGTAGAAGTGGTGTCTCCCGGAGCTCGCCCGTCCCAATAGGAGTCCGACAATCCACACCACGAAAACGATCGCCGCCACGACCCACAACAAGTGCGCAGTGAATCCCAGGCCCAACAAGAGTAGGACCAATAACAGTATTGCGAGGACAATCATTTCCGAACCATCTTCTCATCCATCAGTCATACTCTCCGGCGAACGGGCCCTGGTCGTCTGGCCGCCTTGCGGGCAGTGCTCCTGTGTTCCCGTCGCGGTGAAGGCGTGTGAAGCCCGTGACCGGGGATGTGGCTGTCGAGCCGCGTTGTCACGTCGCAGACGCGGCAGCATCACTGTCGAGAATCGATCCCGGGAACGTCCGCACGGAACCCGACACGAGGTCTCACCTCCGAGTAACAGCGGCTCACTCTGGCCGCCGGCGGTGCCCTCACTGTCGAAGGTCTGCTTTAGTCTACACCGCGGCATCTTCGTGGGCAAGGGGGGCGCGCCCGCTGGTTGGCCTGGCGCGCCTGGTGGAGCAGGTCACGACGGGTACTCACCCTGCGGGCACGCCAAGGACGTCGATGCAGCCAAACTCTCATCGAAGGTGGTTGTCACGAACGGCGCCCGAACCGTACCTACGACCTGTGCGCCGAGCCCAGATCGGTGGTCAGACGCCGGCGGCGCGCGAGCCCATGTGAAGCAGGAGGTCGAGTCGTCCGACGACGTCAATCAGACGCTTGGATCATGCTATCTCCAAGATTCACATCTACCAACCAGTCGTCTTCACTGCAGCCATTTTCCCAGCTGAAGACGGCTTTAGTGCGGGCACTGACAGTCTTATGCTGAGACGGATGCACTCGCATTCGCGGACGCTCGGCCGCATCTCCGCGTCACTGAGGCTAGCTGCTGAGTATTCCTGAAGGCTCAATGTTAAAATACTTAGGCGAGGGGTCTACGGAACACGTAAATAGTGGCAGAACACGTCAATAATGGAGGATATCGCGCATGCAACATTCAACCAACGATGGGCACTCAGTCGGGACATTGCTACGGCGATCTCTGCTTGGCGCCGGAGCGGCGACACTTGCTATCGCGAGCCTTCTTCTTGGCTTTCTCACGCCCGGAGCGCAGGCCAGCACGCTTGTCCACCATGCTAGCGCGGCTACTGCGGGCTCCTACGTGCCTGTCACTCCTGCTCGGATAGCTGACACACGCTCCGGCTCCGGCATGCCGAACGCTGGCCAGACGCTCACCGCCGGTGGGACGCTTGACGTCCAGGTGACCGGTGCGGGTGGTATCCCCACTACCGGGGTGTGCGCAGTTGTGCTGAACGTCACCGACGCCGGCTCGACCGCCTCCGGCTTCCTCACCGTCTTTCCGACCGGGGCGACACAACCGCTCGCCTCAAACTTGAACTTCGTCCCCAACCAGATCGTCGCTGACCAGGCAACGGTCCCAGTCGGTGCCGGGGGCAAGGTCTCGATCTTCAACCACGCCGGTAGCACTAACGTCGTCGTCGACGTCGACGGCTACTACACCTGCAACGCCTCTCCGGCATCGACCGGCCTCTACGACGGCGTCTCGCCGACGCGCGTGCTCGGCACTCTCGCCTCGGGCGCGGCCATCGCCACCAACACGAGCGTGGCCGTGACCGTGACCGGGACCGCCACAGGCGTGCCGGCGACGGCCAGCGCCGTCGTCGTGAACCTGACCGCCGCGGGCGGCACATCGGCGAGCTTCCTTACTGCATACGCGGCCGGAAGCACGCGTCCGTTGGGCTCCAACCTTAACTTTCCCGCCGGCGAGACGGTCGCCAACCGCGCCACCGTGGCCGTCGGCACCGGGGGCCAGATCGAGGTCTACAACCACACCGGCACCGTCAACGTCGACGTCGACGTCGACGGCTACTTCACCGGTACCGCGGGTGCGCCTGGCTCGGCCTTCTTCCCTGTCACGCCTGTGCGCCTCACCGACACACGCTCGTCGATGAACGGAACGCCGATGACGCCCAACAGCACGGAGAAGTTCGCGCTCACCAACAGCGTCATTCCTGCGGCCGCCGCTGCGGTGCAGACCAACATCACCGTCGTTCCGGGCACAGCCGCAGGCTTTCTCACCGTCTACCCGATTTCGGACTCGACGGTACCGGTTGCCTCTGACGTCAACTGGGTCGGCACGACCTTGCCACCGGCGACAGCCGAGGGGATACCGAACGTCACCATCGCCGACACGGCCGGCACTGGCAGCATCGAGATGTACAACGGGCCCGCGGTTGGCGGTGGCACTGTCAACATCGTGATCGACGCCTCCGGCTACTTTGCGACCCCCGCGTCGACCAACACCGTCGCGGTGACTGCCAGCCCCACGTCGGTCCAGGCAAATGGGGCCGGAGCCGCATCGGTGAGCGCGACAGTGAAGTCGCCGACCGGCACGGTCGTCACCGGTGACACGGTCACTTTTGTAGCGTCGGCATCGCCGGGTGGCTCCTGCGGTACCCTCAGCTCGACGAACGCTCCGACCAACGCCTCGGGCACCGCGACGGTGAGCTACCTGAGCTCCGCCACCGTCGGCTTCTGCACCATCACGGCGACCGAGTCAGGAACCGGCGGTTCGGGTAGCGCGATGATCACCCAGACGCTCGCCCCGCCAGCGACCAACACGATCGCGGTGAGCTCGTTCGCCGGCTCCGGAACGGCTACGGCGACCGTTACGCCGAATGTCGCGGGCGACCCGGTGATCTTCACCCCGACGTCGAGCGCGTGCGGTACCTTCGCCAACTCGGGGGCCGTCGCCACCAACGCGTCGGGCGTCGCAACCGACCCGTACACAGCCGCGAACACCGCTACTTCGTGCACCTACACCGCAACCGAGGCCAACGGAGGACATACTTCGACCCCTGGAACGATCACGCAGACCGCAACTACGTGATGATGGTCCGAACGGCCCCACCGAAACCCGACCTGTAGTGCTACACGACCTCGGAGAATGCTCCGTGCATTCTCCGAGGTCGTCGTGCCACCGGTCGCTGACCGGCGACGCCTGCTGCGACTCCCCGTGTACCAAAGATCACCTCACGCGGACATTTCGCGGACAACGTCAGCCCGCGCGACTACGTTTCTCCTGGTCACAGCACTATGAGTGGCGAGTCGGCCTATAGGCGGGGTTCTGTCCACCGGCACCGGTTGCCCGGCTCCGGTGGGGTGACCATCCATCTATGCGGCCCACCTGGGGACATAGGGCGGGCAACCCGTCCCACATTTGGCCTTGCTCCGGGTGGGGTTTACCGAGCCGTCCGGGTCACCCCGGGCGCTGGTGCGCTCTTACCGCACCGTTTCACCCTTGCCTGTTCACGGCGAACCGTGCCATCGGCGGTTTGCTTTCTGTGGCACTGTCCTTCGGGTCGCCCCGACTGGCCGTTAGCCAGCACCCTGCCCTGTGGAGCCCCGACCTTCCTCAGCAAGGTGGCGATGAGAAGCGCACCGCCGCCAAGCCGCGGTCACCCGGCCGACTCGCCGCTGCCATTCTCGCACGCGCAAAGGCGTGGTCGCGCAGCAAGTTGGCCGAGGGAGGCTGGGCGGCTTCAAGAGGCCGCCAACGGCTCCCGCCGACGGTCCGCGCCAGAGCCCACGCACGCATCGGAGCCCAAGCACCCGTCACAGGCCCACCCGTCACAGGCCCACCCGTCACAG
>JAKACA010000258.1 GCA_021796455.1 Actinomycetes bacterium
GCTTGTCCGCTTCCTCGGCGCAGGGCTCCTCACGAGCCCCAACGGCCGCGGGGTGCTCGATGAGGGCGACTCCGCCTGCATCGGGAACCTCTCTTGGGATCCAGGTGTCCGTGCCCTGTGTCGTGACGCAGATCTCCTCGTGTCGGTGGGCACCCGCTACCAGGGACCCAACACCGAGAACTGGCAGATGGGGCTTCCATCGGCGATCATCCAAATAGACGTCGTGCCTGACCGTCCCGCCAGGAACTACGCTGCCACCCTGAGCCTTGCCGGAGATGCCAGAGAGTCGGTTCGCGCGATCTTGGACTCCATCGCCTCTGAAGGTCGCCGATCCAGCACCGACAGGGCCTGGTCCGCGCGCGTGGCCGAGGTGGGCACCTCTGCAAGGGCGGCAATGAGAGAGCTCATCGGTGCTCAGGTCGCGCTGTTGGACGAGCTTGCAGCTTCCATATCGGGGAACACGGCAGTGGTGAAAGACAGCACCATCTCTGCTTACACCTGGGGTAACCGCCTCCTCCCGGTAGCACGGCCACGGCGCGCGATCATGCCGAACAGCTTCGCCATCGGTCTCGGGCTTGCCCATGCCATCGGTGCATCGGCTGCAGTTGTGGACGACTTCGACGGCAACTCGCCGGACGGGGTCGTGCTCATCGTGGGCGACGGCGGGTTCATGCTGAGCGCAACCGAGCTTGCGACACTTGCCGCAGAAGGGCTTCCCGTCGCGGTCGCGGTCTTCTGCGATGGCGGCTATGGGATCTTGCGCAATATTCAGGACAAGCAGTACGGCGAGGGGTCTGGCCGCATCGGCGTTGAGCTCGGGTCGCCAGATTTCGTCGCCCTTGCAGGCGCGCTTGGAGTCCAAGCGACAAGGGTGACAACTGCTTCTCAGATGGGAGTCGCTGTCCGGGACGGCCTCGAGCACGCGCGACCGCTGCTTGTCGAAGTGGATCTTGACGCGATCGGCCCTATGTCTCGCGCCTACACCGGCACCTCACGGGCGCCTTTGGCGTAGGCGATGTCAGGCCCGTCGCGAGGTCGGAGAGACGCCGGGATCGCGCACCCGCGGCCGTTACGCTCGTGACAGCATTGACCCGGAGGCCATATGAGTTTCGAACTTCGCCAGCTTATGGACGCCCGCCAGGGAGAGAATTTCCGGCTCCACGCGCAATTTCTCAACCCCCAGTTGGCAAAGGTCCTACGCACGATAGGCATGGACCGCTTCTACGAGCGCGGTGAGGGGTGCTACCTGTACGACCGCGACGGCGAGCGGTACCTTGACTTCCTCTCCGGTTTCGGAGTTTTCGCCCTGGGGCGTTCTCATCCTGTAGTCAAGAAGGCGCTCGCGGACGCGATCGATCTCGACCTTCCCAACCTTGTGCAGCTCGACTGCGCGCTCCTGCCCGCTCTGCTCGCCGAGGCACTCGTCGGTCGGGTGCACGGTGGGCTCGAGCGGTGCTTTTTCTCCAATTCAGGAGCAGAAGCTGTCGAATGCGCGATCAAGTTCTCGAGGTACGCGACGAAGCGCACGAGGGTGCTGCACGCCGATCACTCGTTCCACGGGCTCACGAACGGCGCCTTGTCCCTGAACGGGGGGGCCGAGTTTCGCCGCGGCTTCGGCCCATTGCTTCCGGGTTGTGACTCAGTGCCCTTCGCGGACCTGGACAGGCTCGGGGCGGAGCTCCGTCGCGGCGACGTCGCGGCTTTTGTCGTCGAGCTCATCCAGGGCAAGGGTGTGTACATGGCCGATCAGGCTTACTGGTCCGGAGTGCAGGCTCTTTGTCGAAAGCACGGAACCCTTTTCGTTGCCGACGAAGTCCAGACTGGGCTCGGACGTACCGGAATGCTTTGGGCGCACGAGCATTACGGGCTCGAGCCAGACATGGTCACGGTGTCCAAGGCTCTCTCGGGCGGGTACGTCCCGGTGGGGGCGACAATCTGCTCGTCGGAGGTCTTTGACGCCGTGTACTCGAAGATGGAGCGAGCTGTCGTCCACTCGACGACCTTTGGGCGCAACCAGCTGGCCATGGCAGCCGGACTGGCGACACTGCAGACGCTCGACGACGAGAACATCGTCGAGCGGGCGCGCGCCACCGGTGAGGCTCTCTCCGTCGCGCTCGCGCCCCTTGTGGAGCGCTACGAGCTTTTCAAGGAAGTGCGAGGCAAGGGACTGATGATCGGGCTCGAGTTCGGTGAGCCGGCATCTTTGCGGCTCAAGTCCCGCTGGAAGATGCTTGAGGCTGCCCGCAAGGGTCTCTTCTCTCAGCTTGTCGTTGCCCCGCTTTTTCAGCGGCACCGTATTCTCACCCAGGTAGCAGCGGACAACGTCAACATCGTGAAGCTTCTCCCACCGCTCATCGCAGGTCAGGAGGAGGTGGACTACTTTGCCGGCGCTCTCGACGACGTGCTGGCAGACGCCCATCGCAACTCCTCGCTGATGTTCGAGTTCGGCAAGACGTTGGCGAAAAGTGCCCTTCAGCGCGAGCGGGTCTGAGGCGCGTGCTTCGTCTGCAGGGCGGCACTCGTGCCGCTCGGTTGGCCAGGGGCGCGGCCTGCTTGCGCGCGGCTCCTCGTCGCAGCATCCTCGCAGTCCTTCTCGCGGTTGCGACAGCGCTCACGGCCTGTGGCTCGGTGGCCCCTTCGCAAGAGGGCGCGCCCCCTCCAGGTACGCGGGGTCGTCCGGCCGCTATCCCGTCGACCACCCTGCCGTCACAGGTCACCGTGAACGGTACTGCCGTGCCCGGGGCGGCGTTCCTCGGACTCGTGCGTCGCGTTCCCGTGGTTGCCGTAGCGGCAGGTCACCGAAGCTCGCCGATGCCCCAACCAGGTGCCGCCGGCTACGCGTCCATGCAGCGCATAGCTTTTCGCCGTTTCGGTGCCGGGCCCGACCTGCTCCTCATCATGGGTCAGGACGGTTCGATGGCATGGTGGGAGCCGAGCTTTCTCTCGGTCCTGGCCCAGCATTACCGAGTGACGCTGTTCGACTTGCCCGGAGTTGGCTACTCGGCGCCGGCCCTTGCTCCTGTCACCCTTGGCTGGCTTTCTGACGAGACTGCCGGCCTCATCGAGGCCCTGGGTCTGGTCGAGCCCAATGTCCTCGGGTGGGGGCTGGGGGGGGAAGTGGCGCTGGATCTCGCCGAGCGACACCCTGGTGACATACGGTCACTTGTGCTCGTTGACACAACCGCAGGCGGTCCCGGTGCCCGGAGGCCCTCGTCCGCTGTCTCCTCGCTGCTCGATTCGCCAGCTGCGACTCCCGCGTCGCTGGCATCGACGCTGTTCGCCGACGGATCTCCCTCGCCGCCTCCAGGCGCTCGCACAGCGCGTGCTTCGTCGAAGACGACCGTCGGATCTCCAGGTTCCACGCCAACCGCTGCGACCGCTATCAGAAGCTCTCCAGGCTCATCTGCCGCCGCGTCAGCTGCTGCCGCGTGGCTGGGGGCCGTTGACGCCACGGTGCCCGACAACGTCACGAGCGGCGCGCTCGCCGAGCAGAGAGCGGTCCAGGCCGAGGCGTGGTCCAGCCACGCGCTGGCTCGTGACGCCGGCTCGGTGACCGTTCCGACGCTCGTAGTGTTCGGGAGCGGAGACACGGTCTTTCCCGCTCCAGACGGGCTGATGCTCCGCCACCTGATAGCAGGATCGCAGCGAGTCGAGCTTCCTGACGCCGGGTACGCCGCTATCTTTGAGGACTCCTCCCAGTTCGTCGCCGCTCTCGAGCAATTCACCGGCTGAGGCCATCCCAAGCGGCAGGACGCTGGTGGGACGGCGACTCGGGCGGGGACGCTCGCCAGGCCACCGGGGACCCTGCGCTCCACAACTGTGATCCGAGGTCACGTGATGGAATTCCAAGACGTGCTGCGTAGGCGCAGGATG
>JAKACA010000043.1 GCA_021796455.1 Actinomycetes bacterium
TGACGCGCGCGCCCAACCGCCAGGCGGATCTCACCGCGGATCAGGAGCACACACTCCGGTGGTGGCCTCTATCTGACCTGTTGCCTCCTGGTTGCTCCCGGGCTTTCAGCACTTTGATAACCAGATCGCAATAATAGTCAGCGAGAGGCGAATGTCAACCGCGCCCGACCTGCCCGGACCTACCCCGCGGGCGGTCCGAGCAGTCTCGCAGCTGCCTCCTCTACCACCGCCGGTGGGACAGCCGTCTTGAAGGCCCGCGAGAAAGCACCGCTCTTGGCCGCAAGTGCGAGACAGGCCGGCGAGCCGGCACAAAGCCATGCACCCCGTCCTTGCTCGTTGCGCCCGGGGGTGATCTCGTCTCCGCAGAGCACGAACCGCACCAGCTTGTCCTGGTGTGCCCTCCTGCGGCACCCTATGCAGGTGCGCAGGGGCACCGATGCCGGCGGCGCCGTGCCTAGACCTCCTCGCCGCTGGGATCGACGGCTGCCTCGGCGGAGACGTCGGGGTACTCGACCTCGTCCCCGGCCGAGAGCTCGAGCTCTTCGGCTGCCTCCTCCAACACCTCGTCCTCCTCGACCATCTCGACGATAGCGTCGGCCTCGGCCAAAGCGCCTGCCAACCCCGGGTTCGCTTCGGCCTCCTCCGCCTCGCCGGCAGCCCACTGCCTGGCAGACAGTGACTCTCCACCTTCGGCGCTGCGCCAGACCATCTCGCCCGACTCGTCCTCGACCCACTCTCCCTCGGCCCAGTCGGCTTGGTCATAAGCGGCCTGCTCGGCCGCCAGCTCGGACTCGCTGCGAATATCGATGTGCCAGCCAGTCAGCCTCGCGGCCAGGCGGGCGTTCTGCCCCTCCTTGCCGATGGCAAGGGAGAGCTGGTAGTCGTGCACCACCACGGTTGCACGCCCGTGCTCCTCGTCGAGAATGACCTCTTTCACCTTGGCTGGCTGCAGCGCGCGGGCGACGAACTCGGCGGGATCGTCGGAGAAGGGCACGATGTCGACCTTCTCCCCTCTGAGCTCAGTGGTGACCATGCGCACGCGCGCCCCGCGGGCACCAACGCAGGCACCCACCGGGTCGACGTTCGCGTCATTGGACCACACGGCAATCTTCGTGCGGTGGCCCGGCTCGCGCGCGCAGGCCTTGAGCTCGACGATCCCGTTGGAGATCTCCGGCACCTCCAGCTCGAACAACCGCTTTATAAGACCTGGGTGACTGCGCGAGACAACGATCTGAGGGCCCTTGGTGGTCTTGCGCACCTCGACGATGTATGCCTTGAGACGGGCTCCGTGGTCGTAGCGCTCGTAGGGAACCTGCTCGGCCTGCGGCAGGAGAGCCTCGACCTTGCCGAGATCCAAGAGGGTGAACCGGGTGTCGGTCTGCTGGATTATTCCGGTGACGATGTCGCCTTCCCGACCCGCGTACTCCTCGTACTTCTTGTCCCGCTCAGCCTCGCGGACGCGTTGCATGAGCACCTGCTTTGCGGCCTGCGCAGCTATGCGGCCGAAGTCTTTCGGCGTGTCGTCCCACTCTCGTATGACGTTGCCCTCGTCGTCGAGCTCCTGTCCATAGACACGGATCTCACCCACGTCCGGGTCGATCGTGACAACAGCCTCCTCCGCGGCGCTCGGCAAGCGCTTGTAGGCAGCCACCAGGGCGTTGGCAAGAGCATCAAAGAGCGTCTCGGCCGAGATGCCCTTGTCCCTCGCCATCTGCTGCAGAGCCTCGAGAAGGTCGAAATTCGTCGCACTCATTGGATCTCCGTCACGTGTCGGTCGTCGTCGGTGTTCATCTGGCCCAGCCTGCGGCACCGTCGCCCGGGCCGTGGTCTCGCCCCGGCGCCCGGGCGGTGGCATCTGAGACCGGCCTTCTGGCACGCTGCGAAGCGCGGCTGCGCTCGGCCGGCGATGGCCGAGCCGCGCGACGGTCGACGCGCTCGTGGTCAGGAGCCTCAGCCAGGGCCGCCCGCCAGTCGAAGACCGTGTGAGCCCGTTCGAGATCCTCGTAGGCGAAGCTCTGCGCGTCTCTACCTGGCGGGACAGCGACCACGATCCCCAGCTCGTCGGCGGAGAGGAGCTCGCCCTCGATGCGGCGCTCAGCGCCCTCGACTGCACCCGGGCGCAGACGCAGCGCCACGACGCTTCCTAAATAACGGGCGAAGTGATCGGGCCGTCGCAGCCTTCGCTCGACTCCTGGACTCGACACCTCGAGCTCGTACCGGCCACCTGGAACGGCATCGGCGGCATCAAGCGCGTGGGAGATCGCCCCCGTCGCCTGGCCGATGGCCGCGAGGTCGAGCCCCGAACTCCGGTCGATCGTGATCTTCAGGTGGCCGGGGTGAGACTCCACATCGACGAGCTCGATCCCAAGGGGCAAGAGCACCGGCGCGACGACACGTTCGACGGTTTCCGCGGTGCTCATGTGCCATGCTCCTTTCCTCGATCCCGACCTTGACCAGGCTCTTGACAAAATAAAAACGTGGGCAACCGCCCACGTCCCTCCACTGCGATCCCACTCGAACGGCTCGGGCGATCATAGTCCCGCATGCGCCTTCGCGTGCCCAGACGGGTCCAGGGTCACCGCGGCGGCCTCAAAGTCGCGAGTCACCGAGCTGGTCTCGAAGCGTGACTCGGGCCAGCTCGAGCTGCTTGCGAACGGTACCCTCCGCGATACCGAGCGACCGAGCCGCTTCCTTGGTGGTGAGCCCGCTCAGCATGCACATCACGGCGCACGCCCGGCGCCGGGTGGGCATCGACTGGAGCACCGACTCGACGGCCGTCCTCGTGGCAACCTGGCCCGCTATGTCTGCGAGGTCGTCGGGCTCCCGCTCGAGCACGAGATCCCTGCGCAGCGTCCGCCTCCCGAGCCGGAACGCGACGCGGTACACATAACCCGCCGGATTGGTCCCAAGCCGGACACGCCGCCAGTGGCCGAGTGCCCGCGCAAATGCCTCCTGTGCCGCGTCCTCCGCCGAGGCGCGGTCCATCCCGCCAAGCTGCAAAGAGCGCACGACGCGGCTGTAGTGCGCCTCGTAGAGCGCGATGAAGTCGCTCGCCACACCGGCGGCCGTGTCAGGTGGTATGCCGACAGTCTGGCTCAGCGCTTGGCCGATCCCGCGACCCAGGGTTTGCCGCTGGGTGCGACCGGCGGATTCTGCCCCGTGGCATAGACCGGGCGGACGAGGTATTCACATGTCGCCGCTACTGGCGCGGTGGCAAGTGACCCGACGGCGACAGCTCCGACCCGCTCGAGCGTCACGGCCGAACCCGAGCGCGCGGTGAAGGCCGCGGTGCCGGCTCTGGCCAGCTGGACCGCCGCCGGGAGGATCGAGGCCAGCACGACCCAGTGAGCCCTCGGTGCCATCGAGTAAGCCGGTCCGTCTCCGAACCTGGCCCCGACCGATGCTACCGACGCGCTCGCGCGTGCGACGGCGAGAGCCAGGGTCTTGCCATCCACCAGCCTCGTCGCGACAAAAGCGACCACGGCAAGCGGCCGGCTCGTCCGCCCACCGGTTGGCACATAAAGCGTCTCGGACGCGGCTCCGTCTGACACCTTCACCATGAGCTCACTGCTCGTCGGACACAGGCCCTGGCGAGCGAGGGCAGCTGGCGGACCGAGGGCGGGGGCGCTCCCGGTCCGCGGCGACAGCGGAAAAGAGTACTGCTCGAGTGACACGCTCAGCTCGACTTGGTGCAGCTGACGCTTGAACAGGACGACCGGTTGGTGGCCGGCATAGACGACCTCGCAATAAGAGGCACAACCATGGCCATGCCCGATCAGGTATCCACCGCCGGCATCGGTGAGGGAGGCGAGGGGCGCGCTCGTCACGCCAGAGATCGATCGCGCCACACGCTGGAGCGAGCCCGCGAATCCGAACTCGCCCGGAGCCGGGACGGTGACTTGGTCACCGCTAGCTCGGGCGATCGGAGCTGCGTCGAACGCACCGCCGCTCCTGGCGCCCTGAAGCCCCAAGCTCGAGGCGACATCCCACTTCAGTCCGGGCGGCGGCTGCGGGGCCGCCGGAACGGGAACTTTTGCGGCGGCAGACGTCGGGCCGGCGGCCCTTGGCGCGGCGACAGCCGGCGAAGCAGATCGCGTCTTCGGACTGTGCCTGAGCCCGAGATCTACCGTGGCCCCGGCCAGGATCACAACCACTGCCGCGGTGAGCACCGCCCGATGGTTGCGCGCCCTTCGGCGGCGGTGGCGTGCGACGATCGCGGCGAGGGCCTCCGCGCTCGGCTCCGGCCCTGGACAGCCGTCGAGCAGGTGCCTCAGCTCGCCTTCGCCGCTCACCGCCGGCTACCCACTCATCTCGCCTGCTCGGCGCACCGATGGCACGTCAGCTCCCAAGCCCGTAGACGACGCTGACCTGATCGCTGATGGTCTGCGTCCCTGCTTGCAGCGGTACCGATGCCGTCGCTCTGGCAAGGCTGAGCGGACTCGCGAAATAGATAGGCGGGGAGCTCGACTGATCCGTGATCCTCACGACTGGACCGAGGGTGACACCGGCAGCCGCGGCCAGCTGGGAGGCGGCTGCGCGAGCGTTGCGCATGGCCTGCTCGCGAGCGGTCGCGAGCAGCGATGAGGTGTTCGAGATCGAGAACGAGATGCCGTTGAGGTTCACGTCGTTGCCGACTACTCGCGATGCGGCGTCGAGGGCCGCGCCTGCCTTTGCGACATCTCCCATCGTGACGGCGAGGTCGTTATCGGCCGAGAAACTTGTGATGGCCCCGTGCTTGCCCGTGTTCGCGTAGATATCAAGCTGCGAGGTCTGCATCTCGGCTTTGGTGACCCCGTGTGCGCGCAACGATGCTTCGAGCTTGTTCACCTTCGAGTCGTTGATGCGAAGAGCCGCGGTTGCGCTCCGGGCGGTGGTGTGCACGCCTATCTCGAAGCTGACAGTGTTGGGGACTCCCTGCACAGTCGCGGAGCCGGTCACCGTTACCTGAGCTCCGGGAGCGGCCGGGACTGAAGTCTTCGCCGTCAGCTGCACTTGCGGACTCCCCGCGTGGGCTTTGTGGCTCGAGCGCCCCACAGCGAAGCCGGTTGCCGCGACGGCAATCACGAGCCCGAGAGCCCCGGCGCCCTTGAGCTTCTCCCAGGTCGGAGAGCTGGCCGGCCGACCATAGCTTCCGGTATGCAAAGCAGGCGGTCTGGCCTCCGACACCGACTGCGACATCTCAACCGTCTCCATCTCGCCCATATCCGCTTCCTCCGTCGTTGGTGCTGTCGAGACTTCGGAGCACCCTTGTCGGAGCACCCTTGTCGGTGTCTCTCAATCTCTACAAAGCCTCGAGGCCGTGTAAACGCGTAGGTGGAAAACTTCTATCTGCTCCGGTAGGTTCGCCGGTAGATCGAGCGGAGAGCTTGATGAGGTGTTGCTCGCCGCCGCGGCTCTCCAGTGACGCGCATCGCGGTTTCTGCCATAATGGCCGGCGTGACGGCGAGCGGCGCGCCACAACCTGAGGCTGGACCGGGGCCAACCGCCTTCCCGCCGCTGTCACAGAACACCGGTGGCCACCTGGAGGAGCCTTCTTGGAGCAGGGCGCTGCTCGGTCTTCGCTTTGCCGTCGCCCCTGAGGGCCCAGCGCCGATCGCCTGGTTGCTCGAAGCGGACGGATCCTCGGCTTTCCTCGAAGAAGACAGCGATGCTCCCGCGCCCTTCGAACAGCACCGCACTGTCCAGGGATGGTGGGTAAGGCGGGATCCCCACGTGCTCGAGCCAGTCGCGCGGGCCACCTTCCGGCAAGCCGGCGCCTCCTCGGGGCTGGTCACACTGTGGCAGGACGCGCAGTCCAGGTGTCTCCTCGACGTGATAGCTGTCGGCACCGTCGCGCTCGATGGCCCGCCAGTTGCCGTCGGCTACACGATCTCTGACATCGTGGTCGAGCTTGCCTCACGCCGGTGGTGCGATCCGGACGACGTGTGGCTGGTCGGCTTCGGCCGCCAGATCGAGGGGCTCTCCGCCGTCCGCTACCTCACGACCCTCGACGCTGCGATCACTGTCCTCGAAGGATCGCACAGCTTCGAGACGGGCCGTTCCCGGATACTTGTGATCGCGCCGATGCCGGTCGACGAAGGCCGCCGCGGCACCCTTCGACGCCTGCTCAGGCTTGTCGAGCAGACGCCTCTGTCCGGCGCGATCTGCTGTGACACCTCGGCTTCGGCACATTGCACCTGGCGCGTGGCTGCGCACCGTCAGACCCTTTGCCTGGAGGTTGGTGGGCGTGCCGGAGTCTCGGCGACCATCGCCCCGCGCGGCTCGGCGGAGAGGGACGAGATCAGTCGACCCGTCCTTTCCAGCTCACCCAGCCCGGTGACTTCGAGCGCGGCTACCGGCACCGCTCGACCAGATAGGGCAGCAGACGAGCCGAGCCCCCCAAGCTCGCCGGAGTCGACACCGGGCGGGCACGTTGGAGGCGTCGAGGTCCTCCTGCTCGGCCCCGTCCAGATCGTAGGGGCCGCCGAGAGCCTGGAGAGTCGACCGATCCTGAAGGAGCTCGTGGCCTATCTGTCTCTCCACCCTGAAGGCGCTACCGGCGACGCATGCGCGGCCGTCCTGTGGCCCGATCGCCGCGTGCCGCCCCAAACGCTGTCCAACCGCCTCCACGAGGCGCGCCGGGCACTTGGGCGGGACCAGGAAGGCTCGGCCCGTCTCACACGATGCGCCGGACGGCACATCCTCTCGTGCGACGTCACGACTGACTGGTCGCGTTTTGTCGAGACCACTGGCAAAAGATCGGGACCCTCTGACTGGCGCCGCGCCCTCACGCTCGTCCGTGGCCGCCCCTTCGGCACTCTTGCAAGAGGTGACTGGGCGACCGTGGAGGGTTACTCCTCCTTGATCGAGGATCGCGTCGTCGAGGTCGCCTCCCGGCTCGCGGCTCACCTCCTGCACGATGGTGACCATGGCGGCGCCACCTGGGCGGTCCGCCAGGGGCTCGCTGTCGCGCCCTGGGACGAGCGGCTTTACCGCCTCCTCATGGTCGCCTGCGACGCCGCTGGCAACCGCGGTGGCGTCGAAGCAGCCCTCCGCTCCCTCGCGAGGACTCTCGAGTGGACAGGACGGCCTCTCGACGGCGTGCACCCTGTGACAGCAGCGCTCTACCGGCGGCTCACGGGTACGACCGGCTTCTGAAGCGCGGACCGGATCCGCGGGGATACCCGGCTGCTCTGCCCGAGCGCGTTAGCCTGCGGCCAAGCCCACCCGGACCTGGCTGGACTCGGGCAAAGGAGGCGTCGTGGGGATACTCGAGAACAAGCGAATCGTCGTGACGGGCGTGCTCACCGACGACTCGCTTGCGTTCCCCATAGCCCGGCTGGCAATAGAGGAGGGGGCTCAGGTCGTGCTGACGGGAGCCGGCCGTGGACTACCTCTCACGCGGCGCGCGGCGCGGCGCCTGCCGGGCGAGCCCGACGTGCTGGAGCTGGACGTCACGGTGCCGGACCAGGCCGGCGCTGTCGCCTCGGAGCTTCGAGCCAGATGGGGCTCGATCGACGGGCTCGTGCATGCGATCGGCTACGCGCCCGCGCGATGCTTGGGCGGGGACATCCTCCTCGCTGACTGGGCGGACGTCTCGACGGCAATCGAGATCTCGACTTTCTCGCTCAAGCTGTTGGCGGCTGCCTTCGCGCCGTTGCTCGGCGACGCTCCCGACGGTGGGTCGATTGTCGGGCTCGACTTCGACAGCACAGTTGCTTGGCCGGCCTATGACTGGATGGGCGTCGCAAAGGCCGCCCTCGAGTCACTCACCCGCTATCTCGCTCGCGACCTCGGCCCGCGCAATATACGCGTGAACCTCATCGCAGCCGGTCCGGTGAGAACGATGGCCGCCAAGTCGATACCGGGTTTCGCGCGCTTCGAAGAGGTCTGGGACGGGAGGGCGCCGCTCGGTTGGGACGTGCACGACCCCGAGCCCGTGGCCAAGACCGCCGTGGCGCTGCTGTCCGGGTACCTGCCCAAGACCACAGGCGAGATGATCCATGTCGATGGCGGCTTCCACGCCACGGGAGCCTGAGGAGCTCCGGGGCCTCTCCCACCTCTCCGCGCGCGGGCACGCGCAGGCACGGCACACCTGTGACACCTGCGACACCCGGCACGAGATGCTCAGGCCTCGCGGTGGATCTCGACGAGGAGCGCACGTACGGCCTGGTCGATCCCCTCGCTCGTCGCCGCCGCAAGGCGCAGGTACCGAGCACCCATGCGCTCGGCGATCGCCTCGGCGAGGCGCAGGGGCATCGTGCCTGACTCGACGTCTACGACGAGCGCGCTGATCCCGGCGCTGGCAACCCGATCTGCCGCGGCCATGGCAGCCGCGAGCGGATCCAACCCGCCGGGCGCAGACGTCGCGCGTCCATCCGAGATCACAACGAGCACAGGTGAGAAACCCCTCGTGCTCGGCGCCAGGCAGACCTGAAGAGAGCGGCTGATCGCCTCGGCAAGAGGGGTAGGTCCCCCGATCGGCATGGTGGCCAGCCTGGATCTGGCAACCTCGATGCTCGCCGTCGGTCTGAGCAGCAGCTGTGCGCCGGCGCCGCTGAAGCTCACGACCGCGACCCTGTCGCGGCGCTGGTAGGCGTCGGTGAGCAGCCGCAGCACGGCACCGCGGGCCGCGCCGGCCCTCTCCTCGGCCCCTGTCGAGCCTGACGCGTCGACGCAGAGAACCACGAGGTGGCACAGCCGTCTCTCCTCGACCACCTCCTGCAGGTCGGACACCTCGACGAGCCCACCGCCGCTGCTCGCTTCTCTGCTGCGCTCGCCCGCGGCCGGATGGGAGCTCCTGCGGGCCGACGCCACCGGCTCCATGGAGACGAGAGCCATGCGGGCAGCGCTTTCCCCGACAGGCCCGGCCGAGGTCGGCACTCTCCCGCCGCTCGGAGCATGCTCTGTCGCGAGATGGCGTGCTCGCGTCAGCCGACCAGAGTGCTCGCGCACCGCGAGCTCGAGCGCGGCATCGACTTCGGAGCGCGAGATTCCGCGCGCCTCCAGCGGACCACTACGGCGCCGGTGACCGAGCGCGAAACCCGCGACCCTCGCGACGTCATCCACCGAGGCTTCGCGTCGTCCCTCGAGACCGGCAAGGGCCGCCGCCGCGTGGCACAACGACAGGTCGCCTCGCAACCCGCTCGCGCTCAAGCCCACCGCGAGGCGGACGGCAACATCGACGATCGGATCTGGCACGCACGCCGGCCGGCATGCCGCTAGGCGCGCGGCGAGAGCTCTCGTCTCGGCCGCGTACGAGGCAACGAAGTGATGCGGATCGGCACCATAGGCAAGCCTGCGCCGCACCGCCTCCCCCCTGGCGAGTGGCTCCGCGGGCGGCGCGACCTCCACCGCGAGGCCAAAGCGGTCCAGCAGGTGTGGTCTCAGCTCCCCCTCTGCCGGGTCCATCGATCCGATAAGGAAGACGCCCGCCGAGTGCCGGTCCCCGCCGCCACCATGCCCAGCCCAGCTTGCCTCCAAGACCGCGGCGTCGAAAGCTTCCTCGACGAGGTTGTCCGGCAGCAGGTTTACGCCATCTAGACAGCAGACTCCCCGTCCTTTCGCCGAGCCAAGCCCCGGGGGGCGGCGCGGCTCGCCGTCTTGACGCACTGCCGGCAGGTCGGCGGTTCCCACGACGCGATGGCTGACCGTACGAGCTGAACGAGCCTCGGGCGGCGGCAGCGGACCTCCCGTCATCGCTTCGGCCAACCCGCGGGCAAGGGTCGTCTTGGCAGAGCCATTCTCACCCCAAAGCAGCACGCCACCGAGGCGGGGCTCGATCGCCCCGAGCATGAGCGCAAGCTTCACGTCGTCCTGGCCCACCACGGCCACGAAGGGAAACCCCACCGCTCCCGCCGTTTTGCTCACCGGTCCTCCTCCCACCCCTTCCCCTTGAGCACAGCCTGGCGCAGTGCCGGAAAGGCACCCCCTGAAGCGTCTCACATCCCACGCTCGCCTGCGTCGCCGGGCCTCGCTCAGGTAAAGGACGGCGCGGATCGAAGCGCGCCGGAAATGACGTCACCGTGCGGCATGTCGTTTTGCAGCTGCGATGAGCTTCACGATCTCCTCGACGTCGAGATGAGCCTCGAGCAGGTCGGCCATACGGTCGATCTGGGCCTCGCGGGCCAGGGAGAATCGAGCCCCGCTCGCCTGCCAGCGCTTGGCGCGGCGCGCGGCGACCCTGGCAAGAAAGGCTTGACGGAACCCGTCAGACTCGAACAGACCATGCAGGCTCGTGCCGACAATGCGGCCCCCATCGACAACGACACCCTCGGCGCCGGAGCCGAAGGCGTCGTCGAGCTCGGCGAACGGCTGGGTGCCCGGACCGGGTCGGGGCCGACCCTGGCGGATCTCATATCCGGTGACCTCCTCGCCCAAGGTCCGGCCCCGCCGCTGGCGCGTGAGCTTGCCAGACTCGAACTCGGTGCTTAGCGGTAGGACCCCGAGAGCTTCGACCCGACCCAGCGTCGACTCGACTCCATCGACGATCTCCTCGCCGAGCATCTGGTAGCCGGCACACACGCCCAGGATCGTCGGACCCGCGGGATTGGCAGCCAACCTTGACAGCCCGGTCGCCAGACCCGACTCGCGCAGCCATGCAAGGTCGGCGACTGTGGTCTTCGACCCGGGAAGCACCAGCAGATCCGGGTCGCCAAGCTCGGCGCTCGACCTCACGAGACGGAGCGTCACGAATGGCTCGATCGAGAGACCGTCGAGATCGGTGAAATTCGAGATGTGGGGTAGAGCGATGACCGCGACGTCGAGAGTTTCGTTCCCGGACTCGCGCATGCCCGGCCCCCAGTCCTCGCGCCGGCTACGGGCACCTCGCACCACCGCGCCGAGCCCGAGCGAGTCCTCGGCGTCAAGGGCGAGGTTGTCGAGAAACGGGAGCACTCCGAGTGTCGGCACCCCCGTGCGGCGCTCGAGCTCCTCCAGGCCCGGCGTGAGCAGCGACGCGTCCCCACGAAACTTGTTGATCACGAAGCCGCCGATCGGCGCCGCCAGCTCGTCGCTCAGAACCGTCATCGTTCCATAGAGCGCGGCGAACACGCCGCCGCGCTCGATATCTCCTACGAGCAGCGCCTTCATGCCGGTGGTGACAGCGAGCCACAGGTTCGTGAGATCCCCGCTCAATAGGTTGATCTCGGCTGGACTGCCGGCGCCCTCGCAGATGACGACGTCGAAACGGTTCCGAAGATCGGCGTAGGCCTCGAGAACGACCGGGGTCAGTACGTCTCGCTTCAACTTCTCATAGCTCGCGGCGTCCAGCTCGGCGATCGGCTGCCCCATCACGACCACCTGGCTGTGCCGCTCTCCGGTTGGCTTAAGAAGTATCGGGTTCATCACGACCTCCGGCACGATGCCGGCTGCGATTGCCTGGATTCCCTGAGCTCGGCCAATCTCGTGACCAGAAGGTGTCGCGAAGGAATTGAGCGACATGTTCTGCGCTTTGAAGGGCGCCACCCGCACGCCGCGGCGAGCCAGCAGCCGGCAGAGACCGGTCACTATCTGGCTCTTGCCCGCGTCGCTCGCTGTCCCGCAGACAAGCAGTGCTCCCCTGAGCCGGCCCCCGCCCGTATCGGGGACAGCCGGCACCTCATGATCCCGCCTGGAGCCCTGTCTCGGGTGGAGCTGGCCGGTCGAGCCGACCGCGAGCTGACGGGTCGAGCCCGCCTCGAGGGCGACTCGAAGGCGCTCGATTCCATCCTCCGACGGCACGGCGATCCTCGCGACACCTGGCATCCCAAAGCTCGCGCAGTCGCGCACGACTATGCCTGTTCGCGCCAGCCGATCCCGCAGGCCCGCCGCGCCTCGCACCAGCACGAAGCTTGCATCCGAGGGCTCGGGCTGCAAGCCGGCATCCTCCAGCACGCCGAGGAGATCGGCCCTAAGGGCGGCAATCCGTTTCGCCCACGCAGGCAGATCGGCCATCTCCAACAGGCGAGGTATTGCCGCGAGGGCCAGGCCACCCACCGACCACCGCGGCTGACGGGCGGCAAGTCTGGCCACGAGGTCTGCGCTCTCGCTGAGCACATAGCCGATCCGCAGGCCCGGGCACGCGAACACCTTTGTCAGCGACCCGATGACGACTGCCCCAGATCTCGCGTCGCCCCGCGTCCACTCGCCGGTGGCAAGTGGATAGAAGGCCTCGTCCCACACCGCTGCGCGCTCGCCCGGGGGTGCCAGGAGGCCGGTCGGGTTGTGGGGATTGGACCGCCACCGCGGTGCATTCGGAGATACCTCGACCAGGTGGCGACGGTAGAGGGAGAACTCCGGATCCTCGACCGAGCCTCTCGCGAGCTCGGCGCCAAGCAGCGCTATCGCCTCGGCGCCCCCGTTGGTGAGAAGGACATTCTCTGGTCCCATGCCTACTACCTGGGCAAGTGCCGCGGTGGCGACGGTCGCGTCGGGGTAGCGCCGGATCGAGTCGAGACCCGCGGCGACGGCGAAGCGGACATCGGGTGCGACAGGGTTGAGAGATGTCGCAAGATCAAGGACGTCGCCTTCCCTCAGGCGGAGCGCAGCCGCCACTCTCGCGGCATCGTCGCCGTGCGGCCCAGGTGGAGGCACTCGATACTCCATCACCGACTCGTCCTGCCGTGGCGTGGCGCGATGTCCTTCTGGCCGCGCGCGCTCTTGAGGCCATCGATGGTCGGGGACCCGGGCCGGCACCGCGGACGAGCACGCCTGCGCGCGCCCTTCGCGCACACCGCTGCCGTAAAGAGAAGGCCGAAGAGGAGTGCCGTGACCTGGCGGGAGCACGCAACTGCAGCCGCGATGTCACCGGGCTCAGGAGCTCTGCCAGGAAGGGAGCCGAGCAAGGGACGTTCCTCGACCTCGCCTCGGTAGGAGTTGCGTCCGCCGAGCTGCACCCCGAGCGACACGGCAAAGGCTGCTTCGGCGACCCCGGCGTTGGGCGACGGGTGCGCGCGCGCCTGCCGACGGACCGCGCGCCAGATGTCAGCTGCGACGCGGGGCCTCACCGCGCCAACAAGCACCGCAGTCACCCTGGCGGGCACCAGGTTCGCAACATCGTCGAGGCGCGCCGCCGCCCAGCCGAAGCGCGCGTAGTGCGCGTCCCGGTATCCCACCATCGAGTCGAGCGTGTTGACGGCGCGGTAGCCAAACGCCCCGGCAGCGCCGAAGGCCGCGGCAAAGAGCGCCGGCGCAACAATGGCATCGACCGTGTTCTCGGCCACTGACTCGACGACAGCTCGCGCTATCTCAGTCGCGCTGAGCTCCGCTGGGTCCCGCCCTACGAGCGCCGGCAGCAACTCGCGCGCTCGGGCGAGATCGCCAAGCACAAGTGCTTCGTGCACCGAAGCCGCCGCGTCCCAAAGTCCACGCCCCGCGATGCTGACGTACCCGGCAGCAACGGGGCCACCGCCGACACGGTCGAGGGCACGGCCCGCAAGCGTGGCCGCTGCGACCCCCCCGCACGCAAACGCGAGTCCCGGGAGACGGTGGTCTTGCCACACGAGACGCTCCAGCCGACTCATCGCCTTGCCAAAAAGCGCGACAGGATGGGGGTCAAGCGGCTCGTCCCCCACAATGGCATCGATCGCGAGAGCAAGAGCAGTGCTGGCCGGCCACAGGGCAGAACGACCCCTGCGGCTCCTCACCATTTCGCTGCAGCCACGACAAGGGCGACCGTCTCGCCCACAAGCCCCGCGGCACCCAGGACATCGCCGGTGTACCCACCAAGTCGGCGGTGCGCCAGCCAGTAGACGGCTCCTGCGCCCGCCACCTCGGCGCCAAGGACCGCCGGTCCTTCAGGCAGATGCCACGATGCGAGCGCGCCAGCCGCGACGACCAGACCAAGCAAGGAAGGAACCGAGCTGCCTCCTTGCAACAGGGAGGCCATGCCGTTGTCGCGTACGTTGCGAAGATGCGTCACAGCCAGTCCCATGATGCTCCGGCTCCCCATCCAGATTGAACCGAGAAGGATCGCTCCCGAAAAAGCCGACCCAGGTAGCGCCGAGCCAAGGGCAGCCAGGCGCAGACCGAGGAGCGCGACGGCAGTGGCAACACCGAATGCACCCGCTTGTGGCTCGGCCATCACCTGCAGCCTTCTCGTCACCTCGAGATGTGGCAGGAGGCCGTCAGCGGCGTCAATGAGACCGTCGACATGAAGAAGTCCCGTCACGGCCAGATCGGCGAGAAGAACGAGCGCGCCGGCGACAAGCGGGGGGAGCAATCGACCAAGTCCCCACCACAGGGCCCCGAGCACGCTCCCGAGCACCGCTCCCACGACAGGAAACCACGCAACTGCTCCGGCTCGCATCTCTGGACCACCTGGCACCACGGTGAGCAAGCCGAGCGCGCTTTGTAGGCCGCCCGAAGATCGCTCAGCCACAACAGCTCCCTGCAGGACTGAGGGGCGGTCCAAAGGAGATGTCTCTAGGTGCCGTCTCGGGCCCGCCCAAGCGCGCGCAGCCAGGAATCGAGCCGATCACCGCCTCCTGCCAATGTCGTCCACGCGAGCCTCCTCCGTCTCTCGACGGTCCGGCGGGCAGGTCTCCTGGCTAGCGGATCAATGCTCCCCCCTGCCTCCCCGCCCCGACGGGCCGTGGCATGTTCGAGGGTCGCTCCCCGGTCACAGTTGCGGGACAGCCCCGGACTTCCACCGGGTTCCCTACGCCGCGAAGCAGAGGCTAGCTGTTCCAGTGTCAGCGGAGCGAAGCCACCTTCTCGCGACGCTACCGGTGCCGAGCCCGTGTTGACGGGCACTATGGTGGCGGCACGCCTGGCGGTGTGGCCGAATGGTTCAGGCAAGGGCCTGCAAAGCCCTCTACCCGGGTTCGATTCCCGGCGCCGCCTCCAGCAAGCTCTCGCACTCAAATCGCCACCTGGACCTCTGGCGGCAGTGGCTCTGGAGGGCTGCGATGGCGGGCTGTACTGCATAGATACAGTACGACCGGTGGTGGCTTCTCTCCGAAGATCTGAAGTCACGGAGAAACGCTACGGGACTCGGAGCCGTCTGCCCCCAAACGGCGCCGGCTGACGGACGCTTACCCAGGATGCTTGCCTGTGGGCGCCATCGGCGGATTCCGGCAGGGTCGGGGCTTCGTGGTCGTTGACGCCAACGGGCTCGCCTGGCTGTCGGCCGCGCGGGTTAGCTGAGCGCTTGGCGCTTGTCGGTGATCTCGTCGACGACGTGCTTCGAGACGGCAGCACGCTCACGCCAAGCATGTTGGCTGTCCGTCTCCGCGCTGAGCATCGGTTCTCGGTCATCACGCCAGAGGGGGATCAGAGGCTTACGGCCGCAGGGCTTGAGCAGGCAAGCCGGCGGGCGGGCGGCCGGGCGACAACCCGTGGACTCGTTAGTGCGGGTCGGCACCGATCATCACTGCTGTCACGAAACCCTCCCATGTCGTCGCGTAGGTGAGAACCATGGCGGACATGTCTGATTTCAGATCTACCGGCGCACGCGCCTCTTTCGAGCCACGCATGGCCAAACCCGGCGGACTTGCACCTCGCCCTGAAGCCAGGCTGCAAGCAGCCGTAGACGACCAGGGAGGCGCCCCATCGGTCTTCTCAACGCTACGGCCGGGCCGCAACGTCTACGTGGATTATCAATATCAGACGACCGTCGCCACCACGGACCCGGTACCAATCAGGCACGTCTGGCGTCGCGACTGACGACGGGTCACTGACGACAGTCTGTTGGTGGCCAAATTACGTCGACCGGCAGCCACCAGCGTGATCGGCTGGTAGGACGCAATACATCCGCGCCATGGGATCTCGGGCCGCTCAGTCTTGAACTCGTCGCGCAAGACTTTGGCGGCTTCGCCGATGACTGGCATGCTTCGCTCACGCGCAACCCGTTCAGGCCGAGCAGGACGGCGAGCGCAGCATGGGCGTGGTCGAACCGTTCGGCGGTCAACAGGAATCGTCCGAGCTCTCCGCGGTCCAGCCCGCGCTGCTCTGTCGGATGGACGGCGGGCCGGCGGACGCACTGGGCGGGATTGGGCGTGATACGGCCGTCGATGTGGGCGAAGCGGTAGTAACCGCACGCTGTCGACAGCCGCCGGTCGATCGTCGAGGCGGCCAGACCGCGTTCCTCCATCGACGATCGGTACATCTCGAGATGGGCGCGGGTCGCCTCGAGCACGGGCAGGCCGTGATCGGCTGCCACTGGAACAGGTTGCACAGATCGTGGCGGAAGGCGTCAAGGGTCCGGCCGCTATAGCGGGCCAGGAAGGCCACGGCGGCGAGCTCGGCCTCGTCGGGCGCGATCGGTTCGTCCCGCGGGGCCAGTAGCTGGGTAGTCGGATGCAGGGTGGTCATGAGCGCCTCCATTGGTGACCGGTCAGGAGGCCCAAGCCAACACCCCGGGGCGCGGCGCGGATTCGGCTGCTCTCATATATCTACCAGCCGTCTCGTACTACTTCGTAGTACGCTTGGCGGGTCGAGGAGTGGACTGGTCGTACCGGACCGACTACGTGCGAGAACGCCATGGGATCGAAGTGGAATGGGCGAACGAGGCACCTGAAGACCCCGATACCCTGCGCATCGAGCCCGATCGGGACGCTCGGTGAGAACCTCGGCGAGTCGTCGAGCGCCGGCCACGAGGCCGCGGGTTTGGAGTTGCGGATGCGCCTCGAGCCGCCTGACACCCAACGACTGGCAGTCAAAGAGTGGGAGGCGAAGAGTGGGCGGCGACCCGGCCGACGGCCGAGGTGGCAGGAGAACTCCGCCGACAGGCCGCCGCCCAGAGACAACGGCGCCATCGGGGTCGCGCCGGGCGAGACGCCGACCCGGGCGTTCCGATGTCGGACGTTCAGATCGCCGCGGTGCCCGAATGCTTGAACCGGCACGGGGTGGACTACGTGCTTGTCGGTTCGCCGCTTCCCAGTTGCACGGCGCGAACACCCCTCGCACCCGTGGCGCCGACATCGTCCCATCCAAGCCGGCAGACAACCTGGACCGCCTGGCGACGGCGCTCAACTAGATGGAAGCCCGCCTTTGCACCCCTCCCGTCACCAGCCGTTGAAACTTGTGGGGAGGGGTCCTCTCGCGAGATCAGGACCGCTCATCCTCACCGAGTCATAGGCCGCCGGCCAAATTGCGCGTCACGAAAGAGCGCAGCCGAAGTAGTTGCCGAAGTGCTCAGGCAATCACGCCGCTAACACGGGCTCGACGGTGGCTGTCGTGAACAAGATCGAAGGTCATCCCCGTCAGCGCCCCATGAACCGGCGCTTCGGGCGAGTCCAGCCGGAGAAGACCAGCGCTGGTAGGGGTCAGGGAACCGCCAGGCAGCCGGCTCGACTGTGGGATAAGCATGCTATAGTTATGGCATGACCCGCGTCAGGATCAGCACCACCGTGGACCAGCAACTTCTCGAGCAGGCGCGCGAGGTGAAGGCGGGCGCGCCGGACTCAGCACTTGTCGATGACGCCCTGGCAGCGTTCCTTGCTCGACACCGTGCCGCGGAAGTCGACGCAGCGTATGCCTCCTACGACAACCACCCCCTTGACGAAGACGACGAGTGGGGTGATCTCGCATCGTTCCGGGCTGCGGCAGCCGCGTCATGAGCTCGTTGCCCGCCCGGGGCGACGTCTGGTGGTGTGAGCTTCCCGACATTGGCCGAAGGCCTGTGGTCGTGTTGTCTCGCGATGCCGCCATTCCTCGCCTTCGACGGGCGGTCATCGCTCCGTGCACTACGACCATCCGTGGCTTGCCCAGTGAGGTTGTCCTTGAACCAGGCGACGACCCTGTACCACGGCACTGCGTGGTCAACTTGGACTCGATCGAGAGTGTCGCCCTCGGCGTACTCACCGAACGAATCGGGCGCCTTGCTGATGTCAGGATGCGGCAGCTTTGTGAGGCGCTCGAAGTCGCCGTTGACTGCGACCGCTGAGCGTCCACTTTCGCGGTCGCCCGCGACCCGGCGATACGGGACGCGTCGACGGTGGACTTCTGGGACGGCCCGAGCAGATCTTTGGCGATACATCTGAGCTCGCCGCCACGGCAAGGCTCGCCCTTTGGATATATGGAGTGGCACTGGTATATACTGTGGGCGTGTCAAAGCATCTGGTGGACATCGACGAGAACGCGCTAGCGGCAGCCCGGACCGAGCTGGGCACCGCAAGCATGAAAGAGACCGTCAATGAGGCCCTGAAGCGGGCCGGCGCCGGCAGAGACGCCAAGGTCCGCGAGGCCCTCGACCGCCTCGGACGCCGCAAGCTGCCCCCTCGCGAGAAGGCGTGGCAGTAACCCACCTGGTCGATACCAGCGTGATCACTCGCCTCGGCGAGCCAGCCGTGCGCGCCGTCGTTGACCCGCTCACCCACGCGGGCCAGATCGGCCGAGCTGGGATCACCGACCTCGAAGTTGGCTACGGAAGCCGCAACGCTCGGGAATGGGACCAGGACATGGCCGACCTCTCAGTGTTCAAGCTGGTCGAGACGACCGCCGCACATGTTCAGCGCGCTCGGCAAGTGCAACGACTGTTGGCCTCGCGAAGCCAAAGAGGCCGAAAGGTACCTGACCTGCTCATCGCCGCTGCGGCGGAGCAGGATCGTCTCGTGTTACTCCACTACGACGCGGACTTCGACCTGATCGCGAAAGTGACAGGTCAGCAGTGCCAGTGGGTGGTACCAGCCGGCACCATCGATTGAGTCGTGTGTCTCCAGGCCGGCGATCGGAGGCAGGACCCAGCCGGAAATATGGGCACACGTTGTGGGCACCCTTCCCGTGGACCAGTGAGCGACCGTGAGCGCGTCACCGTCGTTTCGGCCGGCTCTGCCCCACCTGGGGAAGGACATAGGCCGATCGCCATCTGCGACTTCTAGCTGCGGAACCCGGAGATAGCTGACGAGATCGCCTTCGCGATGTCGCTTGGTAGCGTCTGAGTCTTGAGCAACAACAAGGAGCCGGTGCCGTTCGAGGTGTACGAACCGTGCGTGTACTTGCACGGAACCAAGGCGGACCCCGCCCCAGGTGAGCTGCTGGTCGCCCGCCGTGAGTCCAACGTCGAAGAGGGTCGGGTGATGAACTATGTCTACTTCAGCGCCACCCTCGACGCCGCGACCTGGGGAGCCGAACTCGCCTGTGGTGAAGGCCGCGCGCGGATTTGCGTCATCGAGCCGACAGGCTACTTCGAAGACGACCCTAACCTCACCGACGAGAAATTCCCTGGAAACCCGACGCAGTCTTTTCGTAGTCGCGAGCCGCTCCGCGTTGTGGGTGAGCTCGTCGACTGGGGCGGCCATTCGCCTGAGAAGCTGGAGGCCATGCGCGCCGGCCTGCAGCAGATAGAAGCCGGACGACTCGAGCACTGAGCGCCAGCACCTTCAGGAGTCGTGAGCGTCGCCTGGAACCGGCGATCAGGGTCACCAGCGAGCCTCCAGAGGTCCTGCTGTTCTGGGACACTGACCCTTCCAATCGGCTCCAGCTACGCCGGATTGTCATGGGCGTGCGTAACATTTGGTCGTGCCTCATAATGACAGCGGGTCACGCGTGATTGCTGCCCCGGCCGGGAAGGTCTATGCCGCCCTCGTTGACCCGCAGGCCCTCTTGGCATGGCTGCCTCCTTCCGGTATGACCGGCAAGTTCGAAGGATTCGACCTCCGTCCAGGAGGGTCATACCGAATGGTGTTGACCTACGCCGACCCCACCGTGGCGCGGGGGAAGGCAACCGATGACTCCGACGTAGTGGAGGTTCGCTTCATCGACATCGTCCCCGGCGTTCGAGTCGTTCAGGCGGTTGACTTCGTGTCTGACTCTCCTGCTTACGGGGTATCCATCTGAGCCGACTTCCCCAGCTCAGCGGGCTGCTCTCCAAGCGGAGCCCTGCGGCCAGCGCAGCCATGCCAGGTAGTCCAGACAGTCCGCGTCGGTGGGAAACCACGCCTGGAACTCGCCGGTCGAACGCGGGTAATGCCGCCCGCCTCGGGGATGCTGCTCCACGCCGGAAGCCTAGTCGGCTCAGATGGATACCCCATTCCTGCTTATGCCGGCACGATGACCATGACCTGGGAGGTCGCCGCGGTAGACGGAGGAACCCGTGTCGACATCACAGCCGTCGACGTTCCCGACGGCATCTCCCCGCAAGACCACGCAGCCGGACTGACCTCCTCTCTGGCGAACCTCGCCGACTACTTGAAGGGGTAAGCAGCGGC
>JAKACA010000259.1 GCA_021796455.1 Actinomycetes bacterium
GAGCGCTAGGCCGAGATGAACGGCGAGCAGCGGGTGCTGCGCGAGATGGCACATACCCACACCGCGACGTAGTCGGGCACTATCCACGACAAGACAGGTCGGAGAGACCGGACCAAGTCAGAGAGGCAGACACGATGCAGGACGGCTGGACGGGAGTCGCGGACGGGCCTCTTATCCGCGACAGGTTCGTGATAATCGCACTCTTGCTCACGTTCTTCTTGGGTCCGATCGGGGTCCTCTACGTGAGCCTCCCGGGCGGAGCGGTGTTCATCGCGGCCGCGATCTGGATCGTCATCGCCACGTTCGGGATCGGGGTGATCGCACTGTGGCCACTCGCGATGGCCTACGCGAGCGTGAAGGCGCTCAGGGAGCATCGCAGGTTCCTCTTCGAGACCTCGGTCCAGGCGCCGCCGAGCGACACGCAAGCAAGCCAGGCGGAGGTCGGGAGGTGACGGGGATCGGCTCCGGGAAGCCATCACTGACTGTCGTCGCAGCAGCGAGCACCGCTTCGCATGGGAGCGCTCGCCAGCCGCTGCCGTGCCCGGGCCGGCCGACTATTTGCAGGCGGGATGGATGCAGCAAGGCGGCGACCGACGAGACGATCCGGCTTTGTGATGCACACACTTCGCCGTCTACGAGACCGATGTCGAGCGCTCCCAGTTCATACTTGAAAGAGCCGGCGCCGTTGCAGCGAGGTCGGTGAGGTTGCCGGAAGCTCACGCGACCCCCGCTACAGGTGTGCCGCCCACCGCGGCGTAGGCGCGTCGGCAGTGGCCTGCGCTCGATACGGTCTCAGCGGATCACCGTAGGTCCCTTTCCGTGGCGGCCGGACGCTTAGCGGGGAGTCGGATGACGCCTGGGTGAGAGAGATAGGTAGAACACAGCCGGCCCAGCGGTCCGGGCCGCCGACGGTCAGAACCTGGCGGTGGCGAGCCAGTCACAGAGGCGCTTGAAGAGCGCGGCCGAGTCGATCACGACGAACGTGAGGGACACCACGGCCAGTCCGTCGAGCAGGCCAGGGTGCTGCGACGCCGGGGACAGAACGCCACGGCCGAGCGCGGCGATAGCCGCCATCGTGACCAGCAAGGTCCGCGTGCGGGGAAGGACGACATGGCTGATGTCGAAGGCTGCCGTGACAAGGAAGAACAGCGCCAGGAGGACTACCGGGAGGAGGACTACCGGGAGGTGAGCGGCGATTGCGATCCCCACCGCCACGGCAACGCCGGCAGTGACGACAACGAGAGCGGAGAGGGAGCGCCGTCGGCGTGGCGAAGACCCAGACATGTCCGCCAACGAGAGGGGGGCGCAGGCGACGTAGGGCCGATGCTCAGCGGGCCGCTTGTGGTCGCTCATCAGCGCGGCTCTCCCTGTGCTCGTCTCCATGCCGCATCGTGCTCCCGTCCCGTCCGACTTTGAAACCATATCGGGGGACCGACCTGCTCAGGCGGCGCCAGGACCGTTCCTGCGATCGGCATCGACCGTGAAGTGACCGCCCACCAGGATATCGGTGAAGGGCACGAAATGGCTGCCCGTCTGAAAACCGCGATGCGCGTCGATGATGCTCTCGAGTGCCGATCTGTGGATAACTGTCAACGGGGTATCCATCTGAGCCGACTTCCCCAGCTCAGCGGGCTGCTCTCCAAAGGCGTTGGACGCGAGGCCGGTCCAGGCTCGGAGGCTGGCCTCTCCTCCATGGCGGCACCGGCGGCACCTTCTTCGACTTCGAGTCGGCGACGAGCTGTCGGTAGCGCACCGGATCGTGATCGACCGCCAGCTCGAGGAGTCGATAGAAGAGGAGTCCGCGGCTCCTCGAGTTGCGACGGTTGAAACGGAAGACGAACTCGTTGAGATAACTCTGCAAGTGAGGATCGGCGACCGAGCCCTGGTGGGTACTGAGGATCCAGCGCTTGGCCAAGGAGGCGACGCGGTGTACACCCGGAAGCACGACATGGGCCGGCTGGCCGCTGCGCTTGACGTTGATCGGCTGGTGCACGTAGTGGTTCCGCACGGCCGACGGGTAGCTCGACCACCCATCGGTGACAAGGGTGGATCCTTCCTCGACGTTCTCGGTGACGAAACGCTCGAGTGAGGTGGCCGATGCGTCGCTGAGCACGCCCATGCGGCACCGACCAAGGCCCCGCGGTGCTTGGAGCTCGACAGCTACGCCCACCAGGACCTTCTTGCCCTTCTGGCGTCCACCGCGAAGGCCGGGTTCCTCCCCGCCAAAGTAGCTCTCGTCGACTTCGACCGTGCCGACGAGGCGATCACGCCCCGGGCGCACGAGCACGGAGCGAAGCCGGTGCAGCATCGCCCAGGCAGTCTGGTAAGAGCCGATCTCGAGCGTCCGCTGCAGGCCGAGTGCGGAGATGCCGTCCTTCGCCGTCGCGAACTGCCAGCACGCCGCGAACCAAACCGTGAGCGGCGTTCTGCGTCGGTCGAACAGGGTGTCCGCCGTTATGGCCGTGTGCTTCAAGCAGCTCGCACACTTGTAGGCACCACCAGCCACGACCCAACCGCTCGGGTTCTGGCACCGCGGACAGACGAAACCCTGCGGCCAGCGCAGCCATGCCAGGTAGTCGAGACAGTCCGCGTCGGTGGGAAACCACGACTGGAACTCGCCCGTCGAACGCGGGTAATGCCGCCCGCCTCGGGGATGCTCGTCCACGCCGGAAGCCTAGTCGGCTCAGATGGATACCCCGTAACTGTCATTTCGTCGACGGCGGTGGCGATGAGGCGTCTCTCAGGCGACCCAGTCCGCTATACGAACCGGCACGTCCGTCTTGGCCGCGGCAACGACATCGGCGATCGACAGGTCCTGGCGAAAGCGGTGACCCGTCGCGATCTCGACCCGCACGTACTCGGAGGCGAGGTCGGGGCGTAACTGGGCTGCTCTCACGAGAGCCGAGCGCGACCCGAGGATGCAGAACGAGCAGGAAAGTCTCGGCAAGCCGGCATCGTACGCGGGATGGTGCGAGACGCCGGAGCGGTCGATGACCTGCCAGACCTCGGCGGTCGTGAGGCTGTGGATCGGAAGCCAGGTGTCGACGTGACGCCGGCCGTTGCTGGCACGGCGGTCGAAGTCGAACACCGGGCACTTGCGCCTAGCCGGAGACTCCTCGGCACGAAGGCCCATGCAGGACAGGATGCGGCAGGGACCGGTGCCACCGCCGTCGCGCCACTCAGCCGCGAGGCGAGTGAAGAGCGTGTAGATCGGCCCGCGCTTCAGATCGGAGGTGCACCAGCGCCGCGCCGCGTCGGGCCACATGCCACGCTGTTCGACTCGCTCGAGCAAGTCGCCCCCGCCGGCCCTCACGACCTCGAAGCGAAGCCCGTAGCAGGACGCCTGCTCGGCGGCGAGGTCCATGGTCCCGGGCCACTCGACACGGCCGAGGTTCGCATGCACGGCTACCAGGCGCTCGGCGACCCCCTCTGCCCTCGCCCTCTTCACGACGAGATCCATCATCGCCTGGGAGTCCTTGCCGGCCGAAGTGGAGAGCACGATGAAGGCGTAGCTCGACAGATCGAGCTCGGCATCGGCCGCGGGGAGAAGGGAGAGCTGGACCGTCGTCATGGCTCGTACTCCCCGAAGAGAGCGAGAGCCCAACACGATGAGGGAGTCGGTGGCGGCTCGCAGTGTTGCCGGCAGACCGATATGGCTGGCGCCGAGCAGGCACGCTTTGGAGGCACCGGGCCCGGCTGGATATGCACCGCAGATCTCGACCGTCGGTCGTTGGAGACTCTGTAGTTGTTAGCCGGGCCTAGTCGCTGGGCGATCTACCGCAGGGTCGTGGCTTCCCGTCACAGCAAACCGAGAGCGCGAGGCTAAGCGCGACGCGTTGGCTGCAACT
>JAKACA010000260.1 GCA_021796455.1 Actinomycetes bacterium
GCCGCCAGCCAGGCGGTCCGTCGGAACATAGAGGAGGAGATCGGAAAAGCACAGATCGGCGAGGAGGTTCCAAGAAGCCATCAGGCGCTCCAGATGCTGCCGAGCCTGCGGATCGAGGCCAGCGTTGCGGTAAGCGAGCTCCAGGGGCGTGTTCATTCGATGCTCTTCGAATCGGCCGGATCGTCCTGTAAAGACCCTGGGCCAGTTGTCGGATCGACGGCCGGCTGGTCTCCGAGCGCCACGTCGTACCCGTTGCGGCCCGCGAACGCCCTCAGCGTCGAGTACCCCGCCTCGCGCGCCAGGCGATGCAGCACCGGAGCCCGGTCCGCGATATGACCTGGTCCATGGGTGTCAGAGGCAGTTGTGAGCGGTACACCACCGCGATGAAAGCGCCGGAGAAGGCTCATGGACGGGTACGCCTCCCCTGTTGGCTTGCGGAACCCTGCCGACGAGAGCTCTGCTGCCATCGCGCTGTTCACAGCCGCATCGCATATCCGCTCCTCAACCTCGACGACAACGCCTCGATCCGCGATCCTCCCGGTCACCTTGACCAGATCGGGATGAGCCAGGACATCACAGGTCGCGGTGCCGGCCAGCTCTTCGATCGCCTCCGCGTACCTCTTCCAGGTCGCATCTATCCCCCGTGCGTCCCACTCTGCCATCTGGATGGGCGAGTCGACGATGTCATACATCCACGTTCCGAGCCAGTGGATCGAGCCGAGCAGGACGTCGAACGGATAGCCATCCAACAGTGCCGCCACCTTGTCCATGAGTCCTGGGTAGTAGTCAACCTCAAGCCCTGCGACAATCGGCAGCCCGGAATCCTTGGCTGCCGTGAGCGTGGACATGTAGAGGTCGAGATCCGCGGTGGCATGGTGGTCGAAGTACTCAGCTACATATGAGCGGAGCTCTTCGTTGGGCTCGTTCGCCCACCACCCTTCCACGACCTCCCGCGCCTTTTCGAAACGGTGGAAGTGCTCGGTCAGAGCGATCTCCTCCACCCCGGCCGCGCGAGCCGCGTCGCAGTACCTCGCAAGCCGCTCGATGGTCAGATCCGTCTCGTCGGCGAGCTGCGGATGGGGCCAGAGATGGACGTGGTAGTCAAGCATGGGCTATCCGATCGGTTGTCCCGGTTGAGCGCGCTCTCAGACCGTACCGGATCGGCCGTCGAGCGGCCGGGCCGGTCGGTCGGGACTGGCGGGCCGGTCGGGACTGGCCGGCCGGTCTGGACTGGTCGGCCGCTCAGCAGGGGCCGGCTTGGATGTCTCGGACCGGGCACGAGCTGCTCGCCCAGAACGACGCCTTGGCGAGCAGCCGCCGTCGGCCGGCGGCTCGAGGTCACCCCATATCCTGGCGCCTAGCCTGAGCAGGCCGCCGAGATCGGTGATGTTGCCCGGTTGGTAGCCGACCGTCGCAGTGATCTCGTGGGAAGCAGCAATCTCCGTGAGGAGCTCGGCCTCGCTATTGGCTACGAGACGAAAATTCGCGAAGCTCCGGGATACCTCTGCCAGCACTGACACGACGAGGTCCGGGTCATTTCCACCCCGCAACTCCTCACTCATCGCGCCCGCGAGCTCACAAGCGCGCTCACCGAGCAGATCCGCGACCTTGGCCACTCTCGGATCGGAAAGAGCCGGAGGCAGGACCTTGTTGCACACGAGGAGCCCGAGATGAAGGTGCCGATCAGCCAGCGCCCTGGCCATCTCCTCGGCCTCGCGCGCCGGCACGGCCTCGAGGGTGGTCACGAGAAGGAACGTCGTCCGCGCGTCGCTGAGGAGCCTGTTCACCGCCTCGGCCCTTTCTACGAAGCCGTCGCGCATCGTCTGGAACAGAATGAAGAAGTCAGCCAGATCCTGCAACAGCTGACTTCCAAGGACGCGATCTGCCACCTGGTAGAAGGGCCGGGATGCAAGGTTCACGAGCCGCGAGCGGTAGGGCACGGTGAGCCAGCGGATCAGGCGGGAGGAGAAGAAGTCCGTCATGTGGGACGGTGCATCAAGCAGGTCGAAGGCGTTCCTCGAGGGCGGGGTATCGACCACGACCAGGTCGTACCGGCCCTCCTCGTGAAGCTCGTACAGCCGCTCCATGGCTATGTAGTCATGGCCCTGCGAAAAACGCCGACTGACGTTCTGGTAGAGCGGGTTGGCAAGTATCTGGCGGGCCGTCCGCTCGTCCGGAGCGTGTCGGTTCACAAGGGAGTCCCACGACTGCGACATGTCCACCATGGCAGCAAAGAGCTCACCTCTCGGCTTCGCTCCGGCCTGGCGAAATGCCGACTCCGGCACGCGCGTGGCGTTGTTGCCCAACCCCGCGAGGCCGAGCGCATCTGCAAGGCGTCTCGCGGGATCGACGGTGACCACGAGCACTCGCCCTCCCACTCGAACGGCCGCGGTTGCGGCGAGTGCCGCGGCCGTTGTGGTCTTGCCGACACCGCCTGGACCGCAGGCAACGACGACCTCCTTTGCCGCGAGGAGCTGCTCCAGACTCTGGCTGCGATCCGGGTCCCCGCCGAAGCGCCCCTGCGCTCCCATCAGAGCTCCTCTTTGAGCGACTGAGCGACCTGGCGGATCGCCCTCATGCCATGGGCACGCGAGAAGAGGTACGGAAGGTAGAGAAGAGGGGCACCCTCGCCAATCTCCTCTCGGAGACGCTCGAGGTGCGCCGAGCCGTCGCGGCGCACCGTGACGGCGAGGCGGGCAGCGCCAAGGACCGAGGCGACCTCGGCGGGCGCGGCTTTAAGGCGCTGCGCGAGCCAGTCGGTGCCGTAGGAGTCGGCGAGCACATCGAACACCTGCTCCTCGGCACGGCCGAAGAGCTCGGGTAGCACCCGGTTGGCGATCACGCAGGCGAGATGGACTGGCGTCTCGGTCGCAAGCCGCCCAGCCAGATCGACGGCTTCGCTCACCGGCATCTCTTCGGGCGTCGTGACGAGCACGACGCCAGTCTGACGAGTGTCACGGAGGATCTCGAGCATCCAGTCGGTCTGACTCCGGACAACTCCGACCCGAACGAGCTCGTTGATGCCTGTGGGAGCGGCCAGCTGTCCGACAACATGGCCGGTGGCTGCGGCATCGACGACAACGAGGTCGTAGTGATCCTCCCGCACCTCGTAGCAGAGCTTGCCGATGGTGAGTATCTCCCGGATTCCCGGTGCAGCGGTCGCGACAAAGTCGAACGCCCTCGCGACTGGTCCGATCCGACCAACGACCGGCACCCTGGCCACGTGATGGAGGTACTCGCGGAGCGACGCCTCGGTGTCCATCGACATGGCGACAAGGTTCCGCGCAACTTGACGTCCCTGGAACGGGGTGGGCCCGCACTCAAAGGCGAAGCTGAGATCGCCCTTCGGCTCCACCTCGCACACAAGGGTACGCAGCCCGTTCTCACTCGCAAGAAGGCCGAGGGCGGCCGCGACAGTCGTCTTTCCGACGCCGCCCTTGCCCGTCACGAAGAGAAGCCGCCGCGCCAAAAGGTCGATCACATCAGGCTCGCAACCGATCCCGGGAAGCCAAGGTCGTGCCCACGTGCTTCACTCCCGGGGAGCCCCGAAACCCACCCGGCGGTCATCACTGGCCGCGCCAACCTCGACATAGGCAATTCGGGCCGACGGCACACCCACGCGGCGACCGCGCTTGTCAGTCAACCAGAGCACTGCGGCGGGGTCCTCGAGAACGCGACCGACGTCTCCGAGCAGCTGATCTCGATCTGTACCCTCCGGCATGTCGACATCGATCTCCCGAGGCGAATGCATGATCCCGATTCGAACGTCCACTGAGCCCTCCTTGTAAATGTCTGCCTCGGACAGTCTCTCCGACCGT
>JAKACA010000261.1 GCA_021796455.1 Actinomycetes bacterium
TGGTGGTCGGAGCGGGGCACTGGGTCTCCATGCCCCGTGGCGTGCCGCACACCTTTCGAGTGGTCGGGCCGCGCGAGGCGCGGATCCTGCTCGTACACGACAACGCCAGCTTTCGTGACCTCATCCGCGACCTCGGCACTCCAGCCGCGGCGCGTATCGTGCCGAGCAACCCGATCTTCCCGCCGGTAGACGAGCTGGCGCGCGTCGCTGCGTCTCATGACCTCAGGCCGATCGGGCCGCCCATGAGCGCCGAGCACAGCGACACCGTCCTGGCCGGCACAAGGTGATCCGCTGAAGCCGATGTCCGTGTTCGGCATCCCAGGTCGCCGAGGCGGGGTGTTCGCGACCAGAAGCAGCGCGCCGAACATCGGTCGCGGCCGAGCGGCCGCGCGAAGCCGACGGTCCGGGTAGGCGGCCCGGACTACGGCGCCACCAACTCTGCGCGCGGACCGGACTTACTGAGATGATGGACACACGACACCCTCGGAAATAGCGAGTGACCTGGGAGATCGGGCGCGATCGGGCCAAAGGGGCGTGTTACTACGCGAGCCTGTGACCTGGGACTACGCGGAAGGGGGTCGGAAGCTCGAAGTCGAGGAACCGGCCGGGCTCGGCGATATCGAGCTCGGCCAGGATCTCGGCCTGACCGGAGGTCGTGGCCGTGCGCTGGGCCACCCGTCCTTCGGCGGTCTCCATGGTGACGAGGTGCATCCACTCCACCTCGTGGCGGACGTTGCGCCAGGTGTCACCCGTCGCGTTCTCGACCACGCGGATGAGGAGGAGCCCGAGCCAGCAGAGCTGGACGTGGCTCCGGATCCGGTCCTCTCGGTGGTGGAACACCGGCCGCAGCCCGAGCGAGCCCTTCATGTCCCGCCAGCCGCCAATATTCGACCTCGAGGAGCTGCTTGTAGGCGAGGGCGAGATCGGTCGGGGTGAGACTCTCGTCGCTGGTCCGGAGCAACCACTTGCCGTCGAGCTTCTCCTCTTTGGCGATGGCCACGTTGTCGATGCGGAACTGTCCATCGTTGAGTCGGCGGACCAGGCGCCAGAGCGCCGGCGTGGTCCGCAGGCGCCCGGCCAGCTCGTCACGCTTTGACGTCGTCCACTCGTCGGTGCCGGCGATCTGGGACTCCAGATAGGCGACCAGGTTGGCGCGTACCTCTCGGTCACGCTCGGCGGCCTCGGGGTTGCGGCAGACGACGAAGCGCTGTCGGCGCGCGCCGCCGCCGACCACGACCTCCTTCACCTCCAAGTTGCCGGCAGCAACGTGGTAACGACCGGGACGAGCGAGGGCTTGGTTCGCCTCGCCGCTGGCGTTGCGCAGCTTCTCGGCCACCACGTAGCGACCGCCGCCCCGTTGCAGATAGGCCCGGTTGGCGACGGAGTTGAACCCCCGGTCGGCCACCCACACGACCCGGTTGAGCATCCAGCCGGCCAGGTCATGCGTCGGAGCGCACGAACGAGTGGGTGCTCGCCCTGCCGGTCGGGTGACGACGACGGGACTGCGGTGATGACATCCCATGGCCTGCCAGCAGCCTCTTCGATGCGAGAGCGCCGGCGCGTAGGCCACGACGGACCTTCGAGAGGCGTCGTTCAAAGGTTCAGAGGTGCCGCCGAGCCTCGTCGGCAAATCCCTCCACACCGCATTTCGCAAGTCGTGCGAGCAGGTCGACCGGCTCGAGTCGAGGCTGCCGCGTGTGTTGCGCCTGCTCTCTGATCACATCGATGACGAGGCGCGGAGCAAGGTCGAGCTGATCGAGGAGGAAGTCGTCTGGGTGGATCACCGCGAGATCGAACACCTTGAGATTGTCGATGGGGTAGTCGCGGAGATTGGCCGTGATGATGGCGTCCGCCCGGCCACGTACGGCAGCCGCGACCACATGATGGTCGTCGGGGTCCGGCAGCACGTGGTCGAGTTCGACTGACTCGGAGCCCTCAACGCATGCGTCTTCGAACGTCTCCCGCATCGCAGTGAATCGGCGTTCGACAGCGCGAAGGTCGACCGTGGTGAACAGAGATGACCGCTTCCATCGCCTCATCGAGGATGCGGTCGGACCACAGGGGCCGATAGAGCTCACGCTCAGCGATGCGCAAGAGCGTGTCGGCCAAAGCAATCGGAACGAGCACGCACGAGTCAAGAACGACCGTGTATCGGGCGACGAGTCAGGACGTGCCCTTGCTCCCTGCGCGCCGATGACGAGCTGACTTGAGCGTCGTTGCGTAATCCTCGGGTGTTCCGTCGTACAGGCCGCTCTGGCTCGCCTCCTCGGTGAACCGGTTCAACGCCGACCGTCGCTCGGCTCGCCGTCCCTCCTGATACGCGAGGAGCTCCTTGAGTTGCACGCGGCGATGACGGTTAGGGCGCTCGAAGGGGATGGCGCCGTCTTCCAAGAGCTTCACGACCGTCGGACGGCTAACGCCGAGAAAGTCCGCGGCCTCCTGGGTAGTGAGCAGCAAGCCAGTGGGAGCGACCGAGATCGCGTTGCCTTCGCGCATCGCCTCAGCCACTTGTCGGAGGACGCGATAGACCTCCTCAGGGAGCGATACCTGTTCGCCGTCTGGCCCGAGCAACAGACCTGGCTCCGAATGGCCCTCGAGGAAGCGCACCAAGTTGAACATCTGGTTGAGGTCTTCCGGCGGGAAGACGAGACCGTCGTCACTGTCGACAGCTGTCTGGTGCGCGGTAGCCATGCCGCGATGATAGCGGAAATCGAAAAAATCGAAACTCATAGGCGAGGTTCCGCCAGGTGTCCAGCAGTCCCCGGAGGCGTCCCGAACGAGCCGTCGTACGCTCCGATCGATCGAGATTTTTCTCCCAGCTGTGGCACATTTGTGGCACGAAAGCGGGATCGTCCCCAAAATCAGTTTGGTCCCATCGCCACTACCAGGACTTTGATGGTTATGGTGGGGTGTTCCCCACCCATCTCACGCTGGGACGATGCCCGCTCTCCAAAATGGCTCCACGTTGATCATGGGGGGGGACTCCACATTGGGCGTCTGAACTGGGATGACGGTGCTCGGACGGGCCTGCAGCACAGGGGCCAAAAATCGGCAATTCTCTGATGGTGGTCCCAGATCGACTGGGAGGACGAGGATGCGCGAGCCGAGCTCGTCGACTCGCGTGCGAAGGACGGCTTCGCGATGGTGATGGCGCTGTCGGGACGTGAGCTTGCCCTGCCGGTCAAAGAGGCGGCAACGCTTCTTCTCACCGTGCTCGGCCAGGACCTCGACGAGCGTGAGGACGGCGTCTTCTCGATCGCACACAGAGTGGCTCCTGACCGGGTGATCTCGATCGTCGATCCCGAGACCCGCCACGGCCATAAGACCTCTGCGCAGGGCTTTGACGGCTACAAGGCATAATGCCGATATCGGCATTATGCCTTTGATGCCGCGTTGCCCGTAATGCCGCGTCGAGGTCTGGCACCCGGCGGATCCCCTGTTGAAGGGGGAGATCGCCCGGCGAACCTGAACGGCGAACGCGGCATTACGAGAGGCCCTCGAGGAAGGCGAGCAAGTCGTCGGTCGGCCGGTAACGGCCTGCTCGGGCGTCGGGGTTCAGTGGAGTCAAGCGCTCGAGCCCACGCTGTTTGAGGGTCGGATCGGCATGGATGTAGGGCTTGACGGGCGCTCGACGATCGTCGTGAGCCAGCTCCCGGTCGAGCACTGGCACGCAGCGATGGCAGACCCGACCCCGACGAGTGCGCGGCGAGGGCAAAGGTGGGCGAGCACGTCCTCTGGCTCGAGGCCGGTCGCGGCGAGCAGCAGGTCAGCGGCGCTCCGCCCTCGGGTGTGCTTTTCCGCCAGCGGGCGTAGACC
>JAKACA010000001.1 GCA_021796455.1 Actinomycetes bacterium
CCACGAGCACAGCATCCAGCGTCGACCCGACAGTCGCTGCAAGCAGGCTCCCTCCTGCCAGAACGGGCGTCAGCGGGTTCGCCAGCTCCTCGACGACGCTGCGCGTGAGAAGAGAGACCACCGAAGGATCCTTTTCCGGCGCGACGATCCGCTCGCCGGCCGTCTTTGCATCAAGGCCGCCCGGTCCGGACACGAGCGCCTGCAGGACCTCAGCGGAGGTGAGCTCGTGCCATGCGGGGCTGGGAGGCTCGGTGCCGCGGCGGTGGCGGAGAGCAAGCCCAGCGCGCGTTCCGTTGGCCATGGAGATGAGGCTGGCCCCATTTACCGCCGTCATGGCGCGAGCGCCGGCAATGTTGACGGGGTTGATGAGAGCAAGTGCCGCACCTATGCTCGAGCCCGCCAGCGCCAAAGTGGCACTCTGCCGGCTCACCTCGTGCGCAACTGCCGCGGCCGCGATGAGGAGCTCGGCTTCGATCAGTCCGTTGGAGCACAGGACGTCGCAGGCTCGCGCAAACTCTCCTGCGCCGTCGCGTAGCCCGATCCCGAAGTCCGCCGCGGCGTGGGCAGCCTCGGCCGTACCGGCGACTAGCGCGACGGCACATTCGTCCTCCTGGAGGCCCCGGACCGAATCTGCCATTTCCCTGCCACCGGGAACGAGGATGTGGGCACCGAGCTCGTCGACTACGGACAGGTCGTTGCCTGCGATCGCAAACATGTAGCCAGACGCGCGGACCGCTGCGGCGAGCTCGCGCGCCCCGGGGGCGAGCTCTGGGCGGACGGTGAAGAGGGCCATCAGCTCGTCTCTGCGTAGAACCGCATAAGCCTTCTGGGATCCAAGCTGGCGTAGGAGAGCTCGCGCTCCTTTTTTTCGGGCCACAGCCAGCTCGCTGGCTGGGCCGAGAGCCCAACCGCCACGCCGCTTGACTCTGCCTGGATCAGTGCCGTCGAAGTGTGTCGCGATGTGCCGATGGACCTCTATATGGTCTGCGAGCTCGGTAAGCAGCACGCGATCGATGACGACGCTCGCTGAGAGCACGCAGCTGGCCTCGACGAGGACGGTGTCTATGCGGTCAAGGCGGCGAAGAGCAGCGGGGTCGTGTGTGACGATGCCCCGCCTAGACAGGACGCGGCCGAGCTGGGCAGCGAAGGCCTCACGTCCGAGCTTGGCTGGCTTGGCCATGCCGGCGAGCATCATGGTCGCCGCTCGCCTCGGGTCCAGCGTGGCGGCAAATGTGAGGCCCGCCGCGACAAGCGATGCAGGTGCCGCGCGATCGACGTAGCGCTCGATCGGACCGCTTGGAAGAGGCGACGGGCGGGGGCGGCGCTCGACGGGACCGATGACATTGCCGGGGCGCTGGAGAGAGTCCGCGTGCAGCTCGAAGCAGTGCTCCTCGGCGCGCGCCTCGCTCAGGGCAGTCGCTCGCTGGAGCGCGTCGACGAGGAGTCCGAAGGGCCCGCTGCCAAGCCCCTGGGCCGTCGCGTTGCCAAGTGCCAGAACGCTGTAAGCAGCCGATGCCCCGATACGGTGCTCGATGAGTCGACGCAGTCGAGGTGTCGAGTCCACCAGCGACACGGCCGACGCGAGCTCCACCGGCAGGGGTGTGAGGCGAAGGATGCTTCCTGCCAGGCTCACCCCTAGTCCGGCGGCGTCGGCCAAGAGCGCGATCAGCGCACGCTGGCTACCGATCCGGAATGCAGGATGGTCCTCGCGATCGAAGCCGAACGTCTCGTCGCCGTTACCGTGAGCCTCCTCGACCGCGGTGACCATGTCGACGATGTCGTCGGGCTCGATCGCGTCGTCGTCAAAAGATACGACGACGCGCCCGAGGATGCCGTCAACCTCCGCCCAGTTGACGCCTTTGGCGGCGGCCAGCTCCTTGTGCAGACGCCGGAGCATCGCCTCTGACCCCGGCCGCCGACCGGCCCGGACCTCGATGTGGAGGACTCCCGCCGAGCTCGCGACGCGTCTGTGCCGCCTTCCGGGCAGTCGGAGTAGGTCGTCGAGCCTCGCGACCGGGTTCACGCCCTGGGGTCTTGGTGCAACGAGGTGGTAGCACGGCGACCGCCGGAGCTCCGGCAAGTAGGGCAGCCCTCGCGAGAAGTCCGGCCAACACCTCCATCTTGTGGGTCAGTGCCCGCTCTCTCTGGATGCGCCCGCTCGGTGAGCCCTCGTGCACAAGCACGTGTGCAAGTACAACGAGTCAGGGTCGCCAACTGGTGACACTGAGGTGACAGGCCGTAGAACGATGAATGAATATCTGGAGCAGGTACCCTACGAGTGACCTCTACCGGCGCGGGAACCCTCACTGCGAGGGCACAGCCGATGCTCACCGACGATGCCGGGCGCCGAGCAGTCATTTCGCGTCCACAGCCCTAGGCACGAAGGATCTCGACACTCGTCGAACCCTACACTGACACCCGGTCAAGAAGAGGTCGTCTTCGTCGCCCGCGACAGTGTGAGGTGCCCGGCGACCGAGACCGCCGCGTACCGGATGTGCCGGCCCTTCCGGTGAGCCTGCATCTCTACCTCCACTCGACATAGAGCCAAGGCGAAGCGCGCAAGAGCTCAACCGGTGGTTGACGTGGAGCGCGATAGTCCATAGCCTGGATAACTGACATGTAGTTACGATGCTGTCGTCCGGCGATCTCAGGTGGAGTGCTCTAGCCTGAGACGTGGGCCGCGGTCCGAGAGACAGGGCCAGTAATGCCACAAGACGGTTTTCGCGGTCCCCAGGTGTGCAAGATCGTGGGCATCACCTACCGCCAGCTGGACCACTGGGACCGCACGGGACTCAAGTCGCCCTCCGTCGAGCGAGCCAAGGGGAGTGGTACCCAGCGGCTCTACTCGTACCGTGACGTCGTGGAGCTTCGGATCATCAAGCAGCTTCTCGATGCCGGGGTCACTCTGCAACGAGCGCGCAAGGCGGTCGAGTTCCTGCGTGAGTCAGGTGACGATCTCGCCAGTGCCAGCCTGGTCCTCGGCGCGGCGGGCTCCGTGCTCGCTCGCGACGATGAGGAGCTGCTCGACCTTTTGCGGGGGGGCCAGAGGGTCTTCAACGTCGTGGCGCTCTCCGGCGTAAAGGGAGACGTCGATTCGGCGATAGTCGAGCTCATGGGAGCTCGCCATCTCGAAGGCTTCGATTCCTCGACGACTCCCGCTCCCGCGCCGGCGGTCCGTCCGGCGCACCTTGCCTAGGAGCTGGGCAATCGCTCGGAGCTCGCTTCGTGTTGGCCGCCGCGATCGGCCTTCGAGCCGGCCGCCAGCTGCGACCGCGGGATCAAGCACTTTGCGGCCCGCGCCCAACTCGCGGCTGACGGTGCGGTTCTCTCATGAGTCCGAGAGACTGTTCGCGGGCCTCCTCGATTTCTACGATGTCGCCTGGGAGTACGAGCCAGTCGAGTTCGTGCTTGCGTGGCGCCCGGACGGATCTCCGTTGCGGGGTTTCCGTCCAGACTTCTACCTGCCGGAGTTCGGCATCTTCTTCGAGCTCACAACGCTGCGCCAGGACCTGGTCACAGTGAAGAATCGCAAGGTCCGCCAGCTCGGAGAGCTGTACCCGGACGTGCAAGTGAAAATTCTCTACCGCCGTGACATTGTCGGACTTTTTGCGAAGTACAGACTGGATATGACGGCTAGATTGGCTGGGTGAGCCACACCGCCGGACATCTCGGCGACAGCCGCGAGGCATCGCTTCGAGATTCGCCCCTTCGGGAGGAGCACGAGGCGCTGGGCGCCCGGCTCGTAGACTTCGGCGGTTGGGAGATGCCGCTCTCCTATCCGGTCGGCACGCTGGCGGAGCACATGGCATGTCGGACAGGTGCTGCCTGCTTCGACGTGAGCCACCTTGGAACCGTGCGTCTCGGTGGGAAGGAGGCGTTCTCATTGCTGCAGACCAACTTGACGAACGACCTCGCGAAGATCGCACCCGGCCAGGCGCAGTACACGCATCTGCTCGATGATGATGACGGCTCTGTTCTCGACGACATCATCGTGTGGTGGGTATCGAGGGATCGTTTCGACGTGATGCCGAACGCTTCAAACACCGAACGCGTGCGTGCGGCCATCGGCGGTGAGGACGTGACTGCCGAGCGCGCGGTCATTGCCGTCCAGGGCCCGCGCGCACGCAGTGTCGTCGCGACCGTCTCCCCGCAAGCAGCCGCGGTCGGTCACTTCCACGTCGCGACATTCGAATGGGGTGGGCTCGAGTGCGTCGCGGCTGGAACCGGATATACCGGCGAGGACGGGGTGGAGGTGGCCATAGCGACCCCCGCGGCCGCTTCGTTCTGGAGGGCGGTGGTAGCGGCAGGCGCGCAACCAGCGGGCCTCGGCGCACGTGACACACTGCGCCTCGAAGCCGGGCTGCCACTTCACGGCCACGAGCTCGGCCCCGGCATCACGCCGCTGCAAGCCGGGCTCGGATGGGTTGTCGGTTGGGACAAGGGGCCCTTTCGGGGTCGGCGCCCTCTCGAGGCCGAGCGCGCGAGCGGGCCCCATCGCAAGCTCAAGGCTCTGCTCAGCACCGGGCGGCGTCCTCCGCGATCTGGAGACCAGGTGATGCTGAGGGGTACCGCGATCGGCGAGGTGACGAGCGGTAACTATTCGCCCGTGCTCGAGCGCGGCATCGCGCTTGGGTTCGTGCCGCCGGCGACGGGGGAGGGGGAAGAGGTCGACATAGTAATCCGCGGCGGCTCTGTCGCCGCCAGGGTCGTACGGCCGCCCTTTTACAAGCTCTCCGTCGTGGAGGAGACACCATGAACGCACCATTCGTACCCCACACCGATGCAGAGATTGGCGAGATGCTTGGCTTCCTGGGACTGTCGAGCCTTGACGAGCTGTTCTCCGTGATACCTGAGGCAATCCGCCTTGCCGGGGGGCTCGATCTCCCCGACCACTGGAGCGAGGCGGACCTGAGAGACAGACTCGAGGAGCTCGCGGCCGCCAACATGCCGGTGGGCCGTCACCTGGTGTGCTTTGCCGGTGCAGGCGCCTACGACCACGAGATACCTGCCGTGGTGCGCTCCCTCGCATCCAGGTCGGAATTCGTCACCGCATACACGCCCTATCAGCCAGAGGTCGCCCAGGGAGTTCTCCAGGCGCTCTTCGAGTACCAGACGATGATCGCCCGACTCACTGGCCTTGAGATCGCTAACGCGTCGCTGTACGACGGTGCCGCCGCGCTCGTCGAAGGGGTCAACATGGCTGTGGCGGCTGCGGGGCACTCGACCGTTCTTTGCTCCGACGGGGTCAATCCCCGGTGGCGACGACAGCTCCAGACATTCTCCAAGGGCCCCGGCCTCGAGATCGTCCACGTGCCTCTTGCCGACGGTGTCACGGACTGGGGCAGCGGCGCCGCAGCGGCGGCCGGCAGAGTGGGAGCTGTGGTCGTCGCCACGCCGAATTTCCTCGGCTGCCTCGAAGACATCTCTGCCGCGCGCCGGACGGCTGACCGCCTGGGTGCACGGCTGGTGGTGGTGTTCGACCCAGTCGCTGCCGGGGTGCTCAAGACGCCAGGGTCACTCGGCGCCGACATCGTCGTCGGGGAAGGGCAGGCTCTCGGCACACCTCTCAGCTTTGGTGGTCCATATCTGGGTCTGTTCGCGTGCCGCTTGGCCGATGTCCGCCGTTTGCCCGGACGGCTCGTCGGCGAGACGCTCGACGTCGAGGGCCGCCCTGCCTATGTCTCGACCCTTAGGACTCGTGAACAGGACATTCGCCGGGAGCGGGCGACCTCTAACGTCTGCAGCAACCAGACTCTCATGGCCGTGACCGCCGCCATACAGCTGGGATGGCTCGGAACGACCGGCCTTGTCGAGGTGGCCACGCGGTCCGCTCGAGCGGCGCGCTACTGCCGCGAGTCCCTGCTTGCCCTCGACGGCGTCGAGAGCGCGGCGGATGCTCCCGTGCTCCGGGAGTTCGCACTGCGCACGCCCCTGCAGGCCGATACGGTGATCGACCGCATGCTGGAGGAAGGGTTCCTGGCTGGAACGGTGGTGGAGGAGGGCTTCATCGGGACTCACTATGCCGGATCACTGCTCGTTGCTACGACAGAGCGCCGGACCCGGACTGAGATCGACTCGTTCGTCGCAGCCTTCGACAAGGCGGTACGGTGAGCGCGCCGGGCGGTCGGGCCGCAAGCGCGCCGCTCATGGGGCGGGCAGCCGAGCCATCCCTGTTCGATCTGTCCGAACCGGGCCGGCTCTCCGCGTCATTCCGCACGAGCGGCCTCCCCGAGTGGTCCCTGGCAGATCTCGTGCCGGAGGAGTTTCGAGCGACCGAGCCGGTCCAGCTCCCCGAGGTGGCAGAGCGCGATCTCGTGGCTCACTTCACCCGTCTCACTCATAGGCAGTACTCCGTCGACCTCGGGTCGTACCCCCTTGGTTCGTGCACGATGAAGTACAACCCGAAATCGTGTGACGCCGCTGCGTCCATGCCTGGCTTTGCTGACGTTCACCCCGCGTCTCCTCCCTCGATGATCCAGGGCTGGCTGGAGGTGCTCGTGGAGCTTGAAGAAGCTCTTTGCGCCATCACAGGAATGGCGGCAGCGACATTGCAGCCGGCGGCCGGTGCCGCGGGAGAGCTGACCGGTCTCATGTTGATGAGGGCATATCACGACCACGGTGGCGAGAGGCGAACGCGCATCATCATCCCCGACACCTCTCACGGAACCAACCCTGCCTCGGTCGCCCTGGCCGGTTACGAGATCACGACGGTTGGTACGAACGAGCGAGGCAGCGTGGACCTGCGCCACTTGCGCGAGGTGCTCGGCCCCGATGTCGCGGGCATGATGCTCACCAATCCGAACACCCTTGGTCTGTTCGAGGAGGAGATCGTCGAGGTTGCCGCAGCCGTGCATGACGCCGGAGGGCTCATGTACTACGACGGAGCGAATCTGAACGCCATCCTGGGTGTGGTGAGACCCGGTGACATGGGCTTCGACATCGTCCACATGAACGTGCACAAGACCTTCGCGACTCCTCACGGGGGGGGAGGTCCCGGAGCAGGACCGGTCGCTGTGCGCGAGGGCCTGAAGGAGTTCTTGCCCGGTCCGAGACCGGTGCGACTCCTTAGCGGGAGCTTTGGATTCGAGACGCCCGCTCACTCGATCGGCCGCCTTCACTCCTGGCATGGCAACGCGCTTGTCCTGCTTCGCGCCTGGGCCTACCTGCGGCTCAACGGTGCGGATGGGTTGAGGAGCGTGTCAGATGTCGCCGTACTCAACGCCAACTGGCTAAAGGAGCGCCTGCGGGGTGTCTACGACGCCGCGTACGACCGCCCGGTCATGCACGAATGTGTCTTGTCGGCCGAGGCTTTGCAAAAGGAGACCGGACTGCGCGCCCTAGATGTCGCCAAGCGCCTCCTCGAGCTCGGGTTCCACGCCCCGACCGTCTATTTCCCGCTGATAGTGCACGAGGCTCTGATGATCGAACCTACTGAGACAGAGAGCCCGCAGACGGTGGCGGCACTAGCGGAGGCGCTCGAGCAGATAGCCAACGAAGCACGAGCCGCCGGTTCGGCCACTGACGCGAAGGCGGCACCGCGTACGACGCCGGTTGGGCGCGTCGATGAGGCACGCGCGGCGAGGCATCTCATCGCCACATACGACCAGCGCGATGACGGCGCGCAGGGGTGATGGTCACCACCTTCGAGCAGCGTTGCGAGCACCGGCCGAGGCGCTGACTTGCCCGCCGAGATTCGCCAGGCTCTGCGGCACTACCAGGTCATGTCGGTGGTGGTAGGTGTCATGCTGCTGCTGCTCGTCGGCGTCGCGATGCCGCTTCAGTATGTCGGGCATAGACCGCAGATGGCCGACATCGTATCGGTGGTGCACGGGCTCTTGTATATTGTCTACCTTCTCGCTGCAGCTCGGCTGGCGAGGCTGGCGCGCTTCACGATCAGTCAGCTCGCGGCGGTCGTGTGCGCAGGGTTCCTCCCTTTCCTCGCGTTCTATGTCGAGTGGCAGACCTCGCGACGTATCCGCGCAACCTGGGCAGCAAGTGGGCAGCTGGAACCGCATGGATAGGGTGCATGGCTGACTTGCACCGTCGGGCGGCTCGTCTTGGTCAAGGAGCCGGCGGTGAGCGGTGGAGGAGATGTGCTCTTGCCTGATCGCGGGGCCGGACAACCATCTGGTCGATGTCGACATGGCTCGGCCTGGTCGCGATGAAGGCGATGCACTCGGCGATGTCGGTGGCAGTGAGCGCCGTCACACCCCGGTAGACCGCGGCGGCACGCTCCGCGTCGCCGCCGAAGCGCACGAGCGAGAAGTCGGTCTCGACCATGCCGGGGTCGATCTCGCTCACCCGGACGGGTTTGCCGAGCAGCTCCATTCGCAATACATCGCTCAGAGCCCGCAGCGCTGCCTTCGCCGCGTTGTACCCAGCGCCGCCAGGATAGGGCTCGAAGGCCGCGATCGAGCCGACATTTACGATGATGGCGTCCCCAGAGGCGATAAGGCCAGGAAGGAGCGCCCTCGTCATACGGAGGGTGCCGAGAACGTTGGAGTCGTACATCTGCAGCCACTTGGACTCGTCTGCTTCGGCAATCGGGTCGAGCCCGAGGGCGCCGCCGGCGTTGTTGACCAAGAGGCGACAGCGGCCCACCTCCCGGCAGAAAGCCTCGACGGACCTTGGCGCCGTGACGTCGAGGAACAGTGCCCGGGCACCCGGGCCGAGGTCGTCCGCGATCTGCTCTATCGCATCGGTGCGGCGTGCTCCGAGCACGACCTCAAAGCCGGCGGCGGAGAGCGCGCGAGCCGTAGCTTCGCCGATCCCGGAGGACGCTCCGGTGACTACTGCGGTTCCCCTTCCTGCCGAGGCACTAGGTTCGTCGCCTCCCATCTGTCACCGGTCCTCCTCGAAGTCCGCGTCACCGTTGTCGTCCTCGTGCTCGCCGCGCGAATCGAGCCAGCTCGAGATACGGTCGAACGCTGTCTGCACGCCGCCGCCCGCGCGGTCCACGAGCGCGGAGAAACGCTTCTTGTAGTGAGCAAAAGCAGCTTCGAACTCCTCTGAGGGAGGAGGCTCCTGACCGCGCTGGACATAGGCGCCCGAGCGGATCCTGTCGTAGTCGCCCGCAGCGACCCATCCGATGAGCTCCTTCACGCGGCGCACTGGCAGCGGGTGGGTCGATCCTATGTCGCGCCAGAACCGTTGGTAGCGAGCGAAGTGACTTGCCTCCTCCTCGTACTCGGTGGCTTGGCGTATGAACGCGTCGAGGTTGAGGCCCTTCACGGGGCCACCGGCTACGCGCATGAGCGTGCGGCAGGGGAGAAGCGGGTCTGCAGTTACGAGGGCGCTCGCGCGGTCAGCCGTCAGCTCGGCCATGCGCGACCACTCGAGCAGCGCGTAGTAGAGCGCCCGCAGTGGCAGCCCCGCGAGGAACTGCCCGCGGAGCACGCCTGTGAGTATCCGCTTCGTCAGCTCGAGAGTGGTCGTGAGTCCCACGTGATCGGCGAGGACGTGTCCCATCTCGTGAGCGAGCACCGAGGTGAGCTCGTCCTCCTCGAAGTCGGCGATGAGGCCCGACATGACGAGCGTGACCGGCTCGTGCGTGCCGACCGTGAGCGCCTGGGAGACGGGCTGTTGGGTGACGTAGAGAGCAGGGCAGCGATCGATGTCGAGCACGCTCGCACAGCGTTGCTGGATCGCCCACGCAGCTGGCATCTGGTCTTCACCGAGACGGACCGCGTTGCCGAGAAGCAGCTGTCGGAACCGGCTCTCGGACTGGAGCTCCGAGAGCTTCTTGATGACGGTGTCGAGCATCGGGACGGCTCGCAGCGCGGCCGACGCAGCCCGGTCGGCAGGATGGGCGAAAGCCTGGGCGCTGATGTTCGGGTACTTGAGGGCCGGTTCGATCGCCGTCATGGCGGGCTCCTTCTTGGCGGTCGCATCAGGCTAGCTCCAGGAGTGGGGCTCGTACTTGGCATCTCCGCTCTCGCCCAACAGGCTCTCCGATCTCGGAGTCTCGGTCGGTACCGGACCGGCGTCCTACCGGGGCCTACCGAGGCCTACCGAGGCGCTTCGGGCGCGCTCGTATCGGCGGCCGACGCCGAGTCATCCCGCGGCGGCGCGGCACTGTCGCCTCCGCCGTGATGCCGGACTCCCGGCAGCACGTGGGCGATCACGGCAGGCTTGTCTATGAACGGGTCTGCTATCAGCCTGGCCATCTCTCGTCGCCAGGAAGAGCGAGCCCGGGCCGCCTCTACGGTGTCGGGATGCACGAAACGGGTGACCGCGGGGGCCCCAGTGCCCCGATGGAAGGCCCGAGCCTGCTCCTCGATGGCGGCGTCGGCTTCGCTGTAATGCTCGCGCTGGAGCATGTAGCGGTCCCAGGACGAGACTATGAAGGTCTCGACGAAGCGCCCGTGGCTCGTCACGTCCTCGAAGATGCCCCACCGTGACGCTCCGAGCCTGCGCCGCACGATCCGGAGCTGCTCCATCACCTCGAGGAACTCCTCGACGTCCTCCTCCTCGAGCTGGTACTCGACCAGCACGAGCACGGGACCGTCCTCGGGATCGACGTGGTCCCCGACGACGAGCGGCGGCCTGACCCTCATCTCCTGGATCCGCCCGTCGACGACGGGCAAGCCGTAGCGAGGGATCAGGAGCAGGCCGGGCAGGAAAAGCGCCGCGTCGATCAGCAGGGCCGTGCGCAGCGGAAGTAGCGTGGCCAGCACCCCGAAGGCGAGTCCGCCGAGCGCGAACGGGGTCTGCTGCACGAGGTAGTAGATCGCCAGCAGCCGGGTCCGCACCCACTCGGGAGCCGAGTCTCGGGTCGCGATCGTGAGAACGGTGGTCACCCACACCCACGACGCGCCCGTGGCTATGAGCGCTGGAACGGCGACGAGCACCTTCGGAAATACCGTGAGGGTCGCGACCGCCCCGGCATTTATGACGGTGGCGAGCGCCACGAGGACGTCCAGGTGGAGCATGCCGTGTAGCCGCGGCAGCAAGAGCGACGCGAACAGGGCCCCGAGCCCACCGAGAGCCAGGTAGAGCCCGTAGGTGACCGGTGTCGCGTGGAGGTAGCGAGTCGCCAGCAGGGGCAGCAGCGTGCCGAGTGCGACGGCTGGCGTCACATATAGGGCTGTCCGGGCGGCGATCGCTCGGAGACCCGGTGTGTAGTAGAAGAAACGCCAGCCCGCCGAGATCGCTCCGATCGTCTTCTCGGTGACGCCGCTGCCGAGAGTCGAGAGACGTAGATCGCTCCGTCCCCGCCAGATCACGAGAAAGGCAAGAAGGGGCAGGAGAAGGAAGCTACAGACGGAGAAGAAGGCTGAGCTTCCCACGGTGTGGAGCACGTATCCACCGAGAACTGGCCCTACGACCTGCCCCACGTTGCTCTGGAAGCTGTCAAGGCTGAGAGCGACAGGTACGAGCCGAGCCGGGACGAGCCCGCTGACGGTCGCCCACCAGGAAGGCGAGGACGTGCCGATCGACAATCCGACCCCGCAAAGCCCGATCAGGAGCGTGCCCGGGGTGAGAGCTCCCGTCTCCGATACGAGCGCGAGAAACAGAGCTGAACCAAGGAGCACCACCTTCGCGAACAGGATCACGACCCTTCGGTCCCGGGCGTCCGCTGCAGCCCCCGAGAGCGAAGCAGAGACGAGCCCGGTAACAGAGACCACAACCGACACAAGGGATATGAGAACCGGCGCGCGCGTAAGGGTCTCCATCACGAACCCGCTCACGAGCGTGAGCATCCAGACCGAGGTGTTCGAGAAGACGGCAGTGGCTTCGAGCCAGCGGAAGGCTCGGCTGTCCAGGGCCTCCCGGAAGCGCTTCATTGCGAGAGCTTTGCACTGCGAGAAAGCCGACGCGGCGGAGCCGTCTGCCCCTCTACAATACGCGACATAACGGACATTATCGGCGTTGCTTTGGAAGTGGGCGCCGCGCGATAAGGTCGTCCTGCTCTCTGGCCGTGCGAGAGCTGACAGCGATCATTGGCAAGCGGGCCGGCTTGTGTCGAAGTCCCCGGAGGAAACATGAAATCTTCAACGGCATCCCGGTACGTTGCTGTCGTCGCTATGACAGCTGGTCTGGGAGCCCTCGCGGTCCCTTCGAGCTCCGCGGCCGGCGTCGGGGCGAGACTGCACTCGACGGCGCCGGCTTTGAGCTACACGCTCTTCGGCTGGAACGGAAGAGGCGTGTCGGCTCCGGTGGTTCTGAGCGGCGCCTTCAGCGGCGCTCCGAGTGGTGCACGCGCGCGGCTGCTTTCCGAGACCTTCCCGTTCACAGGCAACAAGAGACCGGATCAGATCGAGACCCTCGTGGTCTCGGCCGATGGATCAGCACCGTTCTCGTTCTCTGTGCAGCCAGAGATAGCGACGAAGTATTTCGTCGACCTCCTCGGTCCGGGTAATTCCCTCGACAACAGCTTCGAGCTGCGCACCGTCTATGTCACCTCGCGGTGGTCTCTCGTGCCCCTGGCTTTCGCCTGCAGGTCTGGCACATGCCGCGCCTCTATGCAGCTGCTGCGGTTTCTTCCGGCGGGCGTGCACAAGTACGAGTTGACAAAGCCGTACTATGACTACCTCGGGGTGTCGTTTGCCAAAGGCTCACTGCCGCCGGCTCCAAAGTACCTCTTCCTCCAGCACTCCTGGTCCACAAGCCGTACATCGGCAGTTCCAAACGTGGCTGGGGAGTTCGAGACCACGTTCCACTACTCCTTCCGTCTCGACGAGCCTCACTACCGCTATACAAGCTATGCTTGCACTATCGACACCGAGTCGAAGGACGGGTTCGGCCTTCCGGGGCGAAGCGTGTGCGGCTCGGTGAAAGTGCCGGCCAACGAGGGTTATCTGGGCTGAGTGCTGTCGCCGATGAGCCCTTCGAGGTGACTGCGCCCCCGCGTGGGGCCGATCCCGGTCTGCCCTGCTAAGTGGGACTGCTCGTCGGGTACAGGTGCTCGACCTGACCTTGGCGTGCGACGACGACCTCGCTGACGAGACGAGGTGGGAACAGACCGTGCTCGACGACTCCGGCGGTTGCGGCCAGACGACAAGCCAACGCGTGTGGATCTTCGATCTCGCCGGTGTAGTCGGCAAGCACGCCGCCGTCGGGGGTGGGAGGGGCGCTGCGGAGCTTGCAGGCTGCGTCGGATCCGATGGAGCGCCGGGTCGCCTCCAGGCCGAAACCCAGCAGCTCCAGGGGCACCGGCCCTGTGAGCCGGTCCACGAGCTTGTCAGAAGAGACGATGACGACGAATCGCTCGGCGGCACAGGCAACGATCTTTTCTCGTGTGTGAGCTCCCCCGCCTCCCTTGATGAGCCAGAAGTCAGGCGCGACCTGGTCGGCTCCGTCGATAGCGATGTCCAGCCGCGCGAGGTGGTCGAAGGGCGCCACCGCGAGGCCGAGGCCGCGCGCGAGCGCCGCGGTGGTTGGTGAGGTGGCCACGCAGACGACGTCGAGTCGCCTGGCGGCTAGCACAGGAAGCAGGTGGCTCACCGTCGATCCTGTGCCGAGGCCGACCCGCATGTGGTCATCGACTAGGAGGGCCGCCGCCTCGGCCGCCAGTCGCTTCTCCTGGTCGATCCCGTCGGCGGGGTGCATCTCTTGAGCCTACTTCGGGCAGGATCTCGGAAATGAACCTGCGCCCGCTCTCCGGCCGCGCATCTAGATGGGCGCGCCGCTCCTCCACGCTAGCGCGCCTCACCCTGGCCGAGACGGTACGTGATCGCATCACGACGATCGCGGGAAGCTTGGCGTTCCATTGGTTCCTCGCCATCTTCCCAGCCGCAGTGGCTCTGATCGGCTTTGCCGGCGTGTTCGGCCTCTCCCCCTCCGCTCTGCACGGCATATTGCACGGCGCGAGCACTCTCATGCCGTCCCAGACCTCGCATATCCTCTCGCAGGCCCTGCAGCACCGGACGCCCAAGGAAGCGGGCCAGCTCGAGCTCGTCTTCGGCGTTCTCGTGGCACTGTGGAGCGCCACCGAGGCGATGGCAGCTCTCCAGATCGGCCTTGACGTGGCTTTCGAGGTGGACAGGGGCCGGGGGTACCTGGGCAGGCGGGCAATGGCGGTACCCCTGCTCGCTGCGACCCTGCTGCTCGGTGCTTCCGCGTCGGCCCTTCTTGTTCTCGGGGATCCTATCCGTTCGCTCCTGCCCGCCAACTTCGCCCTCGTCAAGCCTGCTGCGACGGTCGCCTGGGACGTCTTGCGGTGGGGCGGAGCTCTTGTCCTCGTCATGTTGCTGCTCTCGGTGTACTACTCCATCGGACCGCGAAGGACCCGTCGCAGGTGGCACTTCGTGACACCCGGCAGCGTGGTGGCCACCCTTGGCTGGCTGGGCACCTCGACGGCGTTCTCCTTCTACCTGAAAGACTTTGGCCATGAGACTCGCACCTACGGTGCGTTCGCGGATGTCGCGGTACTGCTCCTTTGGCTCTATCTCACTGGCTTGGCGGTCCTCATCGGGGCCGAGGTGAACTGTGAGGTGGAGCGCCTCGAGGTCGCGTCCGGCAATGCGGAGCCCTAGCCTTGGGCGCGATGAAGCGGACCGCATCGCTGGCAGAGCGGCTTGCATTGGTCGTCGGCGCGGACGGCGTGCTCAGCGGTGACGGCGTGCCAGGCGAGCTCGCTCACGACGAGGGTCTTTCGTCCGTGCCGAGAGCACCGGTCGCTGTCGTGATGCCTTCGACTGCCGCGCAGGTCGTCGAGATCGTGGCCGTGGCCCGAGAGCTCGGAGCACCGATCACGGCGCGAGGCAGTGGCACGGGACTGTCCGGCGGTTGCGTGCCGAGCCCCGGCGGCTTCGTCGTCTCGTTCGCGCGCATGAACAGGATCCTCGAGATCGACGATGCGAACCATGTGGCGGTGGCGCAGCCGGGTGTCACGCTTGCCGAGCTCGAAGACGCAATCGAGCCAAGGGACCTCATGTACCCGGTGTATCCCGGGGAGCAGAGCGCATCGCTCGGCGGCACCGTCAACACCAATGCAGGCGGCATGCGGGCAGTTCGCTACGGCGTGACTCGCAACAACGTCCTCGGGCTCGAAATGGTGCTCGGCACCGGTGAGCTCGTCCGATCAGGCGGCAAGCACGTCAAATCGTCCACCGGCTATGACCTCACCCAGCTCGTGATCGGATCGGAGGGAACTCTTGGCCTCGTCACAGAGGTGACTGCACGGCTCCGACCGTCGCTGCGGCACCGAGCGACGGTGCTTGCACCCTTTGCCTCCTTGGAGCTGCTCGCCGCTGCTGTTCCCCCGGTCCTGGCGAGCGGGCTCGATCCCGCGATCCTCGAGTACATAGACACTCTGACGATGAGCTCGATCACCTCGAGCGGCGATTTCGGGCTAGGCGTCTCCCTGGAGGTCGCCTCGAGCACGAGTGCCTATCTCCTCGTGATGCTCGAGCAGGTCAGCTCGACCCGCGTGTCCCAGGACGTGGAGGAGCTAGGGCATATCCTCTCGAAGGCCGGGGCGATAGATGTCTTTGCGCTCCCCGGTCGGGCCGCGGCATCACTCATAGCTGCGCGAGAGCGGGCCTTCTATACTGCCAAGGCTGCGGGCGCGCACGAGATAGTCGATGTCGTCGTTCCAAGAGACCGCCTCGCCGTCTACCTCGAGGCGGCCGGCCGGCTCGCGGCAGTCCATGGTTGTCTCTGCGTTGGCTGCGGCCACGCAGGAGACGGCAACATCCACCTTTCGGTGTTCCAGCCAGACGCCGAGATCCGGGAGGGGTTTCTTGTCGCGCTGTTCCGCACCGCCATGGACCTGGGTGGCGCCATATCTGGAGAGCACGGCATCGGCACCGCGAAAAAGGAGGCGTTCCTGCATCTCGAAGATGCGTCCCGCATCGCGGTCATGAGAAGGATCAAGGCCGTCTTCGACCCGCTCGGGATCTTGAACCCCGACAAGGTTCTCGGCCCTGATCCGGGAGGCGCTGGCGCGTGAAGGGAGCCGAGGTCCTGCTCAACTCCCTTGCAGCCTCAGGCGTCGACGCCTGTTTCATGAATCCTGGCACCTCCGAGATGCACCTTGTAGCCAGTCTTGACTCCGTAACGGCCGTCAGGGCGATCCTGGCGTTGTTCGAAGGCGTCGTCACCGGGGCGGCCGACGGCTTTGGTCGCATGGCGGACCGTCCCGCCGCGACCGTGCTGCATCTCGGCCCCGGCCTCGCCAACGGCCTCGCCAACCTGCACAATGCCCGCCGAGCCAAGTCGCCTGTAGTCAACCTCGTCGGTGACCACGCCTCGTACCACAAGCGGTTCGACCCTCCCTTGGAGTCCGATATCGAGAGCCTTGCACGGCCTGTGTCTGGTTGGTACCGCCGGACGAGGCGCCCGGAGGATATCGACCTTGACGTGCGCGACGCTGTCTCCGCGTCGCTAGGGCCGCCCCGCCAGGTCGCGACTCTCGTGGTCGGTGCGGATGCTTCGTGGCTCGAGGCCGGCCCGCCTCGCGCTCGAGCTGCCCGTGAGGAGCTCCCGCGACCCCTTGGCCGGCCCAGCCAGGTCAGCGACGAGGTCCTCGCGAGCGCCGCTGCCGTGCTGCGCTCTGGCGAGCCTGCCGCCTTGCTGCTTGGCGGCTCTGCCCTGCGCGAGCCTGGCCTTGTCGCTGCCAGCCGCATATGTGAGCACGCGGGGGCTGCACTCTTGGCCGAGCCACTGCCAGGGAGGCTCGAGCGTGGAGCAGGCCTCCCTGCGCCGCAGCGGCTCGCATATTTCGGGGAGATCGCCATGGCCCAGATGGCGGGACTCGAGCATCTCGTCCTCGTCGACGCCTCCGCGCCGGTCTCTCCCTTTGCCTACCCGGACAGACCGAGCGACCTCGTACCACAGGGTTGCCAGGTGCACGTGCTGGCCGGCGACAGGAACGACGCTGTCGGAGCGCTCGAGGCGCTGGCCGAGCTCGTCGGTGCCCCCCTCGGTGCCTCGAGGGTGGTCGTCGCCTCGCGACCAGAGTTTCCACTCGGGCCCCTCACCCCGGAGAGCCTCGCGGCGGCGCTCGGAGCGCTGCTGCCAGAGAACGCGATCGTGTCCGACGAGACGATCACCTCTGGCATCTATCTTCCAGGCGCGACGGCCGGCGCTCCGAGACATGACCTGCTCTCGCTCAGCGGGAATGCGATCGGCCAGGGACTACCTCTTGCGATCGGGGCAGCCGTTGCCTGTCCCGATCGGCCTGTGCTCGCTCTCGAAGCTGATGGCAGTGCCATGTACACCATCCAGGCTCTGTGGACCCAAGCGCGCGAAGAGCTCAACATCACCAATGTCATCTTCGACAACGGCTCCTATGCGATATTGAACATCGAGCTCGCGCGTGTCGGGGCCGGGACCACACTGCCCGGACCGGTCGCCCGTTCGATGCTGGAGCTCGACCGCCCTGCCATCGACTTTGTCGCCATCTCGGAGGGCCTCGGCGTTCCGGCGAGCCGAGTGACCACAGCCGAGGCGTTCACCAAGGCACTTTCCCAGGCTTTTGCTGAGGCCGGGCCGCATCTCATCCACGCGCTGCTTCCGCGTGATGGCCACTAGCGACAGGAAATCGAGCCGTCAAGGGGTCCTCGTGACATCGCGAGGTCGCAGAGGCTGTAGCTTTGGCCGGTCATGTCACACCGCATGGATGTAGAGCTCACGAGCACCCGCGACGACGAGACCTTCACCTGGCGGGTCGCTGGAGCCCTGCAACCCCGGGGAGTTGTCGCGGCGACCTTGCTGCCCAAGGGTGCCAAGGTCGGCGACGTCGTTCGTGTCGAGGCTGAGGTCGAGATCGACGGGATCACGGTTGTTCAGGTGCTGCCTGCCAAGGACAAGCAGGTGCCCTCTGGCCGTATCGAGATCCTCGGGACGAGAAAGCCAGTTGCGGGCGTCACCACTGCGCTTGCCGGACCGCAGGAACGCCGACGCGAGAGCCGCTTCTTCCGGGACGGCGACGACCCAAGGCAGGCACGCCCGGGGGGCGACCGGCGTCCACGCCGTGACGGGCCCGCGGACAGCCGTGCCAAGTCCCCCTCGTCAGAGGGCGACGCCCGCGGCGGCGAGCCAGCCGCCAGGGATCTGAAGGATCGCACGGAGAGCGATCGTGCTGCGCCAGGTTCATCCTCAAGGCCAAGGCCGCGCTCGGATCGACCGATGAGCAAGGTCGCCTCCGCAAGGAGGGACCTTGGGGCGCGCAAGCCTGAGATCCCGGCCAAGCCGGTGTCTCGGGGACCAAGGCGCGAGGATGCTCCCCTGCCGCGTTCGGCGGGAGGCACCAGCTCGGGACGCGCGGTGCGGCCACCTCGCCCGGCGCGTGAAGCCGAGAAGGCGGGGCGCCCCAGTCGTGGCCCCGTCCGTCTCGAGGCTGGTACGAGGCACCGCGACGAGCTGATGGCGAGACTGCCGCCTGAACAGCGGGTCATCGCCGACCGTCTCGCGGCCGGCGGACTTCCCGCGATGCGCAAGGCGATCGCCGACGAGCAAGAGCGCGCCCTTCTCGAGGGGCGCCCTGCGGTCGCGGCCGACTCGATACTGGCTCTGGCCGAGGAGCTGCAGCCCGAACTGAAGGCCGCCATGTGGATGGATCGGGCCGAGGCAGCTCTCGCCAACCTCGATGAGCTGGGACTTCGTGACCTGCGCGCCACTGTCGTGGCTGCTGCTCCGAGAGACGACAGTGGCCGCGATCTGGAGCGGCAGCTGCGCGAGGGTCTCGAAAGGCGCGTCACCAAGCTCCGCGCTGACTGGGAGGAGCACCTCACCCAGTCCCTCGCAGAAGGAAGGGTCCTGCAGGCCCTCCGCCTGTCTGCCAGGCCACCGGAACCGACGGCGCGGTTCCCTGCCGCACTGATCGAGCGTCTGGTCAACCAGGTCGGAGCGGCGATGTCCGCGGAGACCCCCCCGGATCGCTGGATAGCGCTTCTCGACGCTGTGGTTGCGTGCCCCGTTAGGCGCCAGATCAAGCCGGCTGGGATTCCCGAGGATCCCTCTGGATCAGTCCACCGCAAGGCCCGAGAGGCGGCGGGTCGCGTTCCCGCGCTCGCGACCATGCTCGGCATGGCGATGCCCCCGCCGCCCAAGCCGCTGCCAGGCGAGAGGGTGACGAGGCCCCATCCCCCTCGTGCCCCGCGCCCCCTTCGTCCTACCCGACCGGGCGCAGGCAAGCCACCCACGGGTGGCGATGCCGGAGCTGCGGCGTCCTCGCCTGACAAAGGCGCTGTCCTCGAGCCGTCTGCGGGTCCGCCGCAAGGCGGCGCCCCTTAGTCCCGAGGGGGTCCGAGGCGCCGGGTCATCACGATGAGGCGAGCGGAGAAGCCCGCGCTCTCGAGCAGGTTCTTTGCTTCCCGGTTGCCGGGCAAGGCATACGCGTCCAAGTCGTGCGCACCGCCATCTCGTGCCCAGCACGAGATCAGCTCGGCGAGCGAGGCACCGACCCCGAGCTCCCGGAAAGAGGTATCTACCCAGAGGAACTCGAGGCGGGCCAGCGTCCCGGCACCGCTCAGTGACTCGACACGAGCCAGCGCAATGCCCGACGGCACCTCGTCGACCGTACCGACGGCCACGCAGGAGTCGGGGTCGGAGAGATACCGATCGAGCGTCTCCTCGACCGGCAGGGTGACGCCCTCCCTAGCAAGGAACAACCGGCCCCCGCGTTCCCCCGCGATCGCAGCAGATCCTTCGGTGACCAGCTGCACGGCCGCCGGGACGTCGTGGACGGTGGCGATGCGTGCCTTCACGAGCACAGGAGCTGTCCCATGGCATGCAGTGCCTTTACCAAGGCGTCAGGTGACGCGATGCGCTCAGGCTATGGAGCCGAGCGCGGCGCACGGTCGGAGCTGAGCTGAGCGATGCGGTGCAAGATCGTACGACGGCCACGCGTGGAGAGCTCGTAGAGGCGGACATCTTCTAGCTCCTCGGGCCGAAGCGAGCTGAGGCGCTGCACGACCTGGGATGCCGCAAGGGTGTCGTATCGCGGGATCGCGAGCGATGCAACCTTTCCCGCGGGGCTCCCCTGCGCCCCCGACGGGCGCAGCCGGGAGCCTGTCACGGCTCGGTTGCTGGCCGGCACCTGGGGGTCGTCTCGTGGGAGCTCCTTGCGGGCGCCGTCCACGTGCTCAGCGCCGCCCGCTGCGTGGCTCGGGCCCTCGTTCGGGTGCCGGACGACGCCGTCGCGCCGAGATGTGCTGTTGACCAGCTTCTCGATCTCCCGCTTGCCCTGTTCTACAGCCATCCTGCCAATGACTCGAGCAACGCTTATCTGCCCCGAGGCGCGCCCCCTGCCCTTGTCAGTGAGGCGGGGGATCTCTTCGGCGATTGAGACTGCCAGACCGATAGGGGCATACACTCCGTAGTCCCAGAGCAGGTCCGACAGCGATCGTTCGTCAGCCATGCGACGACGCTAGCGGTGCGCCGGCTCAGACGCAGTCGCGGCAGAGAAGGCGCGCCTCATCGGCGAGCTGCGTCTCGCTCTTGACCAGGAAGCAAGAGCGGCATACGAACTCGCCGGGCTGCTTGGGCAGCACTCGGAGCGTGCCGTCTCCGCGCTCATCTGGGTCGGTCGGCTCGTCCTCGTCCTCGTCGTCGTCAGCCTCGTCGTCTTCTACGACGAGGCGCTCCTTCAAGATCACGTCGAGGCTCGCCTCGACGTCGTCGTCGTCGAGCTCGTCCTCGTCCTCGTCGGTAGCACCCTCGTCGGCCTCGACGATGGTCGCAACCGGCACCACGACAACCTCGAGGTCGTCGACTTCGAGGTCGTCGACTTCGAGGTCGTCGTCGAGGGGGTCATCGTCGAGGGGGTCATCGTCGAGGTCGTCGTCGCCAACCAAGCCAATCTCGCCACCAAGCTCGTCCTCGTCGAGAAGGTCCTCGTCGCTCAGATCCTCGAGGTCGACTTCGGGGCCGTCCCCGAGGTCGTCACCATCTGAGACGTCTGGGTCGCCCACGACCTCGATATCGATGTCCTTTGGCATTCGTTCCTCGATCTGCTCTCGTCTCATGTCCACAGTCGGCGTCGTCTGGCAGCTTCACCACTCGTGCCGAAGCGCGGACTATAGGCCAACACACGGGGGGGCCGGGCTGTTCCCGAGAAAATGCTCAGCCTGGATCCGCCAGTCGCTTTCCGCCTCTACCCGGGTGAGCATCCGAAGCGGGGAAATTACGAGGCGGGAGGACCCAGAGCAACTTTGGGGCCACCACGTCGCCCCCGCCCGGCGACTGCCGGCATCAGGTTCCGGCATTGGCGTTCTCTACTCGTCTGCTCTAGGGTCCCCACCGCTCGCAAGCCCCCCCGACGACTCTTGGACCGTCTCCGACGGATCGGGCCGTGCCCCCGAGACAAAGGGACCCAGTAGTTATGCATGTTTCGTGGTTCACAGTCAAGACCAGTTGTGGTGGTCCGGCCCGCCCGGCGTCGACACCGCCCGCAGCTTGGCGCGCGAGACGGCGCGTTGCTCGGCACCAAGGCGGCCTAGCTCGGCGTCTTTATGGTCGACGAAGCTCATGGCCGACGCGACAGCACGGTGACCCGCGACGTCGGCTATCAGGCGGTGCATCTCCTGGGCGACCCTGCGGTAAGTGGGGTGACCCTGGCTCGAGGAGCGGAGCTCGAGTATGTGCATTGCCTCCCGTGCGTTCATCTGCATCGTAAATCGGATGTTGTACGCGAGCGCCACGGCGTAGCTGCACATCTCGGGGAAGTGCCCGGCCAGCGCGTCGTGGAGGGCTCTCGAACGCTCGAGGGACTCAGCGTACTCGTCCTCCAGGCCGGCTTCGCTCACGACCTCCGGAATGTCGTAGCCGAGGTCCGTGCCGAGTGGCTGCCACTCGATGCTGAGCATCCTGTGGCGTTGCAGGTCGCGGAACGCTCCGTAGTCGGCGACGATCTCGAATCGGTACTCAGTCCGCTCGAAGGCTCTTCCGGGTCGATGTCGGCGGTTGCTGCGCATGCCCACGTAGGTGGCAAGGAGGGCGGCCCTCTGCTCGCCGGAGAGGGCCCTAATGCGTCGTGACAGCTCTTCGTCGCTCAGGTTTGTCTGGCTGTAGCAGATTGCCGCGACAATCTTGTCCTCGCCGGCAGGGTCGAAGTCCGTCAGTGTGACCCGCACACCGGGCTGGGGAGCTTCCGGCGGCCACAAGCCACGAACGGCTTCGCGCGTGTCGCTCTCGGTCGCTTCCAGGTAGTCGGTCCATGCGCCACCGCGCGCTGGGAGGTCGACTCGGGTGAGGAACGACGGGATGACTTTTCTCAGCTCTTCCAGCATCATGGCGGCGTAGCGGCGGGCTTCGGGAAGCGGGTTCGAGCGCATGCGGAGCAGCAGGCGCTCGTAGCTCTGACCGGTGCCGTAAATGCCGACGTTGGAGAGCGAGCCTGCCGGCAGGAGACCCCGGAGCGCGTCGAGCGACGCAGCCCGGACTGCCTGGCGGTGCACCCTGGGCGAGACGCCCGCAGGCGGGGGCGAGCTCCGGCCGAGGTGCGCTTGGATCTTTGGAAGCAGCTGTCCATATGTGTCGAACATGCGATCCATCTCCCCGACATATCGAGCGCCGACGGGAGAGTCGAGTATGGCGGGCTCACGTGCGTATCTGTAGTGGCCAGAGTCGAGCCGCAGGTCGTAAGGGATGTACCGCGTCGACTGCTCGAGGTATGACATCAGTCGGCCACGCTCGAGCACCTTGGTCAGGACATTCGAGGCCTGCTCGCAAGCGACGTGGACGCCTCCGAGCTGGGCGACCGAGTCGTCACCGTACTCGCTGAACACACGCGCGTAGAGCTGCTCGGCCCGCTTGAGCCCGACAGTGGCGTCGAGCGTGGCGTCCCCGGCTATATCAAGCTCGTCGACGAACTCGTCGAGGAAGAGCCTGCGCAGGCTCTTGGGCGACCGCGAATAGCGAGAGAAGAGAGCCCCTTTCACAACCTCGGGGAGGTTGATGAGGGCAAAGACGGGTCCCTCGAGGTTCGTGAAGTATCGCGAGAGGACGCTTCTCTCCTCAGGGCTGAAGGACTCGGGTGCCGTTGTCGACATGCCTGCTTGAGACTAGGAGGTCGGAGTGCCGACAGCGTGGATGGTCCCGTCGGCTTCCTCCACTGTCACCGCTGAGGAAGCGGCTACTATTCCGCGCCGCAGACGGCCAGTGGCGCTCTTTGCCGCTGCGCGGACGGACGCGTCCGGTGCGACTTCGGCCAGCTGTCTTAGCAGGTCGATGACCTGCTTCATGTTGCGTACGAAGTCGCCGCCCGTCATGGCGCGGCGGCGCGTATGGGCGCCACGGTTCCCGCCGCCGCGCGCGGGAACGCCGTCGAGCACTCGTCGCAGATCTCGGCCGCGCGCCCAATCTCGGGTCACGGTTGCAAAGCCGACGTCGAGGCCGCGGGTCACGGGAAGCGCGAGCGCCCGCTCCGCGTCGCCCAGCTCATTGGACAGCTCGGCGATTGCCTCCAGGGCAGAGGCGATTGGACCTGGGGGCGCGGGCGGGGCGCTCTCGCGCTCGCGCCGCGCCTCGAAGCAGAACGCCGATACCACCGCGGCGAGGGAGGCCGGCTCCAGCCCGTTGAGGATCCCGGCTCGCAGCGTCTCACCTATGAGGAGATCGGCCTCGTGGTAGATGCCCGCCAACATCTCGCCGGCCGGTGTCACCGACCAGCCGCTCAAGTAGGACCGTGCCGACAGGACCTCCAGCACAGCGTCGAGCTGGTGCCCCAGGTCGTCGTCAGAGAGGTACTGAGCGAAGGACGAGGTGACAACCCTGTATGCCTCGGCCCGGTCGTAGCGGTGCACGAGGCTGATGGCGAGGTTGTAGGTAGGCCGGAACGACGAGCTGAGCTCACGGCCAGGTGCACCTGCAAGGCGCGCGACATCGTCAAAGGTGTGGAACGGCGAGGCGAGCACGATCGCGTAGCCAACATCGTCTATTCCCCGTCGTCCAGCTCTCCCGGTGAGCTGGGTGTACTCACCCGGTGTGAGCTCGGCATGCCCGGCGCCCCCGTACTTGGTGAGATCTTCGATGACAACTGAGCGCGCCGGCATGTTGATCCCGAGAGAGAGCGTCTCGGTGGCGAAGACGACCTTTATGAGTGCCTCCGTGAAGCATGCCTCTACCGTCTCGCGAAATGGAGGCACCATGCCTGCGTGGTGGGAGGCGATCCCGGCCTCGAGTGCTGCCACGAAGCGCCCATAGCCGAGGACGGCAAGGTCATCGTCAGAGAGTGCCTCCACGTGGGTCTCGGCGATCTCGCGGATCTGATTTCGCTCCGCCGCTGTCGTCAGTCTTAGACCGTCATCGAGACTGTGCCGGACAGCATCGTCGCAGCCCGATCGCGAGAAGACGAAGTAGATCGCCGGCAGCAGGGAGGCTTTCTCCAGTCGCTCGACCATCTCAGCGCGCCGTGGGCGGTACGTGAGGGTCGTGCGGCGGTGATCGGGACGCGGCGTAGCCAGCGGGCGCGGCCGGCTCCCGCGGGCGTGCTGGGCGTGGCGGCGCAAGAGGGCATCCAGGTCGATTGCGCGGCGGTTCGGCTTGCCGTCGACGAAGGTCGGCAAGAGCTCGACGCGCCCGGAAGAGCGATCCCCGATGGCGAACATGTCCGTGAGCTCGATCGATCGGTGGTCCTCGTTCACGATCGCGGTGTCGCCTCGTACGTGGCTGAGCCACGACGCCAGATCCTTGGCATTGCTCACGGTGGCAGAGAGGCACACGAGAGTCACGTCGCGGGGAGCCCCGAGGATCACCTCCTCCCACACGCCGCCGCGGTACCTGTTCTCGAGGTAGTGCACCTCGTCCAGTACGACGTAGCCGAGCGAGGCCAGGCTCGAGCGCTCCGAGTGGATCATGTTTCGCAGCACCTCGGTCGTCATGACGACGACACTTGCCGCGGGGTTTATCGAGTTGTCGCCCGTGAGCAGTCCCACCCTCTCGGCTCCGTGTGCCTTACGGAGGTCGGCGTACTTCTGGTTCGACAGCGCCTTGATCGGAGTTGTGTAGTAGGCCTTGGTCCCCTCCGCCAGCGCGAGGTGGACAGCGTAGTCTGCAACCACGGTCTTGCCCGACCCGGTAGGTGCCGAAACGAGCACTGACCGCCCCGCGTCGAGGGCGTCTAGAGCTTCGAGCTGGAACCTGTCCAGCGAATAGTCACGCGTGGCCAGAAAGCTCGCCCGGGCGGCAGTCGCGGCCGAGGCCGTGGTCACTTACCGAGCAGCCTGCCGACGAGAATCGAGCCTTCGTAGAAGGCCGCGAGTGGGACCACGAGCGCGAGCATCGAGAAGGGGTCCGAGCTCGGGGTGATGAAGGCCGAGAAGATCACGATCCCGAGGAAGGCGAAGCGGCGGACGCGTCGCAGTGCGGCGGGCTTCACGACACCTGCGAGCTCGAGTCCGACGAGCACGGCCGGAAACTCAAAGGCGATCCCGAAGATCACTATGAGCAGAGTGATCAGGCCTATGTAGCTCTGGATGGACACGGCCGGGCTGACCCCCGGGCCGCTCTGCGCGAGGAGCCACGTAAGACCATGGGGGTAGATGATGTAGGCCGTCGCGCCACCGAGGAAGAAAAGTGTCACCGTGGCGATGACGAAGGGGAGGGCATAACGCCGCTCGTTGGCTTTGAGGCCCGGCGTCACGAATTGCCAGAGCTGCCACAGAATGACAGGCAGACCGAGGATGATGCCGCCATATGCACATACGTTGAGCCGGGTCGTGAAACCCTGGAGCGGCGCTAGGTTCGTGAGAGTGCAGGAGACGTGAGTCTCACTGCGGCAGGCGATCTTGTAGGGCTTCTCCAGGAATATGAGGATCGGGTTGTAGAGCAGGTAGCAGACGATCGCTCCACCCACGAAGGCGAGAACCGAGATGATGAGACGCCTGCGCAGCTCACTCAGGTGCTCGAGGAGCGTCATGGAATCGGACGAGGAGCTCGCGGCCTTGCTCAAGGTCCTAGACATTGGTCACCCCGATCCCCTATGTGCCCGGGCTCGCAGCCTTGCGCGGCGATCTCAGTTCCAGCTCGGCTCATCGAAGGAGATCGACGCCTCGATGCCGAGTGGGCCAGATGCGACCGAGGACGGAACCGGCGCGAGGTTAGCGCCGCTGCCATAGCCTGGCCATGCGGTCCCCACCGACTGCCAGCCGGCTGGAATGTCGCTGTGCTCGGTCGCCGGAGCGTAGCCGGCTCCGTGCCACTCCGGCGTGCCGTAGGAGAGGCGGCCACCGCTCCCGTCCGTCGCCGCGCGGTCCCTTGGACTACCGCCAAGGCCGAGAAGATCTTCGTTGCTCTCATCGAGCGCCCCGAGCATCGGTGGACCGGTGATCGGCGACGCTGCTGCTGCCCTGGCTTCACCGCCCTCGGCCGAGCTGCTCACCATCATCCCGGTCAGGTAGCCCGCGATACCTCGAGCCGGCATCGTGGGGATCTTCGGCAGGTCGAGATCCGGCATCGCGGTCCGAACCTCGTTCTCGAGTCGCTCGCGTAGCTTCGTGAGCTCGCGCCAGAGCCCGCCGAGCTGCCGTGCGGCTTTCGGCAGCCGCTCGGGCCCGAGGATGATCACGGCTACGAGCAGGACGATGAGTATCTTGGCGGGATCGAGTCCACCCATGACGCCAGACTACTGCCCGTCGGGCTCCGCAATGCTACGGGACGATGAAGGCGGGGCTTCCGTGGCGCCACACGATGAGGAACACGCGCCCGATGATCGTGCTTCTCGGAATCGGGCCCCAGTCGCGGCTGTCGTAGGAGTTGCTGCGGTTGTCACCCATCATGAAGTAGTAGCCCTGCGGGATTTTCTGTTTCGAGATCGGCTGTCCTAGGACGGTTCCCTTTGGGAGCCATGGCTCTGCGAGCGGCTTCCCGTTGATGTACACGGTGTTGCCTTTGGACCAGATCGTCTCTCCCGGCAAGCCGATGATCCGCTTGACGAGATCCTCGTTGAGCGGGCCCTCGAGATCGTGCTTTGGGTGGTCGAACACGACGATAGCGCCGCGAGGCAGGCTGAAGCCGAGCTTCTGCACGAGGATCCTGTCTCCTACCTGGAGAGTCGGATACATCGAGCCACTCGGCACATAGAACGTCTGGACGACGAAGAGCCGCAGTAGCACCGACGCGATCACTGCTGCGACGATCACGACGAGCCAGCTGACAATCCAGTGGTGGCGCCTCGTCCCGCGGCGGCGTTTCGAGCGCGCCTCGACAGGGAGGGCGTCAGTGTCTGTGCTCATGCGGGGTGAGACTACCTGAGCGTCACCGCGCGCTCAGATCGCCTCGATGAGGCGCTCCACCCGCTCGTCATGCGAGCGGAACGGGTCCTTCAAAAGGACGGTCCGCTGGGTCTGGTCGTTCAGCTTGAGGTGCACCCAGTCAACGGTGAAGTCACGACGCTTCTCCTTTGCCCGGCGGATGAACTCGCCCCTGAGCCGCGCCCTTGTCGTTTCGGGAGGGTGGTCCATCGCGTTGGAGATCACGTCGTCGGTCACTATGCGCTCGGTGCCGCCTTGGCGCTGCAAGAGGTAGAAGATCCCCCGGTGTCGGTCGACGTCGTGGTACTGGAGGTCGAGCAGAGCCACGCGCGGATGACCAAGAGGCAGCTGGTGACGCTCCCTGAACGCCTCGACGAGGCGGTGCTTCATGACCCAGTCGCACTCGCGGTCCAGGCTGAGGGGATCGGTCTCTATGCCCTCGATGCAGTGACGCCACATCCCGAGCGCCTTCAGCTCGAGGGGGGGCAACCCGCGCTGCTCCTCGTAGCGGATCGCACGGCCAAGATACTCCTTTTGGATGTCGAGAGCGCTTGCCTCCCGCCCGTTGGCGAGGCGGACAAGGCGGCGGCAGGTGATGTCGTGGCTGATCTCGCGGATGGCACGTATCGGGTCTTCCAGGGTGAGGTCACGCAGGACCACCCCTGGCTCTTCCAGCATGCGCAGTAGAATCGCCGTGGTCCCGACCTTGAGGAAAGTCGCGTACTCACTCATGTTCGAGTCACCGACGATGACATGCAGGCGGCGGAACCTCTCAGCATCCGCGTGCGGCTCGTCACGGGTGTTGATTATCGGTCGACTCCGGGTAGTGGCAGACGAGACTCCCTCCCAGATGTGCTCCGCACGCTGCGAGAGGCAGAACATCGCACCGCGCGCGGTCTGGAGGACCTTGCCCGCGCCGGCGTAGATCTGGCGACTTACGAAGAAGGGTATCAACACCTGCGCATAATGGCCGAAGTCGTCACGCCGTCCCGTCAGGTAATTCTCGTGACACCCGTAGGAGTTGCCAGCGGAGTCGGTGTTGTTCTTGAACAGGTAGACGACCCCGCGGATGCCCTCGTCACGAAGCCGCGCTTCGGCTGAGCGGACAAGCCCTTCGAGGATCCGCTCCCCTGCCTTGTCGTGAGCTACGAGATCCTCGATGGAGTCGCACTCCGGCGTCGCATACTCGGGGTGGCTGCCGACGTCGAGGTACAGGCGGGCACCGTTTTCCAAAAAGACGTTGCTGGATCTGCCCCAGCTGACGACGCGCCGGAAGAGGTAGCGGGCAACCTCGTCAGGGCTGAGGCGGCGCTGGCCTCTCAGGGTGCATGTGACGCCGTACTCGTTCTCGAGCCCGAATATGCGTCGATCCATCCTGTCCAACCGTAGTGGCCTGCTGGCTCCTGCCGACCGCTCGGCGGGTGCGGCAACGTCGCGGACGACGGCACGAGCCGTGCGAAGTAACCTTCGCGACGTGCCTGCTCTCGGCCGGATGTGCTACCTGACGACGGTTGTGGGCTCCTTCCATGGACGGCTTCTGGCCGCGCGGCTCGGCGCGGAGGGCGTGACCGTCGTGCTTCAGGGCGCCACCGACGGACCGTACCCGATCACTGGCGCCGTAGACGTGCTGGTCCCAGAGCGAGAGCTCGACCTTGCGCGAGAGATCCTGCTCGGTGACTCCGTGGACGACATCTTCAGACTCCGCGGCATGGAGGTTCCGGGCGCTTTCGGTGTTGGAGAAGACCGTGCTGGAGGCTACTGCGGGAATCGCACTGCCGCAGACGAGCCGACCGGTCGGGAAGGATCCGCGGCCGGGCTCGCCGGCCTGCAGTCGCGCGCCCCGGCGGTCGAGGGCTGGCATCGCCGCTCCCTCCGTGCGGTGCCGGCCGCCCTCGTCGTGCTCGTCTCGATGATGTTGGTGCTCGCCGGTTGCGTGGCAGCGGCGGTGCGCTGACCTAGCCGGTGCGCTGACCTAGCCGCCGGTCGGTGGATCGTCTCGCGCCGGCTCTGGTTGCTGGTCGGCGCCGCCTGCAGGAGCGGGCTCGTCGGCGGCCCGGACCAACTGGCCCTCCTGGCCGTCGTGCGAGGATGTACCCGAGACCGCGGCGGCTGCCGGCCCGAGGAGCTGCTCGAGATCTTTGTTCGAGAGGCGCCGGAATGTCCGCCGGCCGTTGCCCTGCTCGAGCACCGCCGCTTCAAGGTCAGCCGGCGCGAGTGTCCGGTCAGGTCCAGCCAGCGCGGCCACACAGTTGCGCACCGCCTCGGCCAGTGGCCACCCGCCCCGGTAGGAGGAGCTGAGCCTCTCGATGATCGTGGCCGAGTCTCCGCCAAGCACCGTGAAGTCGACCTCGTCGACCACCGTACCGTCGTAGGCGATGTGATAGAGCTGATGCTCGTCGCCGTCGGCGTCCAGCTCTGCGACGAGTATCTCCACCTCGAGCGGCTTCATCTCGTGCGTGAACACCTGGCCCAGGAACTGGGCATAGAGGTTGGCGAGAGATCGGGCGTCGACATCTTCGCGCGAGTAGGTGAACCCCTTCGTGTCTGCATGGCGGACACCGGCCACTCTCAGCTGGTCGAACTCGTTGTAGCGGCCCGCGCCGGCGAACGCCACTCGATCGTAGATCTCGCTTATCTTGTGCAGGGTCCGCGACGGGTTCTCGGCCACGATCAGGACTCCGGTGCCGTACAGGGCTGCCACGAGCGACCGGCCGCGCGCGATCCCCTTTTGCGCGTACTCGGCGCGGTCCTTCATCACCTGTTCTGGCGCCACGTAGTACGGCATGGTCATGATCGCGCACCTCTTCCCGGCCGTTCCAGCGTGGTCAGCAGAGCGGTGAAGCGCTCTGCGACGTCCTCGTCGGGCAACCTCTGGTACCCGTCCTGGTCGACCACCGCCACTACCGGGTAGATGCCCCGAAGCGGATCGGGGCCACCTGTCGCGGAGTCTTCGTCGGCCGCCTGGTAGAGCGCTTTGACGGCAAGCTCCACGGCCTCATGGCTGTCGAGCCCGTCTCGGTACCCCAGCTTCACCGTCGTGCGGGCGTCGCGACCACCAGAGCCGGTCGCATGGTACTCGAGCTCCTCGTAACGCCCCCCGGCGAGATCGTAGGAGAATATGCGCCCAAGCCTGCGGCGAGTGTCATAGCCCGCGAAGAGAGGTACGACCCCGAGTCCCTCCATCGCCATCGGCAAGTTGGCCCTCACCATCTGGGCGAGCTGGTTGGCCTTTCCTTCGAGCGAGAGCGTGAGGCCCTCCACCTTCTCGTAGTGCTCGAGCTGGGTCTGGAAGAGCCGCACCATGTCGATCGCAGGTCCAGCGGCGCCCGCGATGCCCACCGCAGAGAATCGGTCGGCTGGGAACACCTTCTCGATCCCTCGATGAGCTATCGAGTAGCCCTCGGTCGCGCGGCGGTCGCCTGCGACGACGACACCACCACCAAAGCGGAGCGCCACGATCGTCGTACCGTGGGCCACTCCAGCCATATGCGCGTTTCCGGTTTGCACAGCAGTGCCGGAAACGGTCCGTTCGTGCCCGACAGAGCCGGCACGTCTTGTCTCGCTCCGTCCTTCGTCGGGCACCGAGACTCGGCGCAGCATGTCCAGGAAGCTCGGCCCGGGATCGGCCCCGGCAGGGAAGAGGGGAAGGCTCATTGGGGCGAAGGCTATCGCCGCGTCATCACTGCCCACCCTTTTGGACGTAGTTGCGCACGAATTCCTCTGCGTTGTCCTCCAGGACCTCGTCTATCTCATCGAGGAGATCATCGATCTCGGCCTTCAGGCGCTCGCCGCGCTCGCTCGCGGCCGCCGTCTCGGCCTCGTCGGCTACAGCCTCCTCGCGACTTTGGGGTTGCTTGCGCTTCTGCTCTCGTTCAGCCATCTGCCTGTACCTCCTAGGACCCCAGCCGCCTCAGCAGCTCAGCGGGGCTCTCACAACCATCGAACAGGGTATCGACATGGCGAGCCGTTCCTTTGAGAGGCTCCATCATCGGAACCCGGCGCAGGGGCGCCTCTCCGATGTCGAACACCACCGAGTCCCAGTTGGCGGCCACGACGCTCGACGCGAAGAGCGACAGACACCGGCCGCGAAAGTACGCCCTCGTCGTCGCCGGCGGCTCTGTCACCGCCGTCTCGACCTCTGCGATACCGACGAGACGCTGCATGTCGAGCCGAGCGAACAACGACTTCGCGGGCCGCAGGTCGTGATATTGAAGGTCGAGGACGGCAAGGCGCGGATCGCTCCACTTGAGACCATGGCGATCCCGGTAGCCCTCGACGATCCGCCGCTTCGCGACCCAGTCGAGCTGGTTGGCAAGAGAGTCGGGATCCACCTCGAGGCCCTGCAGGACCTGTTCCCATAGCTCGAGCACCATGGCCCCGACATCGGAGCTCTCGCCGAGGCACTCGAGACCACGCTCCTCAGCGTACTTACGTGCCAAGCCGTAGAGCTCCCACTGAAGCTCCACCGCTGTCAGGTGCTCGCCCGAGGAAAGCTCGAGGAGAGCGCCGAGCTCAGGGTCGCGGGAGACGGCCCTTATCGAGGACACCGGGCTGGCGAGGCTCAGGTCGCGCCCGGCGTGAAAGTCGTCTTCGATCATGGCGAGCACCAGCGCCGTCGTGCCCACCTTCAGGAACGTTGCCACCTCGGAGAGGTTCGCGTCCCCGACGATGACGTGGAGGCGCCGGTACTTCTGCGGATCGGCATGGGGTTCGTCCCGGGTGTTGACGATCGGTCGCTTGAGCGTTGTCTCGAGTCCGACTTCCTCCTCGAAGAAGTCGGCCCGTTGGCTGATCTGAAAGTGGGCAGGGTGCTCCTTGTCGCCCGACTCCTGCCCCACCTTTCCCGCTCCGCAGTAGACCTGTCGAGTGACGAGGTGGGGAGTGACCCGCTGCACGATCCGGGAAAAGGGCGTCGCGCGATCGAGCAGGTAGTTCTCATGACAGCCGTAGGAGTTGCCCTTGCCGTCGCTGTTGTTCTTGTGGACGAGTATCTCCTCGCCAGGCGGCAGGAAACGCCGTGCCGCCTCCAGCGACCGCCTGAGGATAACCTCGCCGGCGCGATCGTGGCACAGCAGCTCGAGCGCGTTGGAGCACTCCGGGGTCGAGTACTCCGGGTGGGCGTGGTCCACGTAGTAGCGCGCGCCGTTCGTGAGCACCGCGTTGACGAGGTGGGTCTCAACTTCGGGTGGCGTCGAGGAGTCGCGTGCGAAACCCCTGGCATCTCTCTGTGGCGATTCGTCCTCGAAGTCCCAGCCGATCTTGCGCTCGAGGCGAGCGACATAGGAATTGATGAGCAGGGACGACGCGGTCGTAGGGCTGACCTCGTCGCCCGAGACCACGAGAATGCCGTACTCGGTCTCGATGCCGCACACCTTGGCAATAGCCACGCTCGGACGCTACCCCACTGCGCGCGCCGACACGTCGCACCGGTGCTGCGACGCCGCTTCGGCCAGAGATCGAGTCGTTGTCACGAGAGCCATCTCGAGGTGGCGCAGGGGGTCGGCACCGCTCAGAGGTACTGGCCGGTGCCCACTCGCTCGATGGCCCGACCGCCCTCTTCGCTCTCGCCATGGGAGATAAGGGTCCGCACATAGACGATCCTCTCCCCCTTCTTGCCGGAGATCTTCGCCCAGTCGTCGGGGTTGGTCGTGTTCGGCAAATCCTCGTTCTCTTTGTACTCCTGCTTGATGGATTCGAGGAGGTCCGCAAGGCGGATACCCCGTCCGGTACCCTCGATCGCTCTCTTGATCGCGAGCTTCTTGGCCCGACGGACTATGTTCTCGATCATCGCTCCTGACGAGAAGTCCTTGAAATAGAGGATCTCCTTGTCCCCGTTCTGGTACGTCACCTCGAGGAAACGGTTCTCGGGCTCGGACCGGTACATCTCGCGCACGGTGAGCTCGATCATGGCCTTCACGGCTTTGTCAGGGGCGCCGCCGCCATAGGTCGCGACGTCGTCGACCTCGAGCGGGAGATCTGCAGTGAGGTAGCGGGCGAAGATCTGCTCGGCGGAGGATTCGTCGGGTCGCTCGATCTTTATCTTCACGTCGAGGCGCCCGGGACGCAGGATCGCGGGGTCGATGAGGTCTTCGCGGTTGGAGGCTCCGATCACGATGACGTTGCGCAGCGTCTCGACTCCGTCGATCTCGGCCAGCAGCTGCGGCACGACGGTCGACTCCATGTCCGAGCTGATGCCACTGCCGCGCGTCCGAAAGAGCGAGTCCATCTCGTCGAAGAAGACGATGACAGGTACGCCTTCCTCCGCCTTCTCGCGAGCTCTTTGGAAGACGAGGCGTATCTGGCGCTCGGTCTCCCCCACATACTTGTTGAGCAGCTCGGGACCTTTGATGTTGAGGAAATAGCTCCGGGAATTCTCGTTGCCAGCCAGCTCGGACACCTTCTTGGCCAGGGAGTTCGCGACCGCCTTCGCGATCAGGGTCTTGCCGCAGCCGGGTGGGCCGTAGAGCAGGATGCCCTTCGGGGCAGGTAGCCGGTACTCGGCGAAAAGGTCGCGGTGCAGATAGGGAAGCTCGACCGCGTCGGTAATCGCTTCGATCTGGGCGTCGAGGCCACCGATGTCGGAGTAGGTGACGTCGGGAACCTCCTCAAGGACTATCTCTTCTATCTCGGGCCGCGGAAGCTTCTCGAGAAGGAGTCCGGAGCGAGGGTCCATGAGGACGGAGTCGCCCGCGCGCAGCTTCGTGCCGGCGAGGTACTCGGAGATCTCGGCCACCCTCTCCTCGTCGGCTCTGCCCACGCAGAGCGCTCGTCGTCCATCTCCGAGCACCTCGGAGATCGTGACGACCTCCCCGCCCGAGTCCTGATCGCGCGCCATGATGACGTTGAGCGACTCGTTGAGCACGACCTCCTGACCCTTTCGGAGCTCGCTCGGGTCGAGCTCTGGATGCAACGAGACGCGCATCTTCCGACCGCTCGAGAATACGTCGACCGTGCCGTCATCGTTGCCTTGCAGGTACGTCCCGTAGGCGGCCGGGGGTTGCGTGAGCTTCTCGACCTCCTCCCGTAAGGCCGCGATGTGCTCCTTTGCCTGTTGCAGGGTGAAGGTCAGCTTCTCGTTCTGCGAGGCAGCATGGCTCAGCTGACCCTTAGTCTCGAGCAGCCGCTCTTCGAGTGAACGCACCCGCTGGGGGGCGTCGTGCAGCCGCCGGCGCAGCTCTGCGACCTCCTCCTCGGCGAGCTGCGCTCGCCCCATCAGCTCCGCCAGCATCTGATCGTGTCTCGTGTCGTCCGTGTCGCTCATGGTCTTGGCACCTCCTCCGGCCGCTCACCGCCCCGCCACTGAAGGAAGCTACACCGGCGGGCGGGCGGAGCGAGCGTCTGGACCGGTCTGTCAGCGAACAGCGCTGCCGAATCGCTCGGCTGCCAGATGTGGTCGTCGCCCTGCGCCACTCCTAGACTAAGTTCTTCGAAACCAAGTGCCCGCGCAATGCGTGCTCGCCGAGTGGCTTTAGCTGCCCTAGTTGCTGCAAGCTCACATAGCAACCCGCCCGAAGGAGAGGCTGCCCCGATGAAGGTGTGGATTGACCAGGATCTGTGCACTGGCGATGGCCTCTGCGAAGAGATCTGCCCGTCTGTCTTCACTCTGCTAGACGACGGCCTCGCGTACGTGAAGCAGGGTGGCGATGTGCTCAACAGCCCGGGCGGGTCGGCCCAGATGGCAGAAGTCGCCTCGGACATGGAAGATGCCGTCACCGAGGCCGCCGAGGAGTGTCCCGGTGAGTGCATATTCATCGTGACCGGGGAGTGACGATCTCCTCGTTCGCGGCCCGCTCTGGCTGACTCGGCTCGCCGGAGCCGGCGCTCTCCGGGTGGCTCGCTGCTTCGGCATCGCCCTCGTCGTAGTCCGTGCGAGGGCGGTTCAACAAGCGCGCTGTCGTGATGAAGCCGGTGTGAGCGACCATCTTTTGGTCGGGTCGGACGGATCGCCCTTCTATATGCCAGGTCCTGCGAAGGATCTCGAACGTCTCCTCGAGGCCGAAGGAGCTACGGGCAAGCGCCGCTCTCAACTCGGCGGTCTGGTTGATCGACGGCAGGTAGGCGCACAGGATCCCACCGCGCTTCAAAGCCGCCTCGGCGTGGGGCACCACGCGCCAAGGCTCGGGGAGATCGAGGACGATCCGGTCGAAGCCTGACTCGGAGATGCCGTCGTATATGTCGCGCCTGTGTATCTGGTGGGAGAGCCCTGGGCCGAGCGTGGCGGCGACGTTTGCCGTCGCGACAGCCGCGAAGTCGTCACGGATCTCGTAACCGACGAGACGGGCTCCGGCTCTGAGCAGCGTCATGGAAAGAGCGCCCGAGCCGACGCCGGCCTCGAGAACTCTCGCGCCGGGATAGATGTCGGCTGCCATGAGTATCGCCCCTAGATCTTTCGGGTATATGACTTGAGCATCCCTCGGCATGTTCAAGACCACGTCACCAAGAGTCGGGCGGACGGCTAGGTACCGGGCATTGGGGGCCTTGCTGTCGCCACTTCGAGACGCCTTCACCTCGCTGCCCTCGGTCGCGCCGATGATCGCGTCGTGGGAGACGACTCCCGCGTGGGAGTGGAAGCTGTGCCCCGACACCAGGCGCACGAGGTACCGCCTGCCCTTGCGGTCCACGAGCAGTGCTCGCTCGCCCTCGACGAACTGCTCAGGATCAGCCATCGCCGCCCGCGGCGCCCCCTGCGAGGCTCACGGGCGCCCGTTTGCGCTCAGAGCGCACTTCGCGGCGGATTCTGCGCGCCCTCGACCGGTCGGCTCTTGCCAGCCTCCTGGCTTTGCGGCCAAATGGCGGCGCTGGCGTGCTGGTCACGGTGATCGTCTCTCCAACCCGGATCCGCTCCCGCACTACTCGCTGGGCCGGGCTTCGCGAGAGGAATCGTACGAGCCAGGCAGCCGCTCCGACTGCGAGCCATACTCCATTGCCACCGAGCAGCCCGTCTCTTACACCTCGCCGGACGAGATCTCTCGTAACGCGCTGCAGCAGCCGTCGCACCGTTGCCCCTGGCCCTCTCGGCTTCAGACGCGCCGAATCTCGAGGATCGGCGCCTCCTTGCGTCCGCGACGCCGTCCAAGCAGGTACACCGCGGCCACAAGGACGGCGCCCGAGACAGCGGCGTAACCGAGCACCGGTGCTGCCGCCTCACCCGCGCTCGAGACCACCGATCCACGAAGCTCCCGCAGCTTTGTCTCGAGATCGCCGAGGGTGACGCGCCCGGTCATCGTGGCTCCATCCGGTTCGCCACTGACTCGGCGGCACGGACAGTTGAGGCGGGGCGCGGACCGCGCAGCACGAGGCCGGCCCCGAGCGCGAGAACGAGAACGCCGGCGACAACCGTCAAACCGTAGGGAGCCCACGACAGGTCACCGCGAAAGGTCGTCCCTGTCTCGGTCTCAAGTACTCTGAGCAGGCCTATCAAACCGAACACCGCGCCAAGGCCGAACATGACCGCCGCCGCGCCGCCGTAAGCAAGGCTCCGACCCATTGTCTTGAGCGGGCCGATCGTCTCTTGGAGGACGTAACGTTTCAAGAGGTCGATCAACTCCGCCACGTCCGAAGTCGCGTGCTTGGAGTCTGGCATCGGGCTCAAGCTATCAGCCTCGTAGCGGGATCAGGTACGGGGCCCTCACTTCTCAAGCGCCGCCTTGAAGAAGGCACGGAGGTGGTTGAGCCGCCGCTCGAGCTCTGCCGGAGCCATCGGGTCGCGCTCGAGCAGGGCCTCGAGAAAGGGAATGTCGGAGAAGTAGGTTGCCAGGGCCCCATAGCCAGTAAGAACCAGCTGTTCAGGGTCGTGCGCGCGGAAGCGACCGTCAGCGATCTGGCGCTCGAAGAAACCCACCGCGCGCTCGAGCATCGGCCGTACCGCGACACCGAATTCGCCAGCCAGGCGATCGCCACCTTCGAGAGCTTCCCGGCGGACCAGGCGGACGAACTGCGGGTTCTCGGCAAAGAAGTGGAACCCCGCTGTTATCACACGGTCAACCTGCTCCCATCCGTCTCGCGGCAGGTCTGTCGCTTCGTTGACCCTTGTGAGCCAGTCCGCGAACGCCGCCTCCAGCACCTCTCTGTAGAGAGCGTCCTTCGAAGCAAAGTGGTGGAGAAGGCTCGGGCGCCGGATACCTACGGCCTCGGCGATGTCGTTCAGGGAAGTGCCGTCGTAGCCGTGCTCAGCGAAGCACTCCGTGGCTGCTCGTAAGATCGCATCGCGTGTGGAGCCGGGCGCGCTCGGCCGATCTTCGACGTCAGTCACTTTTGTGACGCTATCAGCAAGGCTAGTCGGCCCACCGGGGACGAGGCGGGCACAGTCCGCGGCGGGCGAGCACGTGAGGCGTCCGAGCGCGCTCAACTGAGGTGCCCTCGGGCCTCGCCGTCTCGGGACGCGCTCGTCGGGACGCTCTGGTACGGTCGCCTTCGAGCATGCGTGCCACAAGGGCGCGGGAACGTGAGCTGCCGACACATGGAGGGACTCGGTGTTTGACGACGACGAGGTGGTCGAGTTCCTAGTGGGGGTTACCGGCCTCGAGCGAGCGGACCTCGGGAGCAGCTTGTCCCTCCTCGATCTCGGTCTCAGCTCGTTTCGAGTGATGCAGACGCTCATGCAGATCGAGGAGACCTTCGGAATCGAGCTCTCCGACGAGGAAGTCGTCAGGTTTGCTTCGGCGCCGGCGGAGATCCTTGCTTCGCTCGTGGAAAAACGCGCCCGGGGCTCCAGCGCCACAGATCATGACCGATGACACGCTGGACCTGCTGGGACTGATTGGCCGCCACGCGGCTTCGAACCCGGGCCGCGAGGCAGTCACAGATTTGAACCGCAGGCTCACCTATGGAGAGCTTCACAGCGAGGTGCGAGCAGTCGCCGGCCACCTCTGCGACGCCGGAGTCGAAGAGGGCGACCGTGTCGCGCTCGGCATGGGCAACTCCGTGGATTTCGTCGTCGCGGCTCTTGCGTGCGCGTGGGTGGGCGCGATCTTTGTGCCCATCGCGAGCGGCGATCCCCCGGCGCGCCTGAGGCTTGTTCTCGAAAGCTGCGAGCCGCGCGCGGTGCTGTCACCACCGGACGTCTTAGGTCCCGGCGCCTTCCTCCGGATCACCATGGACGACGCCAGGCGGTCCAGCCGCCCATGCCCGCCGCCGCTGCCCGCGCGGGACCGACCGGCGTACTGCATCTACACCTCGGGCACCACGGGGTCGCCGAAAGGCGTCGTCACCGGCCAGGCGGCCTTTGCCGCGGCGACATCGCTCGTGATCGACGCGATGGGCATCCATGAGGCGACGCGCGCTCTTTGTGTCTCGCCTGTCCATTTCGTCGGGTCATTTGCCACTGTCTTCCCGATCATCGCCGCAGGTGGGACGCTCGTCATACCACCGAGGGATCAGCTCTTTTTGCCGCGGATGTTCTTTCGCGTCCTTGCCAGCGAGGAGATCACCCACACCAGCTTTTCTCCGACCTACCTGCGACTGCTGCTCGGGAGCGCGCAAGTCGAGCAGCTGGCTGCGAGCTCGCTCGTCACGATGGGTCTCGGCGGGGAGAGCCTCACGGTCGGGGACCTGCGCTCGCTCTTTCGCGCCGCGCCGGATCTCGCTGTGTTCAACCGCTATGGACAGACGGAGACGACCGGTATCGTCACCGCATGGCCGGTGCACCCCGAGAGCCTTTCGGGCAACGGCAGCGTGCCGATCGGGCGGCCCTCCAAGGGGAACTCCTTTCTCATCGTGGGCGACGATGGTTGTGTGATCGACGCGGCCGGTGAGGTGGGCGAGCTTTACGTCGGTGGTCACCAGCTCATGGCCGGGTACTGGCGCGATCCTGAGCTCACGGCAGCCGTCCTTCGCGACGACGTCGTTGCTGGAGCGACCCTGTATAGAACGGGCGACCTCGTATATCGCGATGATGCCGGCGTGTACTTTCTCGTCGGCCGCCGAGACCGGATGGTGAAAAGGTCCGGCGTCCGCATCTCCTTGTCGGAGGTGGCAGCCGCGCTGTGCGATCTCGAACCGGTCTCGGCCGCTGTGTGCACCCCATATGACGACGACGGCCAGCTCGCGATCGCGGCGTTCGTGACGACGCGTGGACACGCAAGCGGTCGCGACATCCGCCTGGCAGCTTCAGCGGTGCTGCCGGCGACTATGCTCCCCGATCGCGTGGAGATCGTGGACGTTTTGCCGATGACCTCGGGAAGCAAGGTCGACGAGCGGGTCCTGCTGGCTGGTGCCGGCCTCACGCTTGCCCGCGAGGTAGTCACCTGAGGTCACCTGCCAGTTGTGCTTGGCACGGCCGTGGTTCGTGTGGAGGTAGTCATCACAGGACTTGAGTGGCGTGACGCCGCGAGCGACGGAGCACCCCAGCGCCGGTTCTTCCAGAGCGGCCCGGCGGTGCGTCTGCATGCAAACGAGCACCCCTACCCGCCTCCCCCGGAGGTGCTCTCGGCAATCGCCGAGTGGTCGTTCGAGGCTAACTGCTACCCGTTCGGTAACGAGGACCCGCTCGTGCGCATGATCGCCGAGAGGGCCGAGGTCCGGCCCGATCAGATCCTGCTCGCGGCAGGATCGAACGAGCTTCTCTACCGGGCGATCGCGTCTCTTGGGGGGCCGCGCGCCGAGGTCGTCATCCCTTCGCCGTCGTATCCGACTTTCGCCGCCGCGCCAGGCGCGTCCTCCGCGCGGGTCGTACCAGTGCCCCTGCTCAGCACCGGAGCGTGCGACGCGGACGGACTCTTGTCAGCCGTCACCGAGCGCACAACCTGTGTCGTCGTCTGCAACCCCAACAATCCCACCGGCGCGGCGATGCCCTCGGGTGCGCTCGAGGGCCTCGTGAGGGATTTGCCAGCGAGCGTCCTTGTAATCGTGGACGAGGCCTACTACGAGTACACCGAGGCGTTCGCTTGCCGCGCTCGGGGTGCGCTCGACCTCTTCTCGTCGGGCCGCTCAATTCTGGTCACCCGGACCTTCTCGAAGTTCTTCGCTCTGGCCGGCGTCCGGCTCGGCTACGGCATCGTGCCGAGCGCGGATCTGGCCGCCGATCTTCGAGCCCACATCGGTCCCAACGCAGTGAGCGCCCTTGCCCTTCGAGCCGGGCAGGCGGCTCTCCGGGCCGAGCAGATCTATCTCGAGCGTCTGCGCGAGCAGAAGCAGGAGCGGCTCCGCCTTTGGCAGGGCCTTGCAGAGCTGGGATTGAAGCCCATGCCGACGGAGACGAACTTCGTGTGCTGCGAAGAACCCGACCCCGAGACTTCCTCCTGGCTGGCCTCAAAAGGCGTCAACGTGAGAAGCGGCGACTCGATAAGCGCTCCAGGGCACCTCCGGATCACTGTCGGCAGCCCGGAGAGCAACGAGCAGGTCATCGCGCTGCTGGCCGAGCGCGTCGTTGGGCAAAGCGCCACCAAGCGCGAGTCTCGGCATCGAGAGCCGGATTAGGCTCGATCCCGTGCCCAGCGCCCCTAGTGCCAATTCCCCTAGTGCCAATTCCCCTAGTGCCAGTGCCCCTGGTGACAGCGACATCGAGCAGCGCGGCATAAATGTCGTTCGTGGCTTTGCCATGGACGCCCCGCAGCGAGCGAGCTCCGGCCACCCCGGCACGGCGATGGCCCTCGCGCCGCTTGCCCACGTGCTTTTCACCCGCGTGATGAGCTATGACGCGGGCGCTCCCCTCTGGGCCGATCGTGATCGCTTCGTGCTGTCCAACGGCCACGCGTCGATACTCCAGTACTCGATGCTCTACCTGACGGGCTACGGCCTCACACTCGATGATCTCCGAGAGTTCAGGCAGTTCGGGTCCCGCACTCCTGGCCATCCCGAGGTCCACCACAGCGAGGGGATCGAGGTGACGACGGGACCACTTGGGCAGGGTTTCGCTCAGGGGGTCGGCCTCGGCATCGCGGAACGGTACCTGCGTCATCGCTTCGGTCCAGGCATCTGCGATCACCATACATTCGTCCTGTGTGGCGACGGTGACCTCATGGAGGGAGTGAGCCACGAGGCGGCCTCTCTTGCCGGGCACCTCGGCCTTGGGCGGCTCGTCTATGTGTTCGACGACAACCACATCACGATCGATGGCGCCACCGAGCTCGCAACCAACGACGACGTCGGCGCGAGGTTCGAAGCCTACGGCTGGCATGTTGTGCACCTCGGCGAGGCGGCCAACGACCTCGACGCCATCGAGTCGGGCCTGCGCGAGGGGATGGCAGAGGCCGACCGGCCGAGTCTTGTCATCCTGAGGAGCCATATCGGCTGGCCATCTCCCCACCGCACGGACACCAAGGAGGCCCATGGCGATCCGCTCGGGGCCGAGGAGATCCGTGAGACCAAGGCAGTGCTCGGTCTGCCTGTCGACGCGGACTTCTACTCTCCCGACGATGTCGTCGAGTACTACCGGAGGGCGGGTCGCCGCGGAGCCAGCACGCGCGCAGAGTGGGAGCGGCGCCTGTCACGCCTCGACGTCACCGAGCGGGCAGCCTATGACTTGTGCATGAAGGGGGGCGGTGCAGCTGGGTGGGCCGCAGGTCTGCCGACCTTCGACGCAGGGACGAAGATGGCGACACGCAGGGCCGTCAACGTCTGCCTGAACGCGACCGCCGACTCCCTGCCCGGTCTTGTCGCGGGCTCAGCCGACCTCACGGGCAACACCGGCGTCCATTTGAGCGCGGGTGAGGTGCAGGACCGCTCCCACCAAGGGGGCAATCAGGTGCATTTCGGCATCCGCGAGTTCGCCATGGCGGCGGTGATGAACGGGATGGCGCTCCACGGCGGCACGCTGCCTGTGGGTGGGACATTCTTCGTCTTCAGTGACTACGCACGGCCGGCTATCCGCCTCGCCGCCCTGTCGCGCGCGCACGTCATCTACTTCTTCACTCACGACTCGATTGGGCTCGGAGAAGATGGTCCGACGCACCAGCCGATCGAGCATCTCGCGTCGTTGCGCGCGATGCCCGGACTCAGGCTCTTGCGACCAGCAGACGCGAACGAGTGTGCCGCTGCCTGGCAGATCGCAGTCGAATCCGATGGCCCGACCGCGATAGTGCTGAGCCGGCAGGACCTGCCGGTCCTGGAGGGCACGGCCGAGAGGAGCCGTGGTGGAGTCGCCCGCGGTGCGTACGTTCTGTCGGATCCGCGCGACGGCTCGGAGCCTGACATCGTGCTCCTCGGTACCGGCAGCGAGGTGCAGCACTGTGTGGCCGCGTCCGCCGCGCTCGCGTCCGAGGGCGTCGGGGCGCAGGTCGTATCCTTCCCGTCGTGGGACCTCTTCGAGAGCCAGGACGCCGCCTACCGAGCCACTGTTCTCCCACCAGGCACGCCGTGCCTCGCAGTTGAGGCTGGGGCTTCTCTCGGATGGGACAGGTACGCTCAGGCAACGGTGACTATCGATCGCTTCGGAGCCTCGGCTCCGGGTGCGACGAACATGGAGAAGTTCGGTTTCACGGGCGCGAACGTCGCCGACAAGGCACGTGAGCTCCTCGCAGCGAGACGAGTCTAGAACCCTGAGCCACAGATCGCGGCGAGCCTTTGACCTTCTGCTCGAGCGCTCGCGGCGAACCAAGACACCCGAGGAGGCACCGTGACCAAGCTGCACGATCTGTACACCAAAGGTGGCCAGAGCCCATGGATCGATAATCTGAAACGGTCCTATCTCACCTCGGGGCACCTCGCGGAGCTGATCGGACAAGGGGTGAGGGGTCTCACTTCGAATCCTACGATCATGGCCAAGGCGATCGAAGGCGGTGCCGAGTACGACCGGCAGTTCGAGGAGTCGATGACGCGGCACAACGACGTGAACGGCGCGTACTGGGATCTCGTTGTAACAGATGTCGTCGATGCGCTGGAGATGTTCTCCGCGCTCTACGAGGCCAGTGACAGGGGCGATGGCTTCGTGTCGATCGAGGTGGCACCTGGACTCGCGCGAGACACCGCCGGGACGATCTCAGCCGCGCGCGAGCTTCACCAGCGCATCGCGAGGCCGAACGTCCTTGTGAAGATCCCGGCCACGGCCGAGGGTCTTCCTGCGATCCGGCAGATGATCAGCGAGGGTCGGAGCATCAACGTGACGCTGATCTTCTCGATCGAGCGTTACGAGGAGGTAATCGAGGCATACCAGTCCGGGCTCGAGGAGCTGGTGGCCGCGGGAGGAGACCCCGCCTTGGTCGCGTCGGTCGCCTCTTTCTTCGTCAGCCGGGTGGACACCGAGACAGATCGCCGTCTCGAGGCGGTCGCGGCCCTACGCGCTCGCTCGCGGGTCGCGGACAAGGCGCTCGCGCTCCGTGGCAAGGCTGCAGTCGCCCAGGCGCGACTGGCCTATGAGACCTTCGAGCGGCTCTTCAGCGGGCAGCGCTGGGAGCAGCTGGCAGGAAGGGGTGCACGGCCACAACGGCCCCTTTGGGCATCGACCTCCACGAAGAACCCCAAATATCCGGACCTCGCATATGTGGACACCCTTGTGGCCCCCCATACGGTGAACACCATGCCGGAGGAGACGCTCGAGTGCGTGCTCGACCACGGCAAGGTGTCTGTCATGGGCGGTGCTGAACTGGACGATGCGAAGGGGGTCCTTTACGACCTCGCCGATGTCGGGGTAGATCTGGAGGATGTGGCCCGCCTCCTCGAAGAGGAAGGCGTCGCCTCGTTCGCGAAGTCATTCGACGGCCTCATCGAGAAGTTGACGGACAAGGCCGCCAACCTTGCCGGGCACTCCTGAGACGGGAGCGTGAGCAAGCTGCGCGAGCCTCCAAGCGGTGAGCTGCGCGAGGTTCGCGACGTTCCGGAAGCCTTCGCTGAGCTGGTCGCGACCGAGTTCCTGGCGGCAAGGACACGACGGGAGGGCCGTTTCTCCATGGCCGTCTCCGGCGGCGACACCGCGAGGGCGTGCTACGAGCGGCTTGCGATGGATTCCTCGATCGACTGGTCGTCTGTCGACTTGTTCCTCGGCGACGAGCGGTGTGTGCCCGCTGACGATGTCGCCGCTAACCAGAGACTGGTGCGCGAATCCCTTGTCGTGCCGACCGGCGGGGTCGCGCGCCTGACCCCGATGTGCTGCGATGACCCTGCTGCCTACGCCGCGACGATCGCTCGTCTCGGCGAGATAGATCTCGTCCATCTCGGTCTTGGGCCCGACGGTCACACGGCGTCGCTGTTCCCAGGGTCTGCCGCTCTCGAGGCCCCGGGCGAGGCACTCGTTCTGGCGTCAGAGGATCCGACGGGGCGCAACCCCTACCCACGGATGACCCTGACTCTTCCCGCGATCGCTCTCGGCCGCCTCGTGGTGTTCACGGTCGCGGGGCCAACCAAGCACGGCGCGCTCGAGCGCATTCTCGGGGGAGAAGATCTGCCGGCCGCTCGCGTCCGCGCCGCGCGCGTCATCTGGCTCTGCGACCGGGGAGCCATGCAAGGCTGAAGGCGCTCCGTGCGCTCCAGCTGAGGGGGGCTCGAGCGCGTGGCGGCCGGCTCCGCCACCTCACGCCGTTCTGCCAATAGCATTCGCCGCGGTGAACGACACGAAGCCCACCTCGCGCGATCCCGGCCCTGCGCGGCCCGATGTGGTGATCGAGGCAGTCGAACCACTCGTCGACTGTGGGCGCTTTCCGGCAAAGGCGGTCGTGGGAGACACCTTCGTCGTCACTGCCGATGTCTTCTGCCATGGGCACAGTCCTGTCCGGGCCCTCCTGCGACACCGGCGCGCAGGGTCCCGTAACTGGTCGGAGTCGCCCATGGACAGCCTCGGCAACGACGTGTTCACCGGCGTGCTCGTACCTACGGTCGCTGGCCCGCTCGAGGTCGAGGTCGCGGCTGAGATCGATGAGCTCGCGCGATGGCTGCGCGATGCACAGGCCCTGCTCGGTGCGGGAAGCTCGGACCAGCTTGACATCGATCGCTGCTCGCAGCTCGTGGCAGAGGCGGCAGGAAGCCTTGCGCGAGGACAAGGCGCCGAGGCGGCGCAGGCGGCTCGTGGTCTGCACGAGATCGCCGAGAAGATGAGAGCTGCCCCGTCCGCGCTCGTTTCGGCGGAGCTGGCTCTCGCCGGGACGGACCTGTGGGGAGCCGCCCTTTTCCGGCGTCCCATCAACGACGGGGCCACCGCGGCGAAATACAGGTTCCGGGTCGTCGCGGCCTCGCAGAGGGCCGCCTTTTCCACCTGGTACGAGCTCTTTCCCCGCTCCGCCAGCCCCGAAGAGCGCCGCCCGGGCACATTGGCGGACGTAACCGATCGGCTTGCCTATGTTGCCGAGCTTGGTTTCGACGTCCTCTACCTGCCGCCGATTCACCCGATAGGGGTGACTGCGAGGAAAGGGAGGGACAACACGAGCCCGGCTGGGCCGCTCGACGTGGGCAGCCCTTGGGCCATTGGTCACGCGGGCGGCGGGCATGAAGAGGTGGCTGCCGAGCTCGGAACCCTCGGCGACTTCGCCCGGCTCGTCACCGAGGCTTCGGCACGCGGGATCGACGTCGCGATGGACCTGGCGTTCCAGTGCTCGCCGGATCATCCGTGGGTGACCGAGCATCCCGACTGGTTCCGTCACCGCAGTGACGGGACCATCGAATGTGCGGAGAACCCGCCAAAGCGCTACGAGGACATCTACCCGCTTGACTTCCAAACGCGCGATCGCGACGGTCTGTGGCGGGCGTTGCACCATGTCACCAAGACCTGGGCGGACCGCGGGATCAGGATATTTCGCGTGGACAACCCCCACACGAAGCCATTCGCGTTCTGGGAGTGGCTGATCGCTGAGACCAAGCGCGAGTACCCCGACACGGTGTTCCTCTCGGAGGCGTTCACCCGCCCCAAGGTCATGCACCGCTTGGCCAAGGTTGGATTCGACCAGTCATACACCTACTTCACCTGGCGATACGCCAAGGCAGAGCTCACGGAGTATTTCGAGGAGCTAACAGGTAGTCCTGGGCGGGCATACTTCCGCCCCAACGTCTGGCCGAACACACCTGACATCCTTGCCGTCAGTCTCCAGCACGGCGGACGCGCCTCGTTCATTGCCCGGCTGGTCCTCGCGGGTGGGCTATGTGCCAATTACGGCATCTACGGACCGGTGTTCGAGCTCATGTGGGACAAGCCCGTTGTGGAGGGAAGCGAAGAGTACCTCCACTCCGAGAAGTACGAGGTCCATCACCACGATCTCGATGACCCAAAGAGCCTGCGGGACGTCATTGCCAGGTTGAACTTGGCTCGCCGCTCACATCGGGCCCTGCAACGGGACGGCGATCTTGCCTTCCTCGAGGTCGACAACGATCAGATCATCGCGTGGTGCAAGCAGGACAAGTCCAGCTCTGACGTTGTGATCGGAGTCGTCAATCTCGATCCACACTGGGTGCAGTCAGGGTTCGTGGCCCTCGACCTCACAGCTCTCGGGCTTGGGGCGGGCTCCAGCGTCCCGCTTCGCGACATCCTCAGCGACACGTCCTACGTCTGGCAAGCGGGGCGCAACTACGTGCGGCTCGACCCGGCTGTCATACCTGCCCACCTCCTGGTACTGGAAAGACCGTGAGTCCCAATTCGGCGAGCCAGGGAGTGAGCAGCCCTGCCGATGCCGCAGCCTGGTACAAGGACGCGATCATCTACGAGGTCCACGTGCGCGCATTCGCGGACTCCGACGGGGACGGGCGCGGTGACTTCCGCGGTCTCGCCCAGCGCCTCGACTACTTGCAGCAACTCGGGGTCACTGCCATCTGGTTGCTGCCCTTCTACCCGTCGCCACTCCGTGACGACGGCTATGACATAGCCGACTACACGAGCATCCATCCTGACTACGGCACCCTTGCAGACTTTCGCCGGTTCGTCGAGGAGGCGCACCGGCGCGACCTCAAGGTCATTACCGAGCTGGTGATAAACCACACCTCGGACCAGCATCCCTGGTTCCAAAGGGCACGGCGCTCGCCCGCCGGCAGCAGCTACAGGGACTACTACGTCTGGAGCGACACGACCGAGCGCTACAAGGATGCGAGGATAATCTTCAGGGACTTCGAGTCCTCCAACTGGACGTGGGACTCCGAGGCCGGCGCGTACTTCTGGCATCGCTTCTACTCTCACCAACCTGACCTGAATTTCCTCAATCCGGCAGTGCACAAGGCAGTGTTGCGAGCTCTCGACTTCTGGCTGCAGCTGGGAGTCGACGGTCTGCGGCTCGACGCGGTTCCTTACCTTTACGAGCGGGACGGCACCGACTGCGAGAACCTCCCCGAGACTCACGCTTTCCTGCGTGTGCTCCGCCGGCACATGGACGAGCGGTTTCCCGGGCGCATGCTGCTCGCCGAAGCGAACCAGTGGCCAGACGATGCCTCGGCCTACTTCGGCAAGGGTGACGAGTGTCATATGGCGTTTCACTTTCCGGTCATGCCACGTCTCTTCATGGGGCTGCGAATGGAGGACCGGTTTCCGATAATCGACATCATGCAGCAGACGCCGGACATCCCGCCGAGCTGCCAGTGGGCCGTGTTCCTCCGCAACCATGACGAATTGACCCTCGAGATGGTCACCGACGAGGAGCGCGACTACATGTACCGCTCCTACGCGAGCGACCCGGTGATGAGAATCAACCTTGGCATCCGACGCCGGCTCGCCCCCTTGCTGCAGTTCCACAGGCAGAAGATCGAGCTGATGCACGGTCTTTTGATGTCGCTTCCCGGAACGCCGGTCCTCTACTACGGCGACGAGATCGGCATGGGCGACAACGTCTACCTCGGGGATCGCAACAGCGTGCGCACGCCGATGCAGTGGAATGCCGACCGCAATGCCGGCTTCTCGACGGCCAACCCCCAGCGCCTCTTCCTTCCCGTCAACACCGACCCGCAGTGCCACTACGAGTCGGTCAATGTCGAGGCCCAGTCCGACAACCCGGACTCCCTGCTGCGGTGGATCCGACGGCTGGTCGCGCTGCGCAAGCGTCACCCAGTCTTCGGGCGTGGCCGCATGGAGTTCGTGCAATCCGAGAACCCACGCGTGCTGTCGTTCGTGCGAGCCGATGAGCATGAAGAGGTCCTGGTCGTGGCGAACCTGTCACGCTTTGCCCAGTATGTCGAGCTCGACCTGGCGGCTCACCGCGGGGTGACGCCCCGGGAGCTCTTCGGCCAGACGAGCTTTCCGATGATCGGCGACCTCCCCTACCTCGTGACGCTGGGCCCGCACTCTTTCTACTGGCTGTCGCTCGGCGATCCGACCGCTGACCTGCACACCGGGACCGTTTCTCTGCCAGCTCTGCAGACCACCGCAGCGTGGTGGCGACTCGTCGAGACCGAGGAGAAACGCAAGCTCGAGTCGATGTTGCCGGCTGTGCTGCGCACCCGCAGGTGGTTCGCGGGCAAAGGGCGCCGCATTGCGCAGGTGACGATCCTCGACCACGTGACGGTGCCCCTGCAGGCTTCCTCTGCTGACCGAGCGCAGCTGCTCATGGTGAACGTCGAGTACCTCGAGTCGGAGCCTGAGCGGTACCTCGTGCCCATCACCTTCGTGCAAGGCGAGGCTGCAGATTCTCTCGTCCGCGACCATCCAGAGGGCCTCTTCACGATGATCGGCACACCGGTCGGCCCTCCAGGCCTGCTGATAGACGCGCACTACGAACCTGCGTTCGGCAAGGCCCTCGTCGCACTTCTGGGGAGCAGGAGGGGTCGCGGGGAAGGCACCGGAGCCCACCTCGTGACCTCGGTCGTTCCCGAGACCGCGGCGCTGCTCACCCGCGTTCCGACCGGTGCGAGGTCATCGGCCCGCCTCATGGCCACCGAGCAGTCAAACTCCTCGGTCGTGATAGGCGACGCCGAGGACCACCGTTGCATCGTGAAGTCGATCAGACGCCTCGAGAGCGGGCTCCACCCTGAGGTCGAGCTCGGGCGGCTGCTCGCGTCCGCTGGTGCGAGCGCAGGAGCCGCGCGGCTGCTCGGCTCGGTCGATCTGGTGGGCTCCGACGGGCACACCTACCTTGTCGCAGCCATCCACGAGTTCGTTACCCACGAGTCTGATGCGTGGGCGAGCACCTTGCGCGCAGCCGGCTCCTTCCTCGAGGCATATGTTCCGAGCTTCGCCGGCGCGTCCGAGCAGCCACTGCCTCCTCCGCGCCATGGCGGATGGATCGGAGGTCTTGCCGCAGGGAGCATCCCGGACTCGGTCGAAGCTGTCATGTCGGACCAGCTTGGCGCGGCCGACCTGCTCGGTCGGCGCACCGGAGAGCTCCACCTGGCTCTCACCGCGCGCGGGGCGCGCGGTGTCTCGTCTCACGAGTTCGACCCCGAGCTTGTCTCGGCCATGTCGCAGCGCTCTCTCTATCAATCGATGCGCACTGCCGCACGGCGCACTCTCGCACTTACGCGTCAAAGAGCACGCGCGATGACCCCCCGGGACCAGGCGCTCGCCAGGGAGGTGACGGACTCCGAGGACGAGATGCTCGAGGCCTTTCTTGGCTTGCTGGACGTGAGAACCGGGTGGCGGATCCGCGTCCACGGTGATCTGCACCTGGGTCAGGTTCTCTTCACCGGCCGCGACTACATCTTCGTCGACTTCGAGGGTGAGCCGGACCGCAGCCTTGGCGAGAGGCGCCTCAAGAGGTCGCCAATGAGAGATGTAGCCGGCATGCTCCGCTCCTACCAGTACGTCGCCTACAGCGCAGTCGACGATCTTGTGGCCCGCGGCGTGCTCGAGACGGAGTCGAGCGCCGAGCTTGAGCACTACCAGCGTGCCGCGACACGCTGGGCCTATTGGAACTCGATCGCCTATCTCGGAGGCTATATCCCGGTGGCACGGGCGGCGGGCCTGCTTCCGAGCGAGGAGGAGCTCGCCATCGACCTGCGCGCTCATCTGATCGACAAGGCGCTCTACGAGCTCCGATACGAGCTTTCGAACCGACCTGACTGGGCTCACGTCGCAATGCTCAGTCTGAGGTGGCTGTTGGAGCTCGACCGTGAGGCGCGGACTTCTTGAAGGCGTCGAAGTCTCGGACTCCTCTCCATCTGCTGGCCGCGGCGCGCGGAGTTGCAGTGTCATACACCGACGGTCTCGGGAGGCAAAGGACGGTATCTCCCGAGACGCTCGTCGCGGTACTTTCGGCTCTTGGCGAGCCGATCGAGCGGCCTGCCGACGCCGAGCAATGTCTCGCCCGTCGAGCTGGCTCGCCCGCCGTGCTGCCGAGCGCGACTGTCGCCTGGGACGGCCGCCTGGACGCGACGGTCCGGAGCCGCCTACGCGAGGTTGCCACCGGGCGTGCTCAAGCCCCCAGCCTCGAGCTGGAGAATGGCTTGGACGCGACGGGACTTCTCTCCAGCGATTCGGGGCGGCAGGAGCGATCGCTGCCCTACGGGGTCCATCACGCACGTGTCGGGGAGGTTGTGATGTTCGTGATATCGGCGCCGTCGCGCCCGAGGCCTCTCGAGCCGGCCTCCTGGGGCGTCTTCGCACCCACATATTCCCTCTGGGAGCAGAGCCTTGACCACGTCGGCGATCTGAGCTGTCTCTCACGCCTCGGCAAGTTCGCCGGCGGACTGGGCGCCAGCTATATGTCGACCCTGCCGCTTCTTGCCGCCCCTTTCGGCGTCGACTCCTCGGAGTCCGCCAGCAGTCCGTACTCTCCCTTGTCACGCATGTGGTGGAACGAGGCTTATCTCGACGTTTCGGGCTACGGGCTGCCCGGCTCCGGGGCCGGCTGTGCGAGCACGGCTGTCGCGCCCCCCACAGCTCGGAGCTCGAAGGCGGGCGGGAGATCGGCACCGGGGTCGGCACGGGGATCGACTAGAGGTGCCAGGGTACATGCCGACCTGCCTGGCGCGGCCGCCCGGGTGCAGCGGGCCATCGAGCGGCTGCTCGCGACGGCGCATCCGGCAGATGGTCCCAGGAAGGCGGAGTTCGAGGAGTTCCTGCGGGACCGCCCCGACGTGTCCCGCTACGGGGCATTTCGCGCGGCAGTGGCCGAGAGGGGACTTGACCGCGACCGCTGGCCAAGAAAGTGGGCGGCGGGACGCATCGAGCCCGGCCGAGACGTCGCACCGAGTGAGGTGGACCTCCATGTGTGCGCGCAGTGGCTGACGGACTCCCAGATCGCACGGGCGGCGACATCGATGGCGTCGACCGGCTGCCGACTCATGCTCGACTTGCCGATCGGCTGCCGTCCCGACGGCTACGACACCTGGGCATACCCATCTTCCTTCGCAGGGAGCTCAGGGGGGAGTCGAGGTGCCGGGACCGTTACCGTCGGCGCCCCCCCGGACCGCTTTTTCAGCGAGGGGCAGGAGTGGGGTTTTCTCCCCCTTGACCCCGAGGCCGAGCGCCGGGCGGGCTACCCCGTCGTGCGCGCTTCATTGCGGCATTTGCTCAGGCATGCCGGGGCGGTGCGAATAGACCATGTCCTCGGCTTCCAGCGGCTCTGGTGGATTCCCGCGGGTCTCAGAGCCTGTGAGGGGACCTATGTGAGCTACCAGACTGACGAGATGATCGCGTTGGCCTGTCTCGAGGCCTGGCGCCGGGACGCGGCGCTAATCGGTGAGGACCTCGGTACCGTCGACCCGTCCTTGCGCCGCACGATCGACGACCATGGCATTGCCGGAATGAGCGTCGCGATCTTCGACCTGGAGGAGAGCCCTGGGACGCCTTTGCTCCCGCGGGCAGGTTCGTGTGCTCTCGTCGACACTCACGACACCGCGACCTTCGCCGGGTTTCTCGAGGGAGATGACATACGCGAGCGTGTCGAGCTCGGGCTCCTCGACGAGGATGCGGCTGCGTCCGCGTTGCACGAGCGCGCATTGGCACGGCGAACGATCTCGGCCCGTCTCGGCGGCTCCGGTCCCGAGGGCGACGATCCCGAGGTGCTGCACTCAGCCGTCCTCGAAGAGCTGGGACAGTCCGAGGCCGCTCTCGTGATCGTCGCGTTAGAAGATCTCCTCGGTGAGCGCGAGCCCCAGAACGTACCGGGGACGGTGGACGGGCGCGCGAACTTCTCCCGCCTCATGGCCGAGCCGCTCGAGGTGATAGAGACCCGAACTGCCGTGCTCGAGCCGCTCTGGCGCCTGGACAGAGCGCGTCGAGCTGCCCGAAGCCGCGCGGTAGAGTCCGTCGGAGGGGCCGACACGGAGAAGGTGGCCAGGTGACGACACCGGCGCAGGAGGGAGGATCTTCGGCGCGGGCCGGTTCGCTCGTCGACTGCGATGCCCTCTACCTGTTCAACGAGGGTCGCCAGTTCCAGCTCTATGACCATCTGGGTGGCCACGTTATTGCCGGTGGGGCTCGCTTCTCGGTCTGGGCACCGAATGCCGAGTCGGTGTCTGTGGTGCACGACGGGAACGGCTGGACGGCAGGAGTCGATGTCCTTCACCCGCAAGGCAGCTCCGGCGTATGGGCCGGCGACGTGCCCGGAATGCAAGTCGGGATGACCTACAAGTACGCCATCGCAGCGCGCGGCGCTTTTTCGCGGGACAAAGCCGATCCTCTCGCCTTTGGAGCCGAGATCCCGCCGCGCAGTGCCTCGGTGCTCACGGACCTGAGCTACGAGTGGGCTGACCGGCAATGGATGACGGCGCGCGCCGAGCTGGACGTCGCTGGCGCACCTGTGTCGATCTACGAGGTCCACCTGGGATCGTGGCGACGTAACCGCGACGGCGCCTTCCTCACCTACCTGGAGCTTGCGGAGCCGCTGGCCGAGCACGTGATCCAGCATGGGTTCACCCATGTCGAGCTGCTTCCGGTAATGGAGCACCCGTATTACGGATCGTGGGGCTACCAGACGAGCAGCTACTTCGCTCCAACCGCGCGCTTCGGCCATCCAACTGGCCTCATGGGGTTGATAGACCACCTCCACCAGCGCGGGATAGGCGTCATTCTTGACTGGGTGCCCTCCCACTTTGCCACGGACGCCTTCGCTCTTGGCGAGTTCGACGGGACACACCTGTACGAGCACGAGGATCCACGGCTCCGTATCCACCCTGACTGGGGCAGCTACGAGTTCAATTACTCGCGTCACGAGGTCCGGTCCTTCCTCGTCTCGAGCGCGTGGTTCTGGCTGGACCGCTATCACGCGGATGGGCTGAGAGTCGATGCAGTCGCGTCCATGCTCTATCTCGACTACTCACGTGCCGAGGGCGAGTGGGTCGCCAACCGCTACGGCGGGCGCGAGAACTTCGACGCAGTCTCCTTCATCCAGGTCTGCAACGAGTCATGCCGGGAGAGGTTCCCTGGTGCGGTGATGATCGCAGAGGAGTCGACGTCCTGGCCGGGGGTGTCCATGGAGACAGCAACCGGTGGCCTCGGCTACTCGATGAAGTGGGACATGGGGTGGATGCACGACACCTTGAAGCATCTCGAGCGGGATCCTGTCCACCGCAAGTACCACTATGACGAGCTCACCTTCAGGGGTCTGTACGCGTTCAGCGAGCACTTCGTGCTGCCGCTGTCCCATGACGAGGTAGTCCACGGCAAGGGCTCGCTCGCGACCAAGATGCCTGGCGATGACTGGCAGAGACGAGCCAACCTCCGGCTTCTCTTTGCGCTTCAGTGGCTTGCGCCGGGCAAGAAGCTCCTCTTCATGGGCGACGAGCTCGCGACCTGGAGGGAGTGGAGCCATGAGGGCGAGCTCGAATGGAGCCTGCTCGACCATCCCGATCACGCGGCCATCGCTCATCTTGTAGCTGACCTCAACCACCTCTATCGCGAGCTTGAAGCTCTGCACGGAGACTTCGAGCCGACTGGGTTTCGCTGGATCATCGCCGACGACCGCGCCAACGACGTTCTGGCATGGTGCCGCTCGGCTCCCGAGACCGGCTCACAGCCCGCCCGCGATGCGGTGGCAGTGTTCAACTTGACTCCGGTGGTACGCGAGCAGTACCGCATCGGGGTTCCGCGAGCGGGCAGTTGGCTGGAGCTCTGCAACACGGACGCGATCGAGTACGGCGGAAGTGGAAGCGGCAACCCGGGCGGGACCGAGGCCGAGCCCCTGCCCTTCCACGGGTACCCCCAGAGCATCGAGCTGAGGCTGCCACCCCTGGGGGCCATCCTGCTCGGACAAGAGACAGTGGCGGGGCCGAGCAGCCCGCGCTGGCCGGATCAGTGGCGATAAGGACCTGGACCGCCCAAGGGGAGCGGTCTGTGGGCGAGCAGCACGACCGAGCGTGCCCCGACGCGCAGGTGGTCGCCCGCGCCGAGCGGTGAGCTCGATCCAGGCTCGGAGAAGAACGGATCGCTGTCACGAGAGGTGTCGATCACCGGGATCCATGACTCGGCGAAGCGGCCGTCGGGCACAATGAATTCCAGGCTTCCCCAGAACGCGTTGAGGACCAGGAAGAAGCTATCGGACGGCCCCCCCCCACGATCTCGCTCGTCGCCGTGCGGGCTGCTCACGTCGGCTCCGCCGCCGTTGAGGAAGACCCCGACGCAGCGGGCGAAGCTCACGTTCCAGTCGGCTTCCGACATCTCCTCGCCGCTCGGAGAGAACCAGGCGATATCGCTCGCGCCGGCGCCGTGCAGCGGCTTGCCCTGGAACCACCGGCGCCGCCGGAACACCGGGTGGCGGTGGCGCAGGGCGGCGACTCGCCGCACGAAGTCGAGAAGATCCCGATCGCCGTGGCTCCAGTCGATCCAGGAGATCTCGTTGTCCTGACAGTAAGCGTTGTTGTTGCCGGACTGGGTGCGGCCGATCTCGTCTCCGGCAAGGATCATGGGTACGCCCTGAGACAACAGCAGTGTCACGTAAAAGTTGCGCTGCTGGCGCCGGCGGATCGTGCGCACCTCGGCATCTTCGCTGGGACCCTCGACTCCACAGTTCCAGGAGCGGTTGTCGTCGGTGCCGTCACGGTTGTCCTCGAGGTTGGCCTCATTGTGCTTCTGCTCGTAGCTGACGAGATCTGCGAGGGTGAAGCCGTCGTGGCAGGTGACGAAGTTGATGCTGGCCCAGGGCTTCCGACCGGTGTGCTCGTAGAGGTCAGAGCTGCCCGTCAGGCGGGACGCGAGCTCGGGAAGCTTCTGGTCCCGGCCTCGCCAGTAGTCGCGGACGCAGTCTCGGTACTTGCCATTCCATTCCGACCACAACGACGGAAAGTTGCCTACCTGGTACCCGCCTTCACCTACGTCCCACGGCTCGGCGATGAGCTTCACCTGGCTGATCACCGGATCTTGCTGAATGATGTCGAAGAAGGCGGAGAGGCGGTCCACCTCGTGAAGCGTCCGTGCGAGCGTGGCCGCGAGGTCGAAGCGGAATCCGTCGACGTGCATCTCTGTCACCCAGTAGCGCAAGCTGTCCATCAGCAGCTGCAAGACGTGGGGGTGCCGAACATTTAGCGTATTGCCCGTGCCGGTGTAGTCGACATAGCGGCGGAGGTCGTGTGGATCCAACCGGTAGTAGGCCGGGTTGTCGATGCCCTTGAACGACAGGGTGGGGCCGGAGTGATTTCCCTCTGCAGTGTGGTTGTAGACGACGTCGAGGAGCACTTCGATCCCCGCAGAGTGCATGGTCTTCACGAGCTGCTTGAACTCCTGGACCTGCTGGCCCAGCTCCCCTGCCGCGGAGTACTCGTTGTGCGGAGCGAGATAGCAGATCGAGTTGTAACCCCAGTAGTTGCGCAGCCCCCGCTCGACGAGATGGGCGTCGTGGACGAACTGGTGAACGGGTTGCAGCTCCACCGCTGTCACGCCGAGCGAGAGGAGGTGCTCGAGAACTGCCCCGGTGGAAAGCCCCGCGTAGGTGCCGCGGATCTGTGGAGGTACTGCCGGGTGCAATGCAGTGAAACCCTTCACGTGCAACTCATAGACCACTGTCTTGTACCAGGGGGTCTCCGGCGGGCGGTCGTTGCCCCAGTCAAAGTACGGGCTGATCACGACGTTCTTCGGCATCGAGGCGGCACTGTCGGCTCGACTGATTCGCATCTCGTCCGCGTGCTGGTGCCCATAGAGCGAGCGGTTCCATTTCACGCCGCCTTCGACAGCTTTGCCGTAAGGATCGAGGAGAAGCTTGCCGGAGTTGCACCGCTGGCCCTGCGCGGGCCGCCACGGGCCGTGCACCCTGAAGCCGTAGCGCTGACCCGGACCGACGCCCGCCATATATCCGTGGCGCACGTGAGCGGTCTCCTCGGGGAGGAGGAACCGGGTCTCCCGCCCCCACTCGTCGAACAGGCATACCTCCACCTGCTCGGCGAGCCCGGAGAACACAGAGAAGTTCGTGCCGATACCGTCGTAAGTCGCGCCGAGAGGGTACGGGCGACCGCCGGACAGCTCGACTCGCTGCCTTTGCATCGGGTCAGACTAGTTCGACCGGCGAAAAGCGCCGTAGGGTATCCTCGTGACCGCTTCCTTTTCCGTACCTCGAAGCTGCGCCCAAAGCGACGCCGATCTGCTCAGAACCCCGCTGGAAGAGCTCATGGGCGAGGCGAGGCGCATTCGTGACGCCGCGTACGGCACGAGAGTGACCTTCTCACCGAAGGTTTTCATCCCGCTCACCATGCTCTGCCGCGACCGTTGCGGGTACTGCACTTTCTCCAAGCCTCCGGCCAGGATATCTGCTCCCTACCTCGATCTGGAGGCGGTTCTCGCCCTCGCGCGCGACGCCGCGGCGGCGGGCTGCCACGAGGCCCTTTTCACCCTAGGGGAGAGACCCGAGGACCGCTATCCGGCGGCGGGCAGCTGGCTGCAGGCCGCGGGCTTCTCCTCCACGATCGAATACCTCGCGGAAGCCGCCCGGATCGTGCGCGACGAGACGGGCCTGCTCCCCCACACGAACGCGGGTGCCCTGTCCGAGTCGGAGCTCGCGATGCTGCGGCCGGTGACCGCGAGCCAGGGGATGATGGTCGAGTCCCTGAACCCGCACCTGGCCTGCCACCGGGGCTCGCCCGACAAGACGCCGCAGCGGCGACTGGCGACCTTGGAGGCAGCCGGCCGGCTGCGTATACCCTTCACAACGGGGATCCTCGTCGGGATCGGAGATTCGCGCGAGGACCGCATCATGGCCCTGCGGGCTATCGCCGACTTGCACCAGACCTACGGCCACGTGCAAGAGGTGATAGTGCAGAACTTCCTGCCGAAAGCCGGCACTGCTATGCACCTCAGCGCGCCCTGTCCGTCCGACGAGCACCTCTGGGCCGTCGCCGTGGCACGGATCCTCCTCCCGCCGGAGGTCCACATCCAGGCGCCACCCAACCTGACAGAAGACTTCTCTGCTCTCCTTGCGGCCGGTATCGATGATTGGGGGGGTGTCTCACCAGTTACGGCTGATCACGTCAATCCCGAGCGGGCCTGGCCGACGCTTCAGAGCCTGGAGGCGGTGACGAACGAGCACGGTCACGAGCTCGCCCCTCGACTTGCGCTGCATCCGAGGTGGGCGGGTGAGCCAGTGAAGTGGCTCGACGAGTCCATGCGGTTCAGCGTTCTCGACCGCTCCGACGCCGAGGGCCTTGCGCGCGACTGCGACTGGTCCGCGGGAGCAGATGCACCGCCACCCATGCTTCTCGGCTATTCGGCGCTCGTCATCTCGCGCGGCCGGCCCGCGGGCCGGCGACGGTCTCCTGTCGCAGCGGTGCTCGCGGGCGTGCTGTCCGGCGACGAGGTGGGCGAGGAGGAGATCGTCACGCTCTTCTCTGCCCGTGGCAGTGAGGTGCGCTCTGTCGCCGAGGTCGCCGATCAGCTCCGGCGCGAGGCGGTGGGCGACGTAGTCACATTCGTTGCCAACCGAAATATCAACTACACCAACGTGTGCACGTTCAAGTGCCGCTTCTGCGCCTTCTCGAAGGGGCCTCTCTCGCTCAACCTGCGGGGAGCGCCCTACTTGCTCGATCTCGCCGACATCACCGAGCGCGTCGCAGAGGCGGAGAGCCTCGGCGCGACCGAAGTCTGCCTGCAAGGTGGCATCCACCCGAGCTTCGACGGCAGCTACTACCTGGAGGTACTTGATGCGGTACGCGCCGCATCGGAGAAGATCCACATCCACGCCTTCACGGCGCTCGAGGTGCACGAGGGTGCCCGTCGCCTCGGCGAGGACGTCGAGAGCTACCTGCGCCGCCTGAAGGCCGCCGGACTGAAGACCTTGCCCGGCACAGCTGCCGAGATACTCGACGACGAGATCCGGGCCGTGCTGTGCCCTGACAAGATCGGCACTGACCGATGGCTCGAGATTCACCGCATCGCCCACGAAGTGGGTCTCTTCTCCAACGTGACGATCATGTTCGGTGCAGTCGAGTCTCCGGCATCATGGGCTCGCCACCTAGTGCGCACCCGAGACCTTCAGCTCGTGACCCACGGGTTCACAGAGTTCGTGCCCCTTCCTTTCGTTCATATGGCTGCCCCTCTCTACCTGCGGCGTCGGGCCCGCCGAGGGCCCACCTTCCGCGAGGCACTTCTCATGCACGCCGTGGGTCGCATCGCCTATCGAGGTGCCATCGACAACGTGCAGGCGAGCTGGGTGAAGATGGGAGTCGCTGGAGCGCGCCAGCTGTTGCAGGCCGGCTGCAACGACCTCGGTGGCACCCTCATAGACGAGAACATCTCGAGGGCGGCCGGGGCATCACACGGTCAGATGATGGATCGGGAGGGTTTCTTGGACATCGTCGAACCACTCGGTCGTCCCCTGGAGCAGCGCACGACGTTGTACGGCCGCGTCGCGAGCGCGCAGGTCTGATGGGCTCGGTGTCGCCCGCCGGTGATTCCGAGCGTCTCGTCGGGGAGCTCCTCGATCAAGCCGGGGCACAGGGCAACAGGGATCTGCTGCGAGAGCTGCTCGAGGCCGCCCTCGAGCTGAGCGATGGGGTGCCAAGCCGCCTCGATCTCAAGATCGCGACGGCGGCTCTGGCGGAGATGGGGCGGGCCTTCCACCTCTTCGCCCCGTTTCGAGGCATTCCCAAGCTCACAATGTTCGGATCTGCGCGTACCCATGGATCGGATCCGCTCTACGCGCAGGCCAAGGAGCTCGCTTCGCGTCTTGCCTCGGAGGGCTGGCTCATAGTCACCGGAGCCGGCCCGGGAATAATGGCAGCCGGCCACGAAGGAGCCGGTCCCGAGATGTCGCTCGGGGTCGATATCCGGCTGCCGTTCGAATCGGTGTCTCACCCGGAGTTAGCGGCCGAGGGACGTCTCGTCGAGATGAAGTACTTCTTCACTCGCAAGCTGATGCTCATGAAAGAGTCGGCCGCGTTCGCGGTCCTGCCTGGCGGGTTCGGAACCCTTGACGAGTGCTTCGAGCTGCTCACCTTGCTACAAACGGGCAAGGCCGAGCCGGCTCCTATCGTCCTGCTCGATATCCCCGGTGAGCCCTACTGGGAGGCCTGGGAGGCCTTCGTAGGGGGTGAAGTCATACGTCGCGGCCTCGCGAGTACGACCGATTCCGCGTTCTACCGGATCACCGATGACGTAGAGGCGGCCGTGCAGGAGATACTCGGCTTCTACCGCAATTACCACTCACGACGCTTTGTCGGTCCTACCATGGTCGTACGCCTCCGGACGGCGCCGAGCCCGGCTGAGCTGGAGATGCTCAACGAGAGCTTCTCCGACGTCTGCTCGACGAAGGGGATCTGGATCACCGAGCCGCTCGGACCGGAGAGATCGGATCACGAGTACCTCGAGCTTCCGAGAATCGCTCTCGAGCTCGATCTCCGCCACCAGGGCCGATTGCGGGAGCTCATCGACACTCTCAATCGCTGTACGGGCAATGTCGGGGCCCTCTAGGCAAGCGCTTCAGTCGCTCTCGCCGGCGGACGAGCCGTCACCGCCGCCGGCGGCAGCGGCCTGTTCGAGCAGCCGGGCCGCCTTGGCGACAGAGGACCGCGCGCGATTGACGAGGCGCTCCCGTTGGGTCGCGGCAGCTGCTGCAGAGGTGGAACCATCTCGCAGCGCGTCGCGCAGCAGGTCCATCGCGTGCTCAGCCAGTCGATCGTCGATCTGCTCAAGCTCCCCCGCCAGCTCACGGAGGCGATCAGTGACAGCCACTGTTCCCCCGAGCCCTCAGCTTCGATCCTGCGGACGGTCCGTCGACACCACGTCGAGGTTGCCTTCGGCATAACGGGCCCTCAGGACCTTCTTGTCGAACTTCCCGACGCTCGTCTTCGGAACCTCGTCGATGAAGGACCAGCGGTCTGGAACCCAGAAGCGAGCGACACGACCTTCCAGGAAGCCCTCCAGCTCGCTCGGCGAGATGTCAGCACCCTCGTTGAGCACAACACAGGCGAGCGGTCGCTCGTCCCACCGCGCGTCGGGGACAGCGACGACGGCCGCCTCGAAGACATCGGGGTGAGCCATGAGGGCGTTCTCGAGCTCGACCGAGGAGATCCACTCGCCACCGGTCTTTATGACGTCCTTGGTCCGGTCGGTGATGTCGAGATAGCCAAGGGCGTCGAGCGTGCCCACGTCGCCTGTCCTCAGCCAGCCGTCATGGAAGCGATCCGTGCTCGTATCTGCGAAGTAGGAGCCAGTCACCCAGGGCCCACGCACCTCGAACTCGCCGATGGTGCTGCCATCTCGAGCGGCGACGTTGCCCTGGATGTCCACGACACGTGCCTCGACGCCGAAGACGACACGGCCCGTCTTCCGGCGGTATGTCCACGCTTCCTCCCCGGTCGCGCCGCGAGGGGGCACGGCGACTGCGCCAAGTGGGCTCGTCTCGGTCATGCCCCAGGCCTGGATGACCGGAACCCCGTAGAGCTCGTCGAATGCACGCATGAGAGACTCCGGCACCGCGGCGCCACCGCAGACAATCGTCCTGAAAGATGAGAGATCCGAGCCGTGGGCCTGGGCGTAGCGCAGCACCTCGTTCCAGATGGTCGGCACCGCGGCGGCCACCGTGGGCCTCTCCGCCTCGATAATCCGAACGAGCGGCTCAGCCTGGAGAAATTGGCGCGGCATGATGAGATCGGCCCCTGCCAGCCATGCTGCGTAAGGGAGTCCCCAGGCGTTGGCATGGAACTGAGGCACGACCACAAGGGCCCGGTCCGAGCTCGAGATGCCAATCGTCGCCGTCGAAGTGCTGGCGAGCGAGTGGAGGTACGTCGAGCGGTGGCTGTAGGCGACACCCTTCGGGTTGCCGGTGGTGCCGCTCGTGTAGCACATCCCTGCTGCCTGGCGCTCGTCGAGCACGGGCCAGTCGTAACGCGGCTCACCCCGCTCGAGCAGCTCCTCATACGACATGGTCGCCCCGAGGCAGGAGGTATCTCCTTCTCCCACGACGACTACCTGCTCGACGCTTGGGCACTCGTCTAGGACCCGGCTGAGAGCGGGTGCGAGGGTGGCGTCGCAGATGATGACGCGATCGCCTGCATGATCGATCACATAGCGCAGCTGTTCAGGAAAGAGCCTCACGTTAAGGGTGTGAAGAACGGCACCCATGGACGGAATGGCCAGGTATGCCTCGAGATGCTCTTGGTGGTTGAAGCAGAAGGTACCGACCCGATCGCCGTTGCCGATGCCGAGCGAGGCGAGGCCGGACGCGAGCCGCTCGGCGTTGAGCGCCACCTCGGAGAAGCTCCCTCGCCGGAAGGAACTTCCGTCGTAGGTCGCGACCTCGCTCCTGCCGTGCACCTGCTTGCCGTGCCGAAGGATCTCGCGGACGAGTAGAGGGGCTTCCTGCATGGTGCTTTGCACTTTGACCTCCTCGAAGCTCCGGGGGGACTCGCGGCAACACTAGACCGAGCGCCTGCACCGGCATCTACCGCCGACGCGGCGCCGCCGATTCTCATATCACCTTATGTGACGCAGCACTCACGCGTCGTGCGAAGATCGTTGAGTCCAGACCTATGACGAGACCCCAGGTAGGCTGTTGTCACTGATGACACCGGGGCATGAGGGGTACGCGGCGGGAGATCTCGCGAGGCACATGCCCTCCGCGGTCTGGTCGCGCGCGGACACTGGTGCGTCGGCAGCCCTCGCGTCTCTGCTCGTGCGCACTCGCTCATCGCTCGGCGGCGTGCACGGGCCGAGCGAGCCGTTCGCGCGGGCCGCGGCGGGAACAGGCGAGTCCCTCGCGGGAGCTTGCTTGCTGTGGATGATCGATGAGACCGGCCGTGAGCTGCTTCTGAATGCGGCTTGCGACGCGGATCCGAACCGGCTGGCCGTGATCGCCGGCGCGCTCGCGCGAGCGCGCCACAGCGTGGGCGATCCGCATTTTGCAACCGCGATGCTTTCACCCGGGCCGTACACCATCGACCCGGTGAGGTGGGGAGATCTGACTGGGTGGCAAGACCAGCAGGCTTGGGAGCCGCTCACGCGCCTTGGCCCGGCTGCTCTCACGATCATCGCTCTCAGGGTGCGCGACACCACTCCCGGCCTGATTGCTCTCTTGACAGAGTCTTCCCTCCCCGGCTTGGCCCGTGCTCAGGTAGCACAGCTCGAGCTGCTCGCGGACCGCTTGGCGCAGGCTCTCGAGGGCCCACCTGCGCCCGAGAACCGACAGGCCCCCGAGAGCCCACCGGCTCCTGGGGCGCGGCCGGCCTCCGACGGCCTGCCGATCTCAGGCAACCCAGCGACTCGAACCGATTCCGACCCGGATCGAGAGCTCGTGGATCGGAGCCGGTATAGCGCGGGTGTTGTCTCGCTGCTGTCGGATGTCGGCGCTGTGCTGGTAGTGGCCTGCGATGGTGCGGGCACGATCCTTGAGATGGAAGGGGGTCTCCGCTCCGAGCTTTACCGAGGCAGGGGTCCAGTTGTCGGCGAGCGATTTCTTGACCTGTTTCGTGACCACCGGGACCTCACTGATCTCGCGTCGAGGGCCCTAGGCGGAGAGCACGTCCGGGCTGCGCAGGTCAGATTCGGCGCGCTCACTCTCGAGGCCTGGGCGACTCCTCTCGGAGGCGGTGATGGCCGTTCCCCCGGCTTTGCCGCCGTATTCGTCGATGCCTCCGCCCGCGTGACTGCCGAGCAGGCCGTCGTCTCCGCAGCTCGCCGGCAGGCGGCCCTGGTCGCGCAGATTGGCGATGTCGTCCTCGTGATCTCGGCCGAGGGCAAGCTCCAGTACGCAAACCCCGCGACCGAGAGGATGCTCGGCTATCAATGGCGGACAGGTGACGGCATCGACATCTTGTCGCTGGTCCACCCAGAGGACCGCGACCGCTGCCGGAATGAGATCGAGGACGCGAAAAGGCGTCCGGGGACGCAGGAGGCGAGCGAGTTTCGCTTACGCCATGCCGACGGGAGCTACCGCTCTGTCCGCTCGGTCACCGACAACCGCCTCGACGACGATGCAGTAGCCGGACTGGTCCTGACCCTTCGAGACGTCACCGACGATTACGTCGTGCCGCCGGCAGCCGTGAGCCAACGGACAGAGCGCCCGGGTGCGCTGGCCGATCTCGGACGCTGGGCGCTCGCGGGCCTCGACTACCCGGACCTCGTCGCAGATGCTGTGAAGGTCCTGGTGGCGCAGTCGAGTGCTGACTTCGTCCACGTCTTCGATGCGCTGCCCGATGCCGACTTCATCACGCTTTCGGCAACCAACGGCGAGAGTGACGCTTCAGGTGAGCTTCTCTCCGCCGACCCGACGTCGTCCCCGGCGAGTTTTGCTCTTGTCACCCAGCAGACGGTTGTGTCCGACGACCTCTCGACGGAGCAGCGGTTCGAGGTGCCCGAGCTGTGGACGAGTGCCGGGGCAGTCTCGCTCGTGGAGGTTCCGATTCCCGGTGCCGACATGCCAGTCGGTGTCATCGGAGTCAGCTCGGGCCAAAGGCAAGCGTTCGCCTCCGACGACGTCAATTTTGTCGAGGCGGTGGCGAACGTGCTCGCAGCGGCAAGAGCGCGTAGCCGCGCCGAGGACGCGATCCGCCAGCAGGCCCTGAGGGATCCACTGACGGGTCTACCCAACCGTCTGGTGCTGGCCGATCACGTCAATGTCGCTAATGCCGGCAGTCCGAGCCTGACAGCCATGAGTGGCGCGGAGAGAACCGTCTTCGTCCTTGACATTGACCGTTTCAAGGAGATCAACGACACCCTCGGCCATGCGGTCGGCGATGTCGTCCTGCTAGAGGTCTCGCGAAGGCTGGAGCGCCTCGGTGAGCCGATCGAGCTGGTTGCCCGCCTCGGGGGGGACGAGTTCGCCCTGGTCGCGCGCGCGGGCGTGCCCGAGGACGAGAGCCTGTCGGCACGCAACGACGAAGACAGGCTGGCCGCCAACATCCTCTCTACCCTTGGCGAGTCCATCGAGGTCGGTGGCGTCAATCTTCGGCTCCGGTGCAGTGTCGGCATCGCCTCGGCCGACATCGACCGCGAAGGCACTCCGCTCGGAATACCGGCGCTGCTCAGGCGAGCCGAGGCGGCGATGTACCAAGCCAAGAGCGAGCACCAGGGAGTGCGCCGGTACAGCGACGAGCTGGAGCGCTCGAGTCTCTCCCGCCTTGCGCTTGCGAGCGAGCTTGCAGAAGCGATAGACCAGGGACACCTTCGGCTCGACTACCAGCCCAAGGTGCGCTGCGCAGACGGAGGCATCACCGGCGTCGAGGCCCTCGTGCGATGGCAGCACCCGACGAGGGGCCTTCTGCTCCCCGACGTCTTCGTGCCCCTCGCCGAGCAGACAGGGATCATCCGAGAGCTCACGAGCTGGGTGCTGCTCCGAGCACTGGCCGAGTGCGCCGCCTGGCATCGCGCCGGTTACGCGATACCGGTGGCAGTCAACCTTTCGGCCGGGACGGTTCACGATCCGGCGCTGCTCGATGCAGTCATCTCGGCCACGTCACGGGCCGGCCTGCCGCCTGCCGCGATCGAGCTCGAGATCACAGAGAGCGCCGTGATGCGAGATCCGGCAGGCGCGCTGCGATCCTTGGAGGCGCTCACGTCGCGAGGCGTGCGATTCTCTCTCGACGACTTCGGGACGGGCTACTCGTCGCTCGGCTATCTCCAGCGGCTGCCGGTCTCCTCGGTGAAGGTGGACAAGTCCTTTGTCACTCCGCTTGGCAAGGGCAACGACGCTGTCGCCGGGGCGATCGTGCGGGCGATCGTCGAGCTCGGTCACAGCTTGAACCTCGACGTCATCGCCGAGGGTGTCGACTCGGCGATCGGCCAGTCGGCGGTTACGGCGCTTGGGTGCGACGCGATGCAGGGTTTCTTCATCGCGCGGCCTATGGAGCCGCTGGCCCTGCAGTCGTGGATCTCCGGGCGCGGCCTTCGCGGCGACCGGAGCCAGACGGGGGGAGCACTCCAGGCTCCCGGGCGTCTCGAGCCAGGCGGCTCAGCGCAGGGCCAGCTGCCCGGGGACTATGGGCTGGGGCAACGCTGAAGTGCCCATGAGATAGCGGTCGACCGCGGCAGCGACTGAACGTCCCTCGGCGATCGCCCACACTATAAGGCTTTGGCCCCGCGCCATGTCCCCGCAGGCAAAGACCGCCTCGACGTTTGTCATGAACTCTGGCCCCACGGCTACGTTGCCCCGCTCATCGAGACCGAGACCGAGCTCCGCGACGACTCCGTCGCGCTCGGGCCCCGAGAAACCCATCGCGAGCAGCACGAGGTCGGCCGGCAGCTCGTACTCGCTGCCTTCCAGAGGTGTCAGCTGGGGCCGCCCGTCCACGACCCGCTGCGCGACGCGCTGAAGACGCAATGCCTGGACATGGCCGCGAAGACCGTTGCCGGGCGCGGTCTCGGCTCGGTCCGCGTCGGCGACGCCGAGGACCTCCACAGCGGTGACGGCAAATACTCGCTCGCCCCCTTCTTCATGTGCCGCCGATGTCCGCAAGATAACCGGCCAGGTCGGCCAGGGGTTGTCGGCCGCGCGCGAAGACGGTGGTGCCGGCAGAATTTCGAGCTGGTGAACGCTGGCGGCACCCTGTCGGTGCGCTGTGCCGAGGCAGTCGGCACCGGTGTCACCGCCTCCGATGATGACGACGTGCTTGCCGTTCGCTGTGATGGGGCTCGCCTGCAGGCTTCCTTCGCATACCTGGTTGCACGGTTTCAGGTACTCCATCGCGAAGTGGACGCCGTCAAGCGTGCGGCCCGGCACGAGCAGATCTCGTGGCCGGGTCGCCCCGCAGGCGAGCACGACCGCATCGAACTCGCGAGCCAGATCTGCCGCGGCAACCACCGTCGCATCGGGCGCCGCGGCGCCCTGGCCCTCACCGGGATTGCTGGACTTGCCGGACTTGTCGGGCTTGTCGGGCTCGCCGGCTCGGGAGGCCGCGGCGGCGCCGACGCCTACCATTGTCCGAGTCCGAAACTCGGTCCCTTCGGCCCTCATCTGCGCGATGCGCCTATCGAGCACCGCCTTCTCCATCTTGAACTCAGGTATGCCATAGCGCAACAGACCCCCCACCCGTTCGGCTCGCTCGAAGACGACGACTCCGTGGCCCGCGCGCGTGAGCTGCTGCGCAGCCGCCAGCCCCGCTGGCCCGGAACCGACTATCGCCACCCGCTTAGAAGTGACAGCGCGTGCGACCCTCGGCTCCAGCCGTCGCGTGGCCCAGTTGGCGATCTCGAGCTCCATCTGCTTTATGGTCACCGGCTCGTCGTTGATGCCAAGTACGCAGGACCCCTCGCACGGCGCCGGGCAGAGCCGCCCAGTGAACTCGGGGAAGTTGTTCGTGGCCTCGAGGCGCGCTGCGGCGTCGCCGGGCCTTGCTCGGTAGACGAGGTCGTTCCACTCCGGGATGAGGTTCCCAAGGGGACAGCCCTCGTGGCAGAACGGGATGCCGCAGTCCATGCACCGCGCCGCCTGCTCGATCACCTGCCCAGGGCTGAAGGGCTCGTAGATCTCACGCCAGTCCTTGATGCGCAGGTGAACGGGCCGACGATCGGGACCGAGGCGGCCGATGCGAAGGAATCCCCGCGGATCAGCCATGCGCAGCCTGCATGATCGCCTCGTCGACTGCGTCTCCAGATCGAAGAGCTGCGCGCGTAGCCGAGAGAACCCGGCGGTAGTCGACCGGCATGACCTTGATCATGGCCGGCATCGTGGTTGCCGCGGACGCGAGCAGGCGGCTCGCGAGAGAGGAGCTCGTGAGCCGGTGGTGGCGCTCGAGAAGGTTGACGACGAGGCTCCAGTCATCCTCGTCAAGCTCTTCGAGGGCCACCATCTCGAGGTTGCAGCGACGCTCGAGGGCGCGATCGGGGTCGTAGACGTACGCGACGCCCCCCGACATTCCCGCCGCGAAGTTGCGACCTGTCGGTCCGAGCACGAGCACCGTCCCTCCCGTCATGTACTCACATGCATGGTCGCCGACTCCCTCGACGACGGCAGTCGCGCCAGAGTTGCGAACACAGAAGCGCTCCCCTACCTGGCCACGTATCATCGCCTCGCCCCCCGTCGCTCCGTAGAGGACGACGTTGCCCGCGATCACCTGTTCTTCGGCGGGCGACGGCGACGCCGCATGGGGATACGCGACGATCCGGCCGCCGGACAGGCCCTTGCCCAGGTAGTCGTTGGCATCGCCGATGAGCCGGAGCGTGATGCCCCGTGGCAGGAATGCGCCGAAGCTCTGCCCGGCCGAGCCGGCGAGAGTGATGTCGATAGTGCCATCTTCGAGGCCCCGGCTGCCATAGCGCCTCGTCACCTCATAACCGAGCATGGTGCCGACGCTTCGGTGGATGTTGCGCACGGAAAACGAGGCCTGCACCGGCCTGCCCGTGGTGATCGCGTCCTTCGCAGCTGCTATGAGCTGGTGATCGAGGGCGTTCTCGAGCCCGTGGTCCTGGCCACGCGTGCAGCTCAGGGAGACGGAGCCTGCTCGTGATCGGCTCCCGGCACCGTGTGAGAGCAGTGGCCCGAGATCGAGCTTGTGGGCCTTCCAGTACTGCTCTACTGCATCGGTGACCTCCAGGCATTCGACGTGTCCGACCGCATCACCGAGGGAGGAGAAGCCAAGAGATGCCAGGATCTCGCGGACTTCGGTGGCTATGTACTCGAAGAAGGTCTCGACGAATTCCGGGCGACCGCTGAAGCGCTTGCGCAGCTCCGGGTTCTGGGTCGCGATCCCGACCGGGCACGTGTCGAGGTGGCAGACGCGCATCATCACGCACCCGGACACCACAAGTGGTGCGGTCGCGAAGCCGAACTCCTCGGCTCCGAGGAGGGCGGCGATGACGACATCGCGCCCGGTCTTGAGCTGGCCGTCGACCTGGACGACGATGCGATCGCGAAGGCCGTTGCGAAGCAGCGTCTGCTGGGTCTCGGCAAGCCCCAGCTCCCAGGGGACGCCGGCGTGCTTGAGCGAGGTGAGGGGAGCAGCACCGGTTCCACCGTCGTGACCGGAGATGAGAACGACATCGGCGTGGGCTTTCGCGACGCCTGCGGCCACCGTCCCGACACCCAGCTCTGATACGAGCTTGACGTGCACCCGCGCGGCCGGGTTGGCATTCTTCAGGTCGTAGATGAGCTGTGCGATGTCCTCGATCGAGTAGATGTCGTGATGCGGTGGCGGAGAGATCAAACCCACACCAGGTGTCGAGTTCCTCGTCCGGGCTATCCACGGGTACACCTTGTGGCCTGGCAGCTGTCCCCCCTCCCCCGGCTTCGCGCCCTGGGAGATCTTGATCTGCAGATCGTCGGCGTTGACGAGGTACTCGCTCGTGACGCCGAAACGACCCGAGGCCACCTGCTTCACGGCTGAGCGCCGAGAGTCGCCGTTGGGATCAGCCACGTATCGATCGGGATCCTCTCCCCCCTCTCCGGTGTTCGAGCGGGCACCGAGGCGGTTCATGGCGACGGCAAGGGTCTCGTGAGCCTCGGACGATATGGATCCATACGACATCGCACCAGTTGAAAAACGCCGCAGGATCTCCGGGACAGCCTCGACTGCATCGAGCGCTATCGGTTGCCTTGCTGTCGTGCGGAATCTGAGCAGGCCGCGCAACGTCGCGAGCCTGGTCGCCTGATCGTCGACCAGGCGCGTGTACTCCTTGAAGATATCGTAACGACGAGAGCGCGTGGAATGCTGCAGCTTGTGAACCGTGCGCGGGTTGAAGAGGTGGTACTCCCCGTCACGTCTCCACTGATAGTCGCCCCCCACGCCGAGCTCGGCGCTGCCGGGGACCGTAGCTCTTTCGCCGAATGCGTCTGCGTGCCTCCTTGCGACCTCGGCGGCGATCTCCTCGAGGCCGATTCCCCCGAGGGGAGAGGGTGTCCCGGTGAAGTACTGCTCGACCACGGACTTGGAGAGGCCCACGGCCTCGAACACCTGCGCGCCGGTGTAGGAGGCTTTCGTCGAGATGCCCATCTTGGACATCACCTTGAGGATGCCCTTCGAGCTCGCCTTCACGTAGTTGTGCAGCGCCTGGCGCTCAGTCAAACCGACGACGACGCCGTCGCGGACCATCTCCGATATGGAGTCGAAAGCCAGATACGGGTTGACGGCCGCGGCGCCGTACCCGATGAGAAGCGCCAGATGATGGACTTCTCGGGCGTCGCCGCTCTCGACCACGAGGGCGGCCCGTGTGCGCTCGCGCGATCTCACGAGGTGGTTGTGCACAGCAGCCGTAAGGAGGAGCGAAGGGATGGGCGCGAGCTCCGAGCTCGAATGTCGATCCGACAGGACGATGATGTTCGTTCCAAGGGCGATCGCTTCCGACACCTGCGAGCAGACCTTGTCGATGGCAGCCTTGAGGCCGGGGCTCCCTGCGGACACCGGCCACAGCCCGTCGACGGCGAAAGCGGAGAAACCCGCGGCACCACCAGGCTCGCCGACATAGAGGAGCTTCGCCAGCTCGTCGTTGTCGAGAACCGGCGACTCCACCGTGATCTGGCGACAGTTGGCCGGCCCCGGATCCAAGAGGTTTGCCTCCGGTCCAAGGGTCGAGCGGAGCGACGTGACGAGCTCCTCTCGGATGGCGTCCAGCGGCGGGTTCGTCACCTGGGCGAAAAGTTGGGAGAAGTAGTCGTACAGCAGCCGCGGTCGCTCGGACAGGACCGCGATGGGGGTGTCGGTGCCCATCGAGCCGATTGGCTCCGCCCCGCTCATCGCCATCGGAGCCAGGATCAGCCGGAGATCCTCGAAAGTCAGCCCGAACAGCTTCTGATGGCGGACAACCGAAGCGTGCTTGGGCGTGAGCATCTGCCTGGGCGGGAGCTCGGCGATTGGGATCAGACCGTCGTGGACCCACTTCGCGTAGGGCTGCTCGCTTGCGAGCGAGGCTTTCACCTCGCTGTCGTCGACGATCCGTCCCTCGACGGTGTCGACGAGGAACATCCGCCCGGGCTTGAGACGGCCACGCTCGACGATACGACTTGGGTCTATGTCGAGCACCCCTACCTCGGAGGCGAGCACGACCAGTCCGTCGTCGGTCACCCAGTAGCGGGCGGGCCGCAGCCCGTTACGGTCCAGGATCGCCCCGACGATCCGCCCATCGCTGAATGCGACGGCGGCGGGCCCGTCCCATGGCTCCATCAGACAGGAGTGGTACTCGTAGAAGGCTCGCCGCGCCTCGTCGAGCTCGCCGTGGTTCTCCCAGGCCTCCGGGATCATCATCAAGACCGCGTGGGGCAGGGACCGACCACACAGATGAAGCAGCTCGAGGACTTCGTCAAAGGAGCTCGAATCACTCCCGCCCGGCGTGATGATCGGGAGGATCCTCTCGATGTCGCCAGGGATGAGCCTGCTTGCGAGCATCGACTCGCGAGCCTGCATCCAGTTGCGGTTCCCCTTGAGGGTATTGATCTCCCCGTTGTGGGCGACCAGGCGGTAGGGGTGGGCGAGCGGCCAGGCGGGGAAGGTGTTGGTGGAGAAGCGAGAGTGCACGAGCGCGATGGCGCTCTCGAGCCTCTCGTCGCAAAGGTCGGGAAAGAAACCCCTCAGCTGGTCCGTCGCGAGCATTCCCTTGTAGACGAAGGTCCGTGACGACAGGGACGGGAAGTAGAGATCCGTGACACTGTGCTCGGCCCGCTTGCGCAGGACGAATAGCCGCCGCTCGAGCTCGAGCGGCGTGTCCATGTCACGAGGGCCCTCTTTGGAGAGCCCGACAAAGACCTGCGCGAAGCCTGGAGCCACCTCCCGGGCGCTCTTGCCGGCGAGCTCGATACGGGTTGGGACATCACGCCAAAAAAGGACCTCGAGCCCCTCGCTCTGGGCAAGGCGGTCGAAAGCTGCGACTGCCTTGGCGGCCTGACTTGAGTCTCTCGGCAGGAACGCCAGCCCTGATCCGTACTCGCCTCGTGGCGGGAGCTCGATCCCGATATCTGCAGCAAGCGAGCGAAACAGGAGATCCGGCATCTGCAAGAGGATTCCTGCTCCGTCACCGGTCTCCGCGTCGGCTCCGAAGGCACCTCGGTGCGCGAGGTTCTCGAGGGCCGTGAGGCCGTAGTCGACGACCTGGTGGCTGGGGCCCCGGCGGATGTCGGCCACGAAGGCGATCCCACACGCGTCGTGGTCGTTCGCGGGGTCGTACAGGCCCGAGGGCTCAGCGCGCAGGTCCAATTCGTCCCTCTTCGTCAGTCGGCCGGTCACTCTACCGGTCCGGTGCCACCCGGGACGTCGTCGGCCCTGCTGGGTAGTTGAATGTTACATGCTCGGCAGGCTCTGAGAAGCCGCGTGCCACGCCACTGCGGTCAGCCTGGGTTGGTCGGTAGGCGCCTTGGAGCGCCGAACGACCAGAGCACCTCCGGTACCGCGACCTCTCCGCTGCTGTCCTGGTAGGTCTCCATGAGCGCGATCAGCCACCGGGCGGTCATCGCGGTCCCGTTCAGGGTGTGAACGAGCGCGAGCTTGCCGCCGCCCTTTCCGTCACCACCGCTTCGGTAGCGGACGTTCAGCCTCCGTGCCTGGTAGTCGGTCGTGTTCGAGCACGACGTGATCTCGCGGTACCGCTCCTGACTCGGTATCCAGGCCTCGATGTCGTACTTCTTCGCAGCCGACGGCCCGAGGTCGCCAGCCGCGGTGCAGACGACCCGATATGACAGCCCCAGAGCCTGTACGAGCTCTTCTTCGATGCCGAGGAGGCGCTCATGCAGGTCTGCCGACTCTCCAGGCAGCGAGTACGCAAACATCTCGACCTTGTCGAACTGGTGCACCCGGAAGATACCCCGGGTGTCGCGCCCCGCCGCCCCGGCTTCGCGACGAAAGCAAGTCGAGTAAGCCGCGTACAGGCGCGGGAGATCGTCCTCGTCGAGGATCTCGCCCTGATGGAACCCCGCCAGCGCGACTTCTGAGGTGCCCGTCAGGTACAGGTCGTCCGATTCCACCCGGTACAGGTTGGCCTCCTCCGTAGGTAGGAAACCGGTGCCGTACATGGCGTCCTGCCTTACGAGCACCGGGGGAAGCAGTACCTCGAAACCCTTCTCCACGAGGCGCTCGAGCGCGTAGCGGTACATGGAGAGCTCCAACATCGCGGTCGCACCGCGCCGGTAGGTGAAGCGCGACCCAGCCAGCCTCGATCCGCGGTCGAGGTCGAAGCCACCGAGCTCGACATGGTCGCGAGGCAGAAAGTCGAACACGGGCAGCTCGCCTACACGGCGCAGCTCCAAAGCGTCCTCGTCCGAAGTGCCGTCAGGGGTATCGTCAGCCGGTGGATTGGGGATCCGCGTTAGCAGCTCGGAGCGGACCGACACGGCGCGATCGAGCTCTGCCTCCGCTTCCTTGAGCTCGGCCTTGATGTCCTTGAGCTCGGCGAGCTGCGACGCGCTTGGCCTGCCCTTGAGTCGACCGCGAGAACGAAGCTCATCCACGCGTGCCGTAGCTGATCTCCATTTCGAGTCTGCGTCGATCAGGTCGTCGAAGAGACCGGCTGCGCCTTTGCGGGCCAGCGAGCGTCGGAGCTCCTCTCCGTGCTCTCGGGCCAGCCTGATGTCGATCATGGCCGTTCAGCCTAGGGCCAAGAGGACATAGGCATCGAGAAAGGTCGGCCTCAGTGCCGTTTCTTCTTGCGCGGTCTCGCCGTAGTCGCGCTCTTCTGAGGCTGGCGGGGCCGAGGGTTGCTATTTGGCACCTTCGCCCGCGACGGCTCTGATGCGGGTGCAGGCCGCTCAGCCCTATCCAGGCCCAGATCCGTGTCCGCGCCATAGTGCGCAACTTCGTCGAGCACAGCGGTGCTCGTCTGGCCGCCAGCCGAGGCCCGCGGTCTGATCGGGCCGCCTTGGGGAACGGCCGCACGCCCCCTGCTTTGACGGCGGGAGGCACCTCGCTGCTCACGCTCGTCGAGTATCCCGGCCGCTACTGCAGCCGGTGTCAGCAGCTGCACGGCACCGCTTCGCGCTTCGAGGCGCTGGCGGATCTGGGTGTAGCGCGGCTCGCGCTCTTTCAACATCGCGACCAGCGGGGACGCGATGAAGATAGAGGAGTAGGCCCCACTCGTAAGTCCGATCAGAAGAGCCAGGCCGAAGTATTCGAGGGTAGTGGCCCCGAGGATGTCTGCACCGAGCACGAGGACAGAGAGGATCGGCAGGATGGCGACGAGCGACGTGTTGATCGACCGGGCCAGGGTC
>JAKACA010000262.1 GCA_021796455.1 Actinomycetes bacterium
CACCTACGAGGCGCCCAAGGCGCGGCGGGCCATCGCCCGGTTCGTCTCGCTGCATCCCTCGAACCTGGCCCAGAAGGCCGAGATCATCGTCGAGCACTTCCGGACCCATACCGCCGCCAAGATCACCGGCCAGGCCAAGGCCATGGTCGTCACCTCCTCACGCCTGCACGCCGTGCGCTACAAGCAGGCCATCGACGCCTACATCGCGAAGAAGGGGTACGCAGATCTTGCCGCGCTGGTGGCCTTCTCCGGTCGGGTGATCGACGACAAGGAGTTCAGCTACACCGAGGCGGGCATGAACGGGTTCCCCGAGTCCCAGACCGCCGAGCGGTTCGCCACCAGCGACTACCAGGTGCTGATCGTGGCCGAGAAGTTCCAGACTGGCTTTGACCAGCCGCTCCTGCACACCATGTACGTGGACAAGGTGCTCACCGGGCTCAACGCCGTACAGACCCTCTCCCGCTTGAACCGGATCCACCCCAACAAGGTCGACACCTTCGTCCTTGATTTCCGAAACGAGACCGAAGAGATCACCAAGGCCTTCGAGCCTTACTACGGCCGCACGGTCGCCCCGCCGACCGATCCGAACCTGCTCTTCGACACGCGCCGGCGACTCGACGACTTCGACGTGCTGCGTCCCGAGGAGATCGAGGCCACCGTCGACCTGTTGCTGGCGGGGGACATCAAGAGCCACGGCAATGTCTACGCTGCGCTCGACCCTGCCGTGGAGCGCTTCGCTGCCCTCGTCGAAGAGGAGCGCCTGGCGTTCAAGGACGCGCTCGACAAGTTCGTCCGGACCTACTCGTTCCTGTCCCAGGTGGTCACCTTCGGCGACTCCAAGCTGGAGCGGGACTACACCTACTGCCGGGCGCTCGCCGCCCGGCTCCGCGATGCCGCGAGCGTCGAGCGCCTCGACCTCGGGACCGAAGTGGAGCTCACGCACCTGAAGACCGAGATGACCTTCGATGGCTCGCTCTCCTTGGATGCCGACACCGGCGAGGTGAAGGCCATCTTCGGCGAAGGTCGGGGCGCCAAGGCCGATCCGCAGTTGGAGCACCTCTCCGAGATCGTCGACGAGCTCAACGAGCGTTTCGGGCTCGACCTCGACGAGCGCGACCAGCTGCTCTTCGACCAGTTCGAGGAGACCTGGGCCGCCGATCCCGACGTCGTCGACCAGGCGCGAAGCAACACGTTGGAGAACTTCCGCCTGGTCTTTGACCACCGCTTCCTCGACACCGTCGTCTCCCGCATGGGCGAGAACGAGGCCATCTTCAAGCGGATCCTCGACGACGAGGAGTTCCGCCAGGTGCTCATGGACCTCTACGCCGGCCGTGTGTACCGGAGAGCCCGGACCGCAGACGACGCGGGCCCGCTAGGTGGTGGCTTCGCAGCTCCGCATCAGCAAAGGAAACAGGGATCACGATGAGCGCGACTGCAGTTCTCAAGGATCATTGCCGATTCTCCGCTGTCCCAATACCCGACGAGGGAACTGGGCACCGGGCTCACAAGACGTCACCATTGCTGTTACGCGTGGTGGGAGGCTCAGTTGACCAAATGATCGCGGCTGACACCTGGGGGGATCTGTGACGAGCATCCACATGGCCGCCGACGATTTACCTGAGTTCGACGCGCCGCCGGTGGTCGAAGTGGTGCTCGGAGTCCAGTTCCGTCCCATCTTCGGTCTGCGTCCCGTCGAACTAGGCCCGCTGCGTGAGCAGTGGAGAACTTCCTATCCCATAGTTCAGGAACAGCCTCCCCTGCCGCCCACCATCGAGGCTCCGGCCGTAGGCCCACCCGTCGTCCAGTTCGTTGTAGGGCCAGCGCTGCAGACCCGGATCTGGTTCCTCAGCGAGGATCAAACGTCACTGGTTCAGCTCCAGCACGACCGGCTGACGGTCAACTGGCGCCAGATCGCAGGAGCCCCAGACCCCCGGTATCCGACCGTTCGGGCGGCGTTCGAGGAGCGCGGCCTCGACCTAACCAACTTCGTGGGGGACCGCGGGCTGGGGCGACCGTCGATCACGCAGGCTGAAGTCACCTACATCAACGCGATCGAAGCGGCGCCGGAACAGATGGGTGACCTTGCACGGGTGCTTCGCCACTGGCAAGCGCCCACCGTCGGCCTCGGGCAGCCAGAACAGGCGCGGACGGTGCTTGTCTTCAACGTTCCCGGCATGGGGCGGTCGCCGGTTCGGATGTACGCGACTGTGGATCCCGCTCGACGGCCTGATGGGAGCCCCGCGCTCTTTCTGACGCTGACTCTTCGAGGCGCCCCGGATGGGGACGATCTCGCCGTGGCGTTAGAGTTCATGGATCAAGCTCATGCCCATGTTGTCCGAAGTTTTGCCGAGTTGACTCCCGAGACCATGCACTCAGAGTGGGGAATGCGCCGATGACGCTTCTGATGGACCAACCAGTGGCGACCGGGGCCACGCTGTATCCCCGTGGCGCGGCCGCGGATCCGGACCGACAGGCTGCTGAGGAGTTCTACCAGCAGGGAGCCTCGGTCAGCCACCGCGCGGTCACTATCGGCGTCGTTGGTCCGGATGGCAGTCTCCGTCGCGACTGGCTCGCGTCCTATATGGAATCCCAGATCAACCGCCTGCTCCGGCTTGGTCCCGGCTGGGACGGCGACCGGGCAAACCCGGTGGCCACCGAGTCGGTCAATGCTGTCATGGAAGTCATCTCGCACCTCGCGACGGACCTCTCCCTGCCTCCACTGTTGTTCCCGCTGCCCGATGGTGGGCTGCAACTTGAATGGCATGCAGGCCGGGAGTCGGTCGAGGTGGAGGTAGACGCCAGCGGCAACGGACACCTCCTGGTGACCGATGAATCGGGCACCATAGTGGCCAACGCGGAGCTTGAGAAGGGGGTCTCGGACGCCTTGGATCAGGCCCGGAGGTCCATCGACCACCTGTCGCTGCGTCTTCAACGCTCTCGATAGCCCGTGCAAGAGGGCAGGGAGGCATGTAGTGGGAGGTGTCGATCAGCTCCTGAGCCGCACAGCTCGGTCCCCGACGACGACGCGGTGTACCGGCGGCTCTCCGACAGTAGCCCCGCCATGGTCTACGTCGACCCCTTGACCGGCGACAGGCGCCCCACGACCGGCGCCTTCGCGGTGAAGCCGGGCGAGGATGGCCTATCCGTCTACCGAGAGCAGCTGCTTGCGGCCTCGGGCCTCACAGCCGCCCACGTCGTCACGGCAGCCCAGAACCTGGTCGTCAGCCTGGCGGTCCGCGACATCCGCTCGACCCCGCCGCTCGACGTTCGGGATGACCCGTGGCCGGTATACGTGCCCGAGCCGGCTCATCCTCGTAATGGCGCCCATTCGCTCATAGTTGGTTGGGAGGACCTCAGCAGGAGCGAGCGCCGGGCCCGCCAGCTCGCCCTCGTCAGCGCTCCCTCGCTGCAGTTCGTCTACCCCTGATGAGGATCAGGCGTAGCGAGGGACGTCACGCCAGCGGCAGCCGCTGGCTCAGCTGCACCACCCGTCGGAGGACTGGCCCGGCTCCTGCCGTCGAACTCGACAGGTACTGCGACGGCGAAGATGCTGGTCACCGTGGCATTTGGGTTCACTCTGCGGAGGCGTCGCACTCCTTGCTCACGAGCAGGCGATCCGAACCTACGACGCCCCGAGGCAAGCCCGGGGCCGCGCATCGCCGACTCCGAGCTGGCCTATCGAGTGCGCGACCATAGTTCCAGGTGATGAGCGTGTCGGCGACGACGAT
>JAKACA010000263.1 GCA_021796455.1 Actinomycetes bacterium
CTCACCGCAGCCGAGAAGTTCCAGACCGGCTTCGACCAGCCGCTGCTCCACACGATGTACGTGGACAAGGTGCTCACCGGGCTCAATGCCGTGCAGACGCTTTCCCGGCTGAACCGGATCCACCCGAACAAGGCCGACACCTTTGTCCTCGACTTCCGCAACGAGACCGAAGAGATCGTGAAGGCCTTCGAGCCCTACTACGGCCGCACGGTCGCCCCGCCCACCGATCCGAACCTGCTCTTCGACACCCGGCGGCGCCTCGATGACTTCGACGTGCTCCGACCCGACGAGGTCGAGGCCACCGTCGCTCTGCTGCTGGCCGGCGACACGAAGAGCCATGGGAAGGTCTACGCCGCGCTCGACCCCGCCGTTGAGCGCTTCGTCGCCCTCGGCGAAGAGGACCGCCTGGCGTTCAAGGACGCGCTGGACAAGTTCGTCCGGACCTACTCGTTCCTCTCGCAGGTGGTCGCCTTCGGGGATTCCAAGCTGGAGCGCGACTACACCTACTGCCGGGCGCTGGCCTCCCGGCTCAGGGACGCAGCCACGGTCGAGCGTCTAGACCTCGGCACCGAGGTGGAGCTCACCCACCTGAAGACCGAGATGACCTTTGAGGGTTCGCTCTCGCTGGACGCAGATGGCGGCGAGGTGAAGACCATCTTCGGCGAAGGCCGGGGTGCCAAGGCCGATCCGCAGCTGGAGCACCTCTCCGAGATCGTGGACGAGCTCAACGAGCGCTTCGGGCTCAACCTCGACGAGCGCGACCAGTTGCTGTTCGACCAGTTCGAGGAGACCTGGGCCGCCGATCCCGACGTCGTCGACCAGGCGCGCAGCAACACGCTGGAGAACTTCCGCCTCGTCTTCGACCACCGCTTCCTCGACACCGTCGTCTCCCGCATGGACGAGAACGAGGCCATCTTCAAGCGGATCCTCGACGACGAGGAGTTCCGACAAGTGCTCATGGACCTCTACGCGGGGCGGGTGTACCGGAAAGCCCGTCGCCTCCCGCAGAAGCAATGACCGAATCAAGAAAACCCGTTCTTCGCCAGGCGCCTGTGCCCGAGCAGAGGGAAACGACCGATGATCCGCCTACGAAGGGGCTGTTACAGCCCGGAGGTACGTTGCTGACATGACCCAGGTCCGGCTGCAGATCCATGGGGAGCGCGGCTCGATCACCGTGGACACGCTGATCACGGCGCTTCAGCGCACGTTAGGTGTGTTGCGAGAAGTCGACCGCACGTCCCGTCAGGGAGAAGGACCTCGTGGGCGCTGGCGAGTGGAGGAAGTGTGGAACGGGAGCATTGGAGTGGCGCTCGTGCCCTCGGCGGACATCCCCCAGGAGGTCCCCGAAAGGCTGGTGGCTGGCCTAACCGTTCTCGAAGAGCGGCCGGAGCTGCCGCCGTGGTTCTCGGAGTCGGCCATAGAAACTGTGCAAAAAATGGGCAAGATCCTCCATCACCCCGGTGTCTCGGGGATTGGCCTGACGGCAGTCACGCCAAGTGGCGCTGAGACTGAGGCCCGACTCACGCCCGAGATCATCGGACACGCCGCCGAGGCGTTCCAGGGGGCGGACGAGGCATCAGGATCGGTAGCAGGCATCCTTGACGTGGTGAACTTGCGCCGCGGTCAACGCACGGTGAGCCTCTATGACGCCGACGAGCGCCATGCGGTGCGCTGCACGTTCCCCGTGGACCTCCTTGAGATGGTTCGTGAGTATCTGGGGTCAAAGGTGCGGGCCACGGGCACCGTTACGCGTAACCGCGTAGGTCAGGTGGCATCAGTGAAGGTGGAGTCCCTTGACCGCATCGAGGAAGAGGGTCTCGTACCCAGCGTCGCCGAACTGACGGGCATCGCCCCGTGGTACACCGGCGAGCGGACTGCCGTGGAGCACCAACGGTGGACCCGCGGTGCCTGAACCCCCTCGGTTCTACCTTGATTCCAACGTCTACCTGGCGTGGCTTCGAGGCGAAGACGGAAGGGTCGATACGGCCCGCGAGCTGCTCACGGCGGGAGAAGAGCACCGTCTGACGATCGTGGCGAGCACGCTCGTCTACGCCGAAGTCTGCGGGCACGGGGAGGTCCGCTCGTCAGGCGCAGACGGCGTCGATGCCAAGATCCGGACCTTCTTCGAGCGTGGCTTTCTCCGGTGGGTCGAGGTGGACCTTCCAACTGCTCGGCACGCGCGAGCGCTCTCCCGCCTACACGGACTCCGCGGAGCGGACGCCATCCACCTGTCGTCGGCGATCAGGGGGAAGGCAGCGCGCTTCATGACCTGGGATACGAAGGACTTCCCGATTGGGCAAGTCATCGAGGGCGTGGCCGTGCAGGAGCCAGAAGCGTATGGCCAAGGCACGCTGCCCGTCGCGTAGGGAGACGACGAGCATGATCGTCACGCCCGCGCCAGCACTCGCCTGGGTCCCGCCCGAATCTTCGTGGCCGGGGTCGACTGGAGGCACGGCGGGATGAACGAGGCCTGGGCCGTTGTGGCAGCAGCCCTGGGGTCGGCAACGCTCACCATTGCCGGTACCTTCTGGCTCGAACAGTGGCGGCTCGGGCGGGCCGGCAAAGCGGCGCACAATGACCGACTCCGCGAGGCCTGCGTTCAAATGGGAGCGCACGCACTCTCGTTCGCGCTACGGGCTCACACTCTCTACCTCACCGCCATCTTGCGATCGGGCATTGGTGAAGGGTTGGACATCGTCCTTTACCACCGGAAGCCGATTGATCCGATGGAGCTCGCTGATTGGCTGGCGGTCGATCTCAAGCCGATGCTCGAAGCGCAAGCTCTCATAGAAGCCACGGCCGGAGAAGAGCTCGTCCGCGCTGCCGCCGATCTGGTCCTTGCCGCCATGGCGGTTCTGGAGAAGGCCGCGAGCCTAACTTCCAGCTCAGCAGGGCCGGACGCATCGGTCTGGCGTCGAATCGTCAGCCGATTTCAGGCTCTCGTTCCTCTGCGCCGGGACCCAGAAGTCGAGAAGGCAATCCAGGAGACGGTTCGTGAGCTTGGGCGGGAGCTCCGCAAGTTTACGCGCGTGACGCGCGAGCGCCTGGGCGTGAACGACCCGGACGTGGTCATTCGGGCGTTCCCCGGAGCTGTTTGCGGACGCGTCCTCCACCGGGTCAGACCCGAAGCAGCTGGAGCAAGATGGCCGGGCTGCGCAGACCGGCCAGGTTCACACGAGCTGAAGCCGCTGGCTCAGCCGCACGACCCGTCGGAGGACTGGCCCGGCTCCTAGCGGGGGCGCCGACGAGGTCTTCACGTTTGGACCTCCCCCATCTTCACATTTGGGGTGTGACAGTCGCTCGCCGGGGCTGCTCGACGACACCGGTCGCCCACTGAGGCGCTCGCAGCCAGCAGGCGGGCGCGTCGAGCTCACCCGGTGCCGCCGTCACCTCCGAGACCGGTCGCGACTACGGCGGTGCGTGCGCCGTCGCCCCGACGAGGTCCGCGATGGCCCGACGCCGACGGCGCCTCGCCCGTGGAGCTTTGCCGGCAGCCTTGCGCCGCTCGTCCTCTTCCTCGCGCTCGCAGAAGGCAGCTGTCACCGCAAGGTTGCGGACGAAGAGCGCACAGGCGAGGAGCACGGTCATCGGGACGAGGCCCATCTGGCGGCACCAGCCCTTGTTGACGTCGATCGTCGCGGGGTCCTTCACCCGCGCGTTCGACCGCTCGGCCGCGCTTCTTCGCGCATAGGAGACCC
>JAKACA010000264.1 GCA_021796455.1 Actinomycetes bacterium
GGCAGGCGCAAGCCGAGTCACGCCTCTGGCGTAGGCGGTTCCGTGAAGCGAGTAGCCCCGGCCAAGGCCGGTCGTGTCGAAAGCACAGTGGCGTGAGCAGCGCCACCGAAGCCCCGGCCTTCAGGCCAGGGAGGAGTCACGGGACCAGCGGCTTGATGCGGGGCCAGGCGATCTCCATCGCCTCACGGTACGGGGGCGCTCCGGGAAACAACGCTGGGACCGTGTCGTCGTAGGTGTCGGCCATCTCCTTGAGGTTCCGCTCGATGCGGTCGAGCCGGTTCGCCTGTCCCTTGGCGACCAACTCGAACTTCGTGACGGCCAAGCGCGCGATGTTCGCGTCCTCGGCTGTCTCGCGCCGCAGCATCACCGCCAGGTCCGCGAGATCGGTCGGGCGGAGCCGCTGGGCAAGCGTCCGGAGCTTCTCCGCGGCCATCTCTTCGATAGACATCACCAATACCTCGAACTCTTCATAGAAGGGCGAACCGACGAGCGCCCGTATCGGAGGATCGACAACCGCTTCGCGGTAGCTGATCTCGACCTGCACCACGCTGTTGGGGAACGTCTCACCGATGACTTGGATGTTGTCGAAGTCGAGACTGCGGACCGAGTTCGTCGCCGGCTCGTTCGGCGAGAATCGGACGACGTTGTGGATTCCGGCCTGCCGGATGGTGGCGGCGACCTCTTCGGCGTCGAGCTTGTGCTCGGGCGGCTCGTAGCGGGTGGCGTCGACGTCCTTGCTGAAGCGCAAGAGGCCGTGCACATGTCGAAGGACGAAGCCACCCTTGAAGACAAGCTGCTCGGGAAAGCTGGCAGCCAGCTGGCTGGCAAGGGTGATGAGCGCGAAGTCGCGGACTGCAAGGGCCATGCCCCCAGGCATCCCCTCGAGCAGCTCAACCAGCTGACTGGTCCCTCCCCAGCGCCGCCCAGGGCCCCGTGGCCGTCATGCTGGTGCCCGCTCTGGCTCAAGAAGCGCGTTCACGACCACGCGCCAGGAGGTGTCGACCGGGCCGGCGTCAGGCCCACTGGATCGCAGCAGTACCGGCGCCCGGTTGGCACCGAGGAGCTCTCGGTAGGGGCCGGCGGCGTCTGCTCCGAAGAAGCGCTCCACCACAAAGCCGATCCGCCGGGCAGCCGCGCGCGAGTCGTAGCGCAGCACCGTGGTATGCAGCCGGTCGAGGAATCCCGAATCCTTCGAGGCGGCCAGGAGCAGGGCGTCCAATGCCATGGTCAGCGAGACCCCGTAGCGCGGATGGTTCAGGGCATCAACGATGGCCCGCTCGGGGGTGGCAACCTGAGGGCGAGCACCGTCTTCCCACCCCCAGATGTGCGATGGATCGGTGCGGAAGAACGACGTGAGCTGTCCTCGATAGGAGAGCTTCTTCATGTGGCCGGGGACGAGTACGACGACCCCGAAGAAGTGCTGATCGGTGAGTTGGTAGTGCTCGAGCGCTCGACCTCCCGTGACCAGGTACGGCTGAGGCGTGATGGCGTCGACCAGGTCCAGCATGTCGACTCCGAGCAGGCCGGTCGTCTCGGGCAGTACGAGGAGATCCTTGCGGACCCGTACGATCTGGCCGGCTCGAACCAGGCGCCCGATGGCCTTCTGCGCCACCTCGCGATTACCGACGCGCCTGGTCACGGTGTCGAGATCGGATGATGGCATAGAGATGCCGCGACGACCAGCGTCGGCCGCTGCCCGATGCAGCTCGCGTAGTACATGGTCCTCGACCCTCATGGCGTACATGAGTAGTACCTGAAAGGACCTGTGCATTCCTTTTGGGTACAAGATTGTACCATTAGGCAACCATGGCGCCCCGCGAAATTGTGAGGGTGCCAGTGGCTGAAATGTCTCACCCTCCCAGCGCGTTGTGTCGCTCACCAGGCAAAATGCGCCAGGGGGTGAGTCTGGACCGTTTCAAGCCGTGTATGACGGGGTCAGACTTACCCTCTCGTACCCTCTTCACGACGGCGGCGTGGACGAGGCTCTCTCCGTCCCTCCGATCGAGAAGGGCAAGGCTGCCCCACATCGCGCGTCGGCCGCTTCCGTCACCCAGTCGGCTGTCTCGAGGGCGCGCTGTGACGTCGCCTCGCGAAGCGCTCGCAGCAGGTGGACGTGGCCATCGTCAACTCGGTATGCGACGATTTCCTCGATCGCCCAACCGCGCCCGGAGGTCTTCCAGGCGTCTGAGCTCCCACCCGCGAGTTGCCCGGCGACAGCCCGTGGCAGGAGGTCGAGCGGTTCTGTGGTCTTGGGCCTCCTGGGTCGACCGCCCGCCGGCGACGAAAGCTGGACCTCGTAGCGCCACGTCGCGCGCGTTGGTGGGACCGGCTCACGGAACTCCCTGATCGAGCCTCTTGCTTCCCAGGAGCTTCGCGGGCGCAGCCTTCCATCTGCTGTCATCGTGAGCTCTCTCGTCGCGTCGAACTGGACGAAGCGTTCGTCGCTTGCCCACCACGCGGCGACGTGCTGGAAGTGCGATCCGTCGGTGCGACGGCGAGCGACGGGCGGCTCGGCACTTGCCACCCACATCTCACCACGCAGCACGCTGCTCCCATAGAGCTGTGAGATGAGCTCGTCGGGAACGTGCTCGAACCCCACCCGATCGGACTCCACGTAGTTGAGTCGCCCGGGCGCGCGCTTGACCGGTGAGCGGTCCCTCGCCGCCGGGGCGGACCCCTTCGAGTGCTCGGGCAGCGGCATCAGCGCCCCTTCACCCGGGAGAGCTCACGAGCCAGGTCGCGACGTTCCCACAGCACGACCCCGTTTGCCTGGGCGAGCTTGCGAGCGTGCTCGCTGAACATGGAAGTCGTGACGACCATCGCCCGGTCCGCACGGTACGGAGCCTTCGCGGCAACGATCTCCTGGACTGCTCGGTGACCGACGATCGTGCTCCAGCGCTTCGCCTGAACGACGGTCCGCCCGTCGGGCCCGTCGAGCACGAGGTCGGCCCCGAAGTCCCCTGGGGCGCCGATCCGCTTGACCCGGTAGCCGAGGTGGCCGAAGAGGGACTCGAGGAACTGCTCGAACTGCGGTCCCGTCATCGCGTCGAGCGATCGCGGGTCGACTTGGAGTGCACGGTTACCCCAACCGACGTCCTTCCGCCGCGACCAGAAGACGAGACCGACGATGAACACGATGGCAAGCGCCAGCGCACCACTGGCAGAGGCGAGCATGGATATCACCACCAGCACCACCAAGATGGCAGCCGCAGTGGCGATGATCGGGTGCTGGGTCAAGAAGCCTGGCCAGCGACGTTCAGCGATCGTGGGAGCTGGCGGCCGTGGCGGAGTCCAGGGCGGCGGCCAGCTCGGCGGCGGCGTTGTCCGCTGCCGGGTTCCCGGTGGGGGCGGGGGCCACCTCGGCGGCGGCTCTGTCCGCTGCCGGGTTCCCGGTGGCGGTCTTGTCTCGGGCTCGTCGACCCGAACCCAACCTGTCTGCTCCGTCTCCGGCCGGTCGGTCGAGGGCCGCTTCCTCGATCTGTCGTAGTCGGCGCGCTTCACCGGGTCCCCGAGCGTGTCGTGCGCCTCTTGCACCTGACGGAACAGGGCGTCGGATCCGCCGCGGTCTGGATGGACCTGCTTCACCAGCCGCCGATAGGCGTCGTGAACCTCGTCTTGGGTCGCGTCCTCCGAGAGCCCCAGCACCTCGTAGTGGGTCTCCTCGGCCACCCCTCAATGCTGCCACT
>JAKACA010000265.1 GCA_021796455.1 Actinomycetes bacterium
CGAGGCTGCCGGCAGTGATCTGGTTATTGACTATCGAGCAGCCACTTGTGCCGTGCAAGGCGATACCCTGATCGCTCGCCTGCACAAAGTTGCCATTGATCGAGCATTGTGCGCCTGCAGCCAGGCTGTCGAGCAGGATACCTCCGCTCGACCTCGCGGACTGGTAGTCGCTCACGTGGTTGCCCGAGACGGTGACCGAGCTCAGCCCGCCGCCTGCGAGGCCCCACTGGGGCAAGGTGGCCGCGTTGGTGGAGATATCGCCAATCAGGGTGTTGCCAGTAACTGCGGCTCGCAGAGAGCCCGGAGCAGCTGCCATGAGGGCGACTGCTACTTCGCCACCGCCGTGCTGCACCGTGTTGTCGGCCACGGTCACAGACGAGCTCGCGGCAGTGCTCTTCACTTCGATGCCATGCACCGCTGGCTGGCTCGTTCCACCAGAGGGCTCGAGGTTCTCGACCAGATTCCCGCTGATCGTGCCGGCCGTGTCGATCAGAGCGATACCTTCGAGCGCGCCGCTCGGCGCAGGGCTGCTGAGGGAGCTGCCGCTCACCGTGAGGTTCTCGACGGTGACGTTCGCTCCGTTGCCAGCCGCCGTCGCTCCAGCTGCGGTGTCGGTCGACCCAGTCTGCACCCCGATGATGGCCGCGGTCTTGCCGGTGTTGTCGTCGAGGTACTGCGAGGTGGAGCCCTCGGTGACGTTCGTCACGATCGCAGTCGGCGCGATGACCGCGGGTGACCCCGAGGCCGGTCCCTCAATGGTGAGAGAAGTCATCGGGGAGCTGTGGGCGGGGTCGACTGTCACCTGCTCGGGGTAGTTGCCAGCCGAGATCTGGACCGTGACCGCGCCGGCGTCGCCTTCGGCCTCGGTTACGGCGTGCCCGATCGTCTTGCACGGGCTCCCCGGCTTGAGACAGTTGTTGGAAGTGTCGCTTCCGTTGGTCGAGACGTACAACGTCGTGGCTGTGGCAGCCGCAGCCGTCGACGCGCCGATCGCAGCTGCCCCTGCGAGCGCTCCGAGCGGTGCAACCACGGCCATTGCTATCGAGGCGATGCGACGAGGCGATCTCGACATGGACTAACCCCTCTCGTGTCAGTGTCAGCTGCACAGGCTCGACGGCCGACGCTCGGCCCTTGCCCAACCGGCCTTTAGCCCAACCGGCCTTTAGTGCAACACCGAGTGTCACCCCAACTTGAGGGGTCCTCGCAGATCTGAACCTAGCTGCGGTCGCGGCGGATTTGTGCGCGCCCCCCGGATCACCCGGCCGCGAAGAGCAACTCGGTGCTGCCGGCTCGAGAACGAGAAACCCAGTCAACCGGGCGCAGCACTGGCTGCAGCAGTGTCAGTCGGTTCCGCTCGCCTCGACCCGAAGACCAGGGGTGTCCGTCGGGGAATCCTTCATCGACGGCAGGGCAGTCAGATTCGGCCGCTCGACACGCGGCCCGGCCCGATCGGGAAACAACGGCTCGGGTCGAGCGCGGATCACCGAATCCCAGTCGTAGTCTTCCGGCTCTTCCTGGCGCGCATATATCGGAGCCGCCGCCGCCGCGTCCTGTGCTATGGCCGCCTCGAGCGGGTCGACATCGTCAGGAGCCGCAGCGCCAGGGTCCGCAGCGCCAGTGCCCGCGGCGCCATCTCTGGTCGGCTCGATGACAGCCGGGACAGCTGCGGTATCGGTGTTCGGCGCAACGGGCGCCGAGGCCACTGCGGCGTCCGTCGAAGCCTCAGAGTCGACGGGCCCGACCTCGACGGGCCCGACCTCGACGGGTGTCGATCCCTCGCTGCCGGCCGCGCGGTCGGCCTCTCGGTCCTGCGGGCCAGCACCAAAAGGCCCACTAGCACCGGCACGCGAGAGCGCAGGTGCCGCGGCGAGAAGCTCGTCAGATGGAGACATGCTGCGCTCCACGTACCGCAGAGCCGCCCCGAGCGTCTCGGTGAGCCGCTCACGCTCTGCCTCGAGCAGGCTGAGCAGAGTCCCGATCTCCTTGCGCAGCTCGTCACGGCTCGTGCCGAGACGGGAGACCTCTTCGCGCAGGCGTCTCTCCGCCTCCGAGGTCATCCGCGAGGCGGAGTCGCGGGCATCGCCTACCAACGTCTCGGCTTCGCTGCGGGCCCGCTCGAGAATGAGGGTCGCCTCGTCCTGGGCCTCGCGCACGGCCAGATCGGCAGTGCGCTGAGCGAGAACGAGCGTCCGCCTGATGCTCTCCTCGTCCTCCAGCGCTGGATGCTCGCGAACTGTGCGCTCGGCGGCCTCGGCGCGCTCCGACGCGGCGCGGACTTCTCCTTGCAGTTTGTCGACCGCGTCGGCGACTTTCTCCAGGAATTCATCGACCTCGTCGGTGTTATAGCCGCGGAGGCTGCTGCTGAATTCGACTTCCCTGAGGACTCGGGCGGATATCTCCATGGCTGCCGATCGTACCGGCACGACCTGTCCGGGACGTGGATGGTCCCTGCATCGGTGCGCTCCGGGCGCCAAAGACTCAGATGAATCCCAGAAGGATGAACACCACCACGAAGACGATGACTGGCGACATGTCAAGGACGCCACCGCCGCCGAGGTTGAGTGGAGGCACGATCTTGCGCACAGGGGTGAGAACAGGGTCGGTCACCGCTCCGACCACCCGCTGGACCCCCGCCACCGGCGAGCCGTACGAGATCGGGAAGTACGAGAGGATCACGCGCGCGAACAGGCAGATCAAAAAGGCCGACAGGATCAGCCGCACCAGCTCTATCGCAAGACCCATGGCTCTTTCCTAGCAGTCCGGGAGGCTAAGGGTGTCGCGCCGGCTCAGGGCCGGAACACACCCTGCTCGGCCAGCCGGCGCCGCTCCTCCGGGGGGATGTCGACGTTGGACGGTGTAAGCAGGAACACCTGGTCGGCAACCTTCTCCATCGATCCGGACAGCGCGTAGGTGAGCCCGGAACAGAAGTCGATCATCCGTCTCGCCAGATCGCGCTCGCTTGCCTGCAAGTTGACGATCACGGGGTGGTTGGCCTTGACAAGATCCCCGATCTCCTGCGCGTCCGAAAAGCGTGCCGGGGCGACGACCTGCGGCTTCGTCTGCCGCTGGGTCACCATCGGTCGCACGACACCGCGCGCGGTCGCGGGTGAAGGATCGCGCCACTCGTCACGTACCAAAGGACGTACCGTCGCGACCGGACCAGACGGCGGTGGATCGGCGCCTAGCTCTGGATACGTGGTTCGGGCGTTGCTCGGCCCAGGATCACCGGGATCGTCTTCGTAGTACCCCTCGCCGTCGATGTCCTTGAGTCCGAGGTACTGAAGCGCCTTTTGCATGAACGATGCCATATAAGCCCTCCTCTGGGCTCTCTATTGTTGCAGCCCACGGCGGAGCTTGTGTGGATCACCGTGCGGACCGCTCTCCGAAGAGGGCCGTGCCGATCCGGATCATCGTGGAGCCGGCCGCCACTGCCTCTTCAAGGTCGTGCGACATGCCCATCGACAGCTCGGTCAGTCCGAGCGTTTCGCCGAGCCGGGCGACTGTAGCAAACGCGCGAGCTGCGACCTCGGTGCCGGCGGATCCGGCAGGAAGAGGTGCGACCGTCATGAGACCGCGTACCGTGCATCCTTCTGCGCGAGCCGCCTCGACCAAATGCTCGGCAAGCTCGGGCGTGCAGCCGCGCCGGCCTGGCTCACCTGAGACGTCGATCTCGATGAAGACGT
>JAKACA010000266.1 GCA_021796455.1 Actinomycetes bacterium
ATGCCGAGCCCGCGATTATGCCGAGCCCGCGATTATGCCGAGTAGCCACGTGCTGAGGGGCGTTGGGCCTGGCAGAGGGGACGAGACCCGCTGAGTCGTTCGGCATAATCACAGACCATCGAGCCATGCAAGGAGTGCGTCTGGGGGTCGGTAGCGACCGGGTGGAACGCTCGGGGGAGCCGTGCGAGCCAGGGCTCGTTCCTTGATAGCGAGATCGGCGTGCATGTACTGCATCACCGACGCCAGGTTCGAATGACCCAGCCACAATGCGATCGTCGCCAGGTCAACGTTCGCGGCCCGTAGGAACATGGCACACGAGTGCCTCAAGACGTGGGGGGTCACGTTCTTTGCGGCGAGGGACGGGCAGCGTCGGGCTGCCGCCGCCGCGTACTTGGTCACGAGCACCTGCACCGAGTCGACGCTGAGCGGTGTGCCCCGTCGGCTTGGGAACAACGCATCGGTGGGACTGCCAGCGCGCTCGGCCAGCCAGCTGCGGAGAATCGCCACCCCTTCGACCGTGAGCGGCGTGCAGCGCTCCCGTCGACCTTTGCCGAGGCAGCGTACGTGAGGCCCGGTGTCGAGTTGGATGTCGCCGCAGGTGAGACCGGTCAGCTCGGACACCCGCAGTCCGGTGTGGACCGCGACGCTCAAGAGCGCGTGGTCTCTCCGACCGATCCAGGTGGAGCGGTCCGGAGCCGTGAGCAGCGCCTCAACCTCGTCTCTCGTGAGGAACGAGACCAGGGCCCGATCGAAGCGCTTGTTGGGGATGGCGAGCACGCGTCCGATAGCGGCCGCGTGCTCGGGGTGCTTCAACGCCGCGTAACGGAAGAAGGAGTGGATCGCGGCCAGGCGGGCGTTGCGGGTGCGCGCACTGTTGTGCCGGTCGACTTCGAGGTGCACGAGGAACGCGCCGATCGCCGGCGCGTCGAGATCGCCAAGTTCGAGCTTCGACGGCGCGGTCGACGTGCGCTCGACCATGAAGCCGAGGAGCAGTCGGAAGGTGTCACGGTAGGCGGCGACGGTCCTCCCGCTGGCGTTTCGTTCGGTCGCGAGGCGTTCGGTGAAGAATGCCTGCAACGTCGGGGCGAGCGCGCTCATGACCCATCTCCGAGCACCGCTGCCAACCGGTCGGCGACGATGGCGAGGAGCTCAGGTGCCGCCTCCAAGTACCAGTACGTCGAAGCCGGATCGACGTGCCCGAGGACGGCCGAGAGCAGCGGCAGCTTCGCGTCGACGTCTGCACCCTCCCGATACCAGGCCAGTACGCTTGCCACCGCGAACGAGTGACGGATGTCATGTATGCGTGGACGACACCGCGCGCCGCGTCCTTCGAGGCCCGCAGTTCCGATGAGGCAGCGAAAGGTGGTCCGCACGGTCGTGTAGCACAGTCGGGTTCCCCGCTCCGAGACGAAGAGACTGTGCGATCTCGGTACCGGGAACTCGTGGTCGCGCAGCCGGGCGTAGGCGCGGAGCCCGTCCAGCGTCGTCTCGTGGAGCGGAACCTCACGCGAGGAGCCGGGCTTTGACCGACGTACGACGAGCGCCAGGCGATCCTCGTCGACGTCGCCACGGCCGAGGCGGATGGCCTCGCCGATCCTGAGGCCGCTCACCACGAGCAGACCGATCAAGGTCTCGTAGGTGGCGCCTCGGAGTACCGGGGTCAGGTCGTGCGCCGCGGCCATCATGAGCGCGATGTCCCTCTCGGAGTACAGGTATGGCGTCATCCGGGGCTGGGTGGCGGGCAGGAGGTCGGAGGGAGGAACCTCGGTTCGAGGGTCGTCGCATTGGAGGTGGCGGGCGAACCCTCGCACCGCTCCCAGCCGATGGCGCCACCAGGCCGGATGAGCCCCGGCCGGACTCGTCGCCCAGGCGAGCGCGAGCTCGGTGGTGATGTAGGTGGCGCCCTGGCTTTCCAGGTAGCCCACGAAACTGGTGAGCAGTTCTTCGGCCTTGTCGAGCTGGTAGCCGAGGCTCCGCCGCACGACCAGGTAGTCGTCGAGTGCCCCGCGGAGGTCACTCATCGGGCACCACCTGGCCACGGCCGGGCGAGCTCGCGCAGTGCCGCCGGCTCGACTCGGGCATACGAAGCGGTCACCAACAAGGTGCGCTGACGCAGAAGCTGGCCGACCTCGGCGAGGGGAGCACCACCACGAAGGGTCGCGCTCGCCGCTCGATGGCGGAGTCGGTGCGCGCCGAGCTGGCCGAGCCCGGCACGCCGGGCGGCACGGGCGACCACCGCCCCGATCGAGCTCGAGGCGAGCGGGCCCGAGGGTGCTCGGGTGCGCAGGAACACGGCACGGCACGCCTGCAGGTCGCGCGGACGACCTCGGGACAGATAGGCTGCCAGCGCCTGACCGACGTCGACTGGCAACGGCAGGCGTTCCCGGCGATCCGCCTTGCCTGGGACGACGAGCTCGCCGTGGTGCCAGTCGAGATCGTCGAGGCTGAGCCTGGCGACCTCGCCGGCGCGCAGCCCCAGACGGGCAAGGAGCATCAAGATCGCGTAGTCGCGTCGGCCCATCGCCCGTCGCCGATCGCAGCTCGACAACAGCCGAGCCACCTCCGCGTCCCCGAGCACTCGCTTCGGAGGCTCGGGCCGGTGACCGGCCACCTTCGGCAACGCGGAAGCGAAGGGCCCGACAGTGACGCCCGCGACATGCAGATAGCGCAGCAGCGAAGCGAGCGCGGTCACCGCCTTCTTCGCCCGAGCAGGGCTCGACCCTCTGCATGCCTCCACGAGGAACCTGCTGACATCGGCGGCGCCCAGCGCCTCGACTTGGCCGCCTCGGCCCTCAAGTTCGAGATAGAACGAGCGCGCCACCCGCAGGTAGGTCCGGATCGTAGTGGCGACGAGACCCCGCTCGGCAACGAGGTAGCGGCTGTAGCACTCCAGGAGCCCCTCGAGTGGATCCGTCGCCGACATGCTCGCCTTTCCCGGAGCGACGCCGAGGCTTCGCAAGTACTCGAGCGGGAGGGCCAGATTCACCGACGAGATCCAGCTGACCCTCCCCGCACGGCGCCGCGTCGCGACGAACCGCTCCACCGCTTCGTCGGTCAGACCGGCCGGCGTGAGGCCCTCGGCATCGAGCCATCGGCTGAGTTGGTTCAGTTGGACCAGCCGGCTCCTCACCGACTCCGCCGCATAGCCTCGACGTTCGAGCTCTACACGCAAGCCGGCGGCGTAGGGACCCAAGGGGCCGTGGACTGCGCAGTTTCGATCCTGTCTCATCTTCGGCTTCCTCTCTTGGGATCGGCGATCCCACGAGCGAAAGCGTCCACCCGAGCGCGCGCGTTATGCCGAACGACTCAGCGGGTCTCGTCCCCTCTGCCATGCCCAACGCCCCTCAGCACGTGGCTACTCGGCATAATCGCGGGCTCGGCATAATCGGTGTTGCCGTCCATCACCCGGTGCAGAAGCGGCACCGCGCCATCAGCCGCGACCGTCAAGATCCACACGAGCTGTTTCAGGTCCGGACGGTGGTCCTTGGAGAACCCGTAGGCCGCGGTGACGGTCTTCTTCGTGCCGCGTCGCCCTCCGGTTGCAGACGCGTAGACGCCTTGGAGCTTGACCGAGGTCGAGTCGTTGTGCAGGCGTGAGCAGTCGACCTCGAACTCGGCGACTGCGCGCAGCACGAGCTCGCCCAAGAGGCTCGCACGGTC
>JAKACA010000267.1 GCA_021796455.1 Actinomycetes bacterium
AGCGTGGCGCTTTCGGACCACGAGAGCAGTTCTTCGGAGCTGAACTGGACGGCCGGACGCTTTAGCCCGGCCCGGTAGCTTGCCACGCCGGAAAACGGTCCACGAACCCGAACTAGGCGCTCTCCGGGCGGCTCCCTCCGGAGGCTTATCAACCCGATCGTGTAGCGGTGCTCCGCATCGTCGAACACCCAGCCTCCGGAGTTCAGAAGCATCGTGATGTCATCCAGCCCGCACGATTCCAACACCGCCAGTCGCCAGTTCTTCATGCCAGAGGCTTCGACTGCTTTGCGTGGCAGAACTACGCCGATCGTTCCTCCCGCCCGCACCAACTGCAAGAACCGCCATGCAAACGCTTTGTAGAGATCGGGACGACCGGCGTTCATCCCTGGATACGGTCCTCGGGCCAACGCGTCCTTCATAGCCTGCACACGCTCAGTCTCACGCTCGTACTCGGCCACAAGGTCGGGACGTTCGTCACGGATACGAAGAACCGCATCCTCAGCCTCGGATTGCGCCAGGCCCCGCAGCCCCGGGTAGCTCAAAGCGTAGAAGGAATGCTCCTCGATCTGCAGCTTCTCCCATGGTGGATTGCCGAGGATGCAATCGAAGCCCGGGCGCTCGCGTTCGAAGACCTCAGGGAAAGACACGGGTAGGTGCAGAGCCTGCAGTTCATGACTGAGCTCGTGGGCGATGGGAAGGTCAGGATCGCTCGCGATGCGGTCTTCTTCTGCCGTGATCTGGCGACCCGCACGCCCAAGCCTTCCCGCGATGAGCAGGTCGAACAGGTCACGAGCCGGCTGGATGGCTGCTAGAGCGTCGGAGTGCGCTCTGCGAGCTTCCTCGATGTCTGCGACCGTTGCTTCGGTGACAGCGGCCAACCTTCGGAGTGCCCCACTGGCGCGCGCCAAGAACTCGTCAACCTGGATCCTGAACAGCGACGCAGCGCCGGAGCGAGCAGACCCTGGATCAAGGAGGTCGATCGCCTCGTCGACCGCCCCGATGCCAGTCAGGCTGTTTCCACAGACCAGGTTGTGATCGAGGAAAGAAAGTGGGAGGCCGGGGACAAACGTGTGAATCCACAAGGCCAGCCGAGCCAACTCGACGGCAGTGTTGTTGAGGTCGACTCCGTAGACGCACCGGCGCGCGACCTGACGACGCAGCAGGCTCGTGGTCTCGATCTCGACGCCGTCGGCGAGATCCGCGAGCGCGGCGTGCGCCGCACTCCTCAAGCTTTCGAGCTCAGCCAGCACGAGCGGGATCGGGCGTAGTGCAAGCAACGCGGAGAGTCGTGCTTCGATCCGGTCTACAGCGGCCGCCAGGAAGTGGCCTGAGCCCATTGCAATGTCTGCACAGCGGAAGTCGAAGAAGGCCTGTGCGGCCGCCGCTTCGTCGCCTGCTTCGAGAAGCCCTACTACGCGTGCGATGTGTTCGGCGAGCACTGGTTCCAACGCGTGATCGAGGAGATGCTCGACTGCGAACGGCTTCGTGAAGTATGAACCCGTGGCCTTCCGGATCCCGGACCGGTGGTGGAAATAGACCGCGCCTGCACGGACGACTGCCCTGCCCTCGTCGTGGGTTGGCACGTAGTTGCCCTTGGAGTCCACTGCCAAGTCCGATGGAGCGACCGACAGCATCGATTCCAAGAGGCCTTCGTAGATGGTGCCGAACTCCCGCACGGAGAGACTTCGGAAGTCGACTGGCCCAACGACACCGTCAGGACCGACATCCACCAGGAGGGCTGTGAGGGCCGGGCCGAATGCTGCGTCAGAGAGCGAGAGAGTGGCGATCGCGGCACCAGCCGGATTGACCTCTGGGTCGTCGCTGAACAGGCCGCCGTCATAGGGCGGGACGCCCCATCCCGCGTTCCCCGCTTCGATCGCGTGCCACAGTGCTCGTACGTCGTCCCACAGGTCCGTTGCCTGGCTGTCGAACGGAGGGGTCTCCTTGCATCGCCATTCGGTGAGCCGCCGCGCCAGAAGTTTGAGCGAGTGGTCGCGGTACCTGCTGTTCGTCCGACATGGGAGGAGGTCCTTGTCTTCGGCATACGCGACGAAGAGAAGCCGGAACAAGATGACGAGAGTCTCTTCGTAGGCAGCTGCGAGTTCCTCTTCGCTGGGTTCCTTGCCATGTGCCGCTCGAGCGACCGCCGTCGCGAGTTGGGGCACCGCATCGAAGTAGATACGGTCGCGTAGTCGCGCCCCCAGCTCGGCGGCGAAGTCGGCCGAGCGTTCGAGAATCTGCTCGATCGTCCCGCGCTCGACCAGCGCGTCGGCGCCAAAGAGGAGCGGGACGAACCCCGCATGGTCCTCAGGCAGGAGCGCGAGATCTACCTCCACGTACGTGTCGGCCCGCCCCTTTTGCCCAACGCCAGTGTCGACCCGAGCCGAGTACAGGCGGACCTGGCGTGCACGGGTGAGGATCACCCATGGCAATCCCTCGCGGTCCGCGAGGGCGAGCGCCTGGGAGACCGGGCTGGTGCCGAAGCGGTCGCCGGCATCTTCGAACGCTTCGCCCTCGTCGAGAAAGACGGCTACTGCCCGCTTGGCACCACGAACCTTGAGGACGGACGAGGTGACGCTCAGAGGCTCGACGGTGAACCCGAGCTGCTCGACGAGCGCCCGGCCTCGCAGCGACAGCACCGCCTTGCCTCGCGTACACGCCTGCCCCCAGTCCGCTCGCTCGGGAACCCCGTGGCAGAGCTCCTGGGTGGCGAGCAGCCCGCTGTTCCGCAAGCCGGGCAGGTCGGAGCCGACCTCGGGCAGCATCGAGACCAGCAGCCGTACCGCCGCGTGGCGGCTCGGTTCGGCGAGGGCCGCGCCCGCCAGTCGCTCCACCTGGGAGGGTTCGAGATCTGGCACGAGTGGCGGGTTCTCGCCCACGGGTCCGCACACGGTGAGGCGGAGTCCTTCGGGACCCTCGTACCCGACGATCAACAACAGAGGGCTCGGACGCCTCCCCTGCCGGAGCCGCCACAGCGTGCGGACGTCGTCAGCCTTCGGGCGGTGCCGGCTGGTGGCAAGGGCGACTTCGAGCGCGTGGTCGCCGGCTCCGAGGAAGAACACCCCCGGGGCGAGATCGGCGGGAGCACCCTTGGGCGTCGACCACTGACGAGGGTCGCGATCGGCGAGAAAGTCGTCCACGAAGCCCTGCTCGGTCATACGGGGCTCGACTCCCCGAATCGGTGCCACGGTGGACGGCGCATTCTGACCAGCGTACGAGACGGGTGCGACACGGACGCTGCTTGCGGGATCATCGACGGCGCCATCCGTCAGCCGTCGTACCGGGTCGTCTGGCCTACGATGCCATGCTCGTCCACGGAGACACGGGAGCGAGGGAGCCGCTCGGGCGGCTGGCGGTAGCGGCGGTACAGGGTCTGCCACGGGATGCCGACCAACGGAGCAATCTCGCGCCAGGGGTGGCGCTCCGGTCGCGCCCACACCGCCGACCACACGGCTTGGTGAAAGGCCACCTCGGCCTGGCGGCGGGCTGCGGCGAGGGCCTGCAGGCGTTCGAGCACATCGCCGGCAGCCTGCGCGGCGAGGCCCCAACGGACCATGGCATTGGTGGCCTCGCCGGCCTGCTCAGCCAGCAGTGCCGTGTCCCGCTCCATCGCGAACTGGCTGCTCACAAGACCGAGCGTACTCCTGCTGTCTCACAT
>JAKACA010000044.1 GCA_021796455.1 Actinomycetes bacterium
GACCGGGCGGCGCCGCCTCGAGCAGATCTCCTTCCCGCTCGCCGTCCCGCTCGCCCGAAAGCAGGTCCGCTTCGCGAACGAGACGGTCACCCACGTCGACACCGCTGCCAAAGCTGTCGCGACTGACGCCGCCGAGCACCCCTACGACTTCCTCGTCGTCGCCACCGGGCACCGCAGCGCGAACGAGGCCGTCCCCGGCCTCGGGCCCTTCGACGGCCCCGGCCACTCGCCGATGTCGGCCGGAGAGACCGAGGAGCTCGCCCGGGCGATCGGGCGGCTCCTCGCCGAGCCGGGACCGGTCGTCGTCGGCGCGGCCCCCGGAGCGAGCTGCATCGGACCGGTCTACGAGCTCGCCTTCGAGCTCGACCATCTGCTGCGCCGCCGTGGGCTCCGCCACCAGGTCCCCATCAGCCTGCTCACCCCCGAGCCGTTCCTCGGTCACATGGGCATGGGCGGCGCCGGCACGATCCGCCAGCTCCTCGAGGCCGCCCTCGAGGAACGAGACATCGCCTATCGCACCTCGGCCGCGATCACGCGAATCACCGAGGACGCCATCGAGACGGCCGATGCAGCCCCGACTCCCTCGGTGTGCTCGATCGTCATCCCGCCCCTCGCCGGCGTCGAGGCGGTCGCTGCGAGCGAAGGACTCGCGAACCCGAAGGGCTTCGTACCCGTCGACGACCACTACCGCCATGCCGTAGCCGACGGTGTCTACGCCGTCGGCGTCGCCGTCGCCCTCCCCCCGGTCGACGCCACCGCAGTGCCGGTGAACTTCCCGAAGACCGGCCACATGACCGAGCAGATGGCGAAGATCGCCGCCGCCGACCTCGCGGCGCGCCTCCAAGGCCACGAAGCCCCCACCGCCGAGCTGTCGGCCCGCTGCATCCTCGACATGGGCGACCGCGCCGCCTACCTCGCCGTCGACCCCGTCCGCCCGCCGCGCAACCGCATCCCGACGGTCTCCGAAGGACGACCCTGGCTCGTCGCCAAAATGGCGTTCGAGCGGACCTACCTCGCCTTCGCCCGACGCGGGAAGTTGGTGCCGACGGCCCTCGGATGGTGAGTGTTGCACGAGCGACCAGCGCGTCGTCGTCTTTGCAGGGGCATCGACGCGCTCGCGAGTCCGGCGGTCAGGCACCTCCATCGATGACGTGGCAGACGAGCCTCGGGTCGCATCGGCGCGGATCAAGACGTCGTGCCCGCCGGTCGAGGCTTCGCAACTCGTCGCGCAGCGCCACCAGCTCGGCGATCCGGACATCGAGCTCGGCGGCCCGGCGCCCGATCAAGTCCACCACGAAGCCACACGGCGTCTCGCCCCCGTCCCGAAGGGCGATGATCTCGCGGATCTCTCCGAGGCGCAGCCCGACCGCCTGAGCGGCGCGCACGAACCGGTAGCGGTCGAGGGCGTCCACCCCGTAGAGGCGATAGCCGGACTCGCTGCGCTCCGCAGGCCGGAGCACGCCGATGCGGTCGTAGTAACGGATCGTCTTCACCGACGTGCCCGCCCGCTCGGCAAGCTCCCCGATCCTCATCGCCACCACGCTAGCCCTTGACTCTCCCCTACAGGGGAGGCTTTAGGATTGATCCATGGCCGACACAATCGCCATCTTGCATACCCCCGGTTGCCCAAACGTCGCTCTCGTCCGCCAGCGGCTCGCCGACGCCCTCGCACGGTTCCCCGGTCCCGCTCCTCGAGTCGTGGTCGAGGAGGTCGCCGACCCAGACGAGGCCGGCCGACGCGGCTTTCACGGCTCGCCGGCGCTGTTCGTCGACGGCGTCGACCCCTTCGCCGGACCCGAGACTCCAGCGGCGTTCGCCTGCCGTACCTACCGCACCGAGACCGGGGTCGAAGGGGCTCCCTCGGTGGACCAGATCGTGGCCGCCCTTACGACCGGGTAGGAACCTAACCGATGGCCACCTCACTGCATCGAGACGACGTCCGCCATTTGATGGAACAAGGCGCCCAGCTGGTCGAGGTGCTGCCAGCCGCCGAGTACGACGACGAGCACCTCCCCGGGGCGATCAACATCCCGCTCAAGACGCTCGGGCCCAAGACGGTCACGGGGCTCGACCGGTCAAACCCGGTGATCGTCTACTGCTGGGACGGCCTTTGAGACATGAGCCCACGGGCCGCGTGCCGGCTCGAGACGCTCGGCTTCACCGCCGTCTACGACTACACCGCCGGCAAGGCCGACTGGCTGGCTGCCGGGCTTCCAACCGAAGGCACCGCCCTGACGCCGCCGCGCCCCGGCGCCCTGGCACGCACCGCCGTCCCCACGTGCGCACCCGACGGAACCGTCGCCACGGCACGCCAACGGGTCGCCGCATCCGGCGAGGACCGCTGCGTCGTCACCTCCGGCGGCGGCGTCGTGCTGGGCGTCCTCGATCAGTCCGCGCTGGCAGGCAATGACGACGCCCGCGCCGTCGATGCCATGCGCCCCGGGCCGGCCACCGTGCGAGCCCACGAGGACCTGCACGAGCTCGTCGGCCGCATGCACGCACGCAAGGTCACGGCAATCCTCGTCACCGATCCCGAGGGGAGGCTGCTTGGGCTCCTCCATCGCGCCGATGCGGACGCCTTCCTCGCGCGGACGCACCATGGAGGCCGGCAGGCCAGGTGAGCCCCGCGAGCCGGCGCTTGCCTTGCGGGCAGTGCAATTCCTCTGAACGGGCTGAACCACCACCGCACACGAGGTCCGTACCTCGATCGCGCGCGACCGGGCACCTCCTCGGCGGGGGGGCTGACGCCCCCCGGCCAGCGCCCATCCGTATCCACTTCGAGGAGGAACCCATGCTCAGCACCTGCCAGGTCGACCACTTCCGCGCCTTCGGCCTCGTCGCCCTCCCCGGCCTGCTCGGCCCAGAGCGGACCGAGGCGCTGCGACGAGAAGTCGACACCGCCCTGCACGACGCGTACGGCGCCACCTACGACGAGCGGGTGATCGACGGCATCAGCGGCCACTACCTGCCCATGGCCTCGACGCTCACCCCGGTCAGTGCCACCCTGGTCTGCGACAACCCGGTCCTCCTCGACGCCGCAGAACAGCTCCTCGACACCCCGGCGCTCCCCTCGGTCCCCGAGGGCGTCTTATACTTCGCCGAGGCCGGCTGGCACGACGACGGCATCGGCGTTCGAGGCGTCACGTTCGCCACCGACTTCGACCGCCTCGACGCCACCGACGGTGCGCTCCGATTCGTGCCCTGCTCGCACCACGCCGATGCCCGCCCGTCGCTTCGCGCCTACCAGAACGCCGGCCACGACCACTACCCCTGCGCCGTCGTCGAGACCCAGCCCGGCGACGTCATCGCCTTCGACGCGCACACCTTCCATGCCTCTTTCGGCGGGACGGACCGCCTCGCCTGGGCCATTGAGTACCTGGCCGAACCGACCAGCGACAACGAACGGGACCGGGTCCTACGCTTCATGGCCGACAGCTTCGAGCAGGCCTGCCGGGGCTTCGAGCGAGACCGCTACCCCACCTGGCGAGACTGGCTCGCCAACCCCCAACACCACCCCCAACGCGCCGAGGTCATCGACCGCCTCCGCGCAGCCGGAGTCCTCGACCTCCCAGGCGCCGACATCGGCTGGTAAGCGGACCTGCCCGCCCGGCGCGCCGGAAAACCCTCCCGGCCGCCACCGTCCCGGCAAGGCGGTCATACCCGGGGACCCGGCCAACGACCGGGTCCCCGGATTGCAGGCAATCAGAGGTGAAGCCACCTCCGGACGCGGCCGAGGCGGCGCCGAGCGGGTTTGCTCACCGTTGCAACCGGACCGACGTCCGCTTCCGCCCGCCGAGCGAAATAGGCCTCGCGGTCGCGATCGTCCCGCCACCGGCCGGCGGCGACCTCGTCGTCGGTCCATGCACCAGACCACCGGATCACATTCGACTTGATCCAGTAGTGGGACCTGCAGGGGAAACCCCAGTTTCCGATGGAAGGGGTAAGCGACACAGAGTCGCCGTCGAAGAGCAGCTGCCAGTCGACGGGCGTGATCGGGGTGACGACCTTGTTGCCGCAGCCGCAGGCGCATCTGTGTACTGCAATGGCGTAGGGGATGGAGACGTAGAGGACGCCTTCGGCAAGCTCCGACGGCACGTACTCGACGAACTCGTGCTTGATCAAGGTGCGCCTCAACAGGCCCTGTCCTCGTTCAGAAGGTGGTTCCCGTCGATCGTGTAAGCCATGTACAGCTCGTGCTCAAGGTCGGCGTAGAAGCCGTACAGCTTCTTCCACTTGAGCACTGCGAGCACGGCGTTGAGCGCGTTCAGGTCGGCGATCTGGATGTTGCTGTCGTAGTCGTCGGCACCCCCGTCGTAGAACGACAGCCGCTGGCCTTCCCAGACGTGGCGCCGATGGGACGGGACGCTGGCGGTGACCCGGACGATGCCAGCGAGCGCATCGCCAGTCCGGTAGACGCCCATACCGGCGTCTATGAACGGGACGTCGTACTCTTCAAGTTTCTTGACAATGAGCTCCTTGGCGGGGCCGGAGTCCATGGTCAGGAAAACGAAGGTCATCTCCTTCAGGTCGGCGACGTTGGACTCGTCGACGTGCACCGGGTGGGTCACGATCCCTCGACGCATGACGTCATACTTGCGCTGGTAGTACTCGACCTTGGATGGAGCTGCTTGCAGCTCTTCGAGGGAGGCAGCGCCAGGAGCCCGGAAGGCGTTGTGGGTGTAAAGCATGTCGCCGTCGTAGAGGTGGATCTCCTGGATTGGAGTCTTGGCAATCAAGTCCAGGATAAACGAGCCAGTGCCGCCGAGGCCGACAATTGCCACCTTGGCCAGAGCCAGCTTGCTCGTGATAAGGCTTATCCCGGCCCGGCTCGACGCCGTGTCCAGGTACCGGAACACCGATTCTTCTTCGCCGGTCGGGACGACCGGGAAGGTCTTCGCCGTCGCGGCAGGATCAATCGCCTGCGCCCAGCCGGACAGCATGTTCACGTAGGCGGTGATCTTTGCGTGGTAGTCGAGGTAGCCCTCAGGCGGCTTGCTCGAAAACGTGCAGTCTGCCGTCAGACCCTCAGTGATCCGGTTCGAGCCTTTGCTGTTAATGATGTTCGTGAGCTCGGCTCCGCGGTTGTCGCAGGGGACGCCTCCGGCGAACGACACCACGTGGGTGCTCGGCCTGACCGTGGTGGTGCCGCTCGTCGACAGCTCGGAGATCATCGTCCCGTAGGCGACCTGTCTGGCCGAATTCACATAGGGGACATGCTTGACAAGGAGATAGTTGGAGCGGATCTCGACGTCGTAGCCTTCGTCCTGAAGGCGCTGGAGGTCGGGGCTACGACTTACCAGTGGGGGTGACATTGAAGGTGGTGCCTTCCTTCTTGACGATGACGAACTCGCCCTCGACCAAGATCCCTTCGTGCTTGGGGGCCTCGGCATTGCGATAGGTAACGGTGTAGGTCGTCCTCGGGTCGGGCCGGGTCGGATAGGCGATGGCAACGACTTCGGTATACGAGACTTCCCGGTGCGGGACGACTGCCAGCTCGCCGTTGATGACGATGGCGTACTCCGTGTGGTCGACTTCCTCCTCGGGTGCCGAGGTGACAGCTTCGCTCATAGCGATCTCCTTCCTGTAGGTGCCAGTGCGGCCGTGGAACCGACTGCGTCTTTCGCTGTCTCCATACGTCGCACCTGGTGTCCGCGTCCGCTCTCTGTCGTTTCCTGGGCGGAAGGTGGCCTGGAGCGAGAGCGTGCGAGTTCTTCGAGACCGTTTAGCTCACGTGCTCGGTCCGGAGATATTCGACCCGTACACGCCCTGGCTGGAACTCGGCGAGACGACGAGCAAGTGGTTCCTCGTACGTCGTGACGAAGATCTGCTCCAGTCCGGCGGCGCCGCTGAGGTGCGCCAGCATCGAGCCCACAAGGTGCCGGCTGCGAGGATCGAGATGTTCAAGTGGTTCATCGACCCAGCAGAACGGCACCCTCGTCGTCAAGAGTAGGGTCGTTAGCCGCAGCATGAGCTTGGCCACCACCTTTTCCCCGGCACTGAACGCGCCGAAGGAGAGTTCGCCGCCGCCGACGTCTCGGGACATGGTGCCGTCGGGCATCAACTTCAGGTTCGGCCGATCGGGAAAGACTGACTGCCAGCGGCGGTTGGTCTCCAACACCAACGGTTCGAGCTGTTCGCCGAGAACGGAGCCGATCGTGATGTTCAGCGCCTTCTCGGCCGCCTCCAAGAGCGCCACCTCCCGGTAGCGTCTCTTGAGCAGCTCCGCTTCCGCAATTTCGCCCGAGATACGCTCGATCTTCTCGTCCGCTGCTTGGACAGAGATCTCCAGCTCGCGTAGCGCAGCTGCCGCACGCTCCAGGCGCGCCAAAGCAGCCGCACTCTCGCCGCTAAGCACGTCAAAGTCCCCCGCATCTTCCGGGTTGGGTCTTTCCCCTAACGCCGTCGCGCGCCGTTCCAATGTCTCGATGCGGTTCAGGCGCTCCAAGAACGGACCCGGGTCTATCCCCTGCAACCGTTCACGAATCTCAACGAGGCCCTGCGAATGGAGATGCTCTGCCGTCCCACGGCTCTGGTCATCGAGCTCGCGCAAGCAAACGGGACACTGCCCCCCGGCTTCCTGCAACCTAGCGAGAGCCTCTTCGATCGACTCCAGCCGTGCGGTAAGCCGTGCCTGCTCCGCCCTAGCGGACTCCACCTCGCTCCGCACGGACAGCTTCGCCTGGCTGAGCACCCCTGTGAGCGGGGCGTCTCCTGTTGGTGACCCGGCCAGTTCCTCGATCTCCCGGCGAAGCGCCGCGCTCTGATCGGCCCATACGGCGGCAGCGGCTCGGAGCTCGTTCGCGGCGGAAGCGCGCTCCGCGGCCCGCTGGGCGTCCGCATGCCGTTCGCGAGCCTCGATCACTTCGGATCGCGCCGTTTCGAGCAGGTCGTCAAGGCGCGCCCGGTCCTCGCGCGCGGCGTTGAGCTCCGCCGCGGACGCCGTCAGTTCTGCCCGGGCCGCCCTTACACCGCGGCTCGCTCGACCGAGAGCTGGCACGATCTCCTGCAGGGCGCGCTGCAGCTCGTCGAGCGAGTAGACGCTGCAGAGATGTGATCTGAGGTCCGGCTCGTCTTGCTCAATTCGCAGGTCCTCGGTGAGGAACGCGGTCCTTGATATGAAGCGTAAGTCCGCCGACCACGCGTCAGCGAGGAAACGGCGGAACTCCGCTTCGGGCAACTTGCGACCATTAAGCGTAGCCTCGAGCGACGAGACAGCTCGGGAGCCACGCAGGGTCAGTACTCGCCGGACGTCTAGCTCGCCGCTCTCGCTGGCTACCGTCACCTCGGCGGCGGCATCTGTATGACCATGCCGTATCACGGTCGGATCGTCGACCAAGTCTCCAGGTGAGAGGGCCCATCGGACGGCCTCGAGCAGCGAACTCTTTCCCACTCCGTTCGGGGCGACGAGGAAGGTCACACCGGGTTCGACGGCCAAGTCCAGGTGCCGGTAGGCGCGCCAGTTGTCCAGGCGGACCCGGCGGATCACCGTGCGTCTCCATCTGCGAGATTGGACAGACGTTCTGCCACCGACTCTCCTGCGAGGGCCCCCCGGAGGACCTCGCTCAGATCGTGGACGAGTCCCTCCACCGATTCGTAGCCGGCTACCTTCGGCGCGATCCTGGCTCGCCGTCCTTGTCGGACGACCTCTTCCACGGCCGAGGCTGCTGACCGAGAGAGAGTGCCGAGGACATCTGAAGGGGACGTGGAACCTCGCGTCGACCACGCACCTTCGGGCCACGCGGAGTTCTGGTCAAGGAATTTCGCGATGGCATCGACCGGCGCCAGCCCGGAGAGCATCGGGGTGGGCGGGTTCGTCTCGCCCGATGGCACCCCGATCCCGTAGCTCAGCGATGCGGCCTCAAAGACATCGGCGGTGCGGCTCAGCCCAGTCGCCAGCACCACGACCGCCGAAGCGTTGAATCGAGTCAAAACCGACATCGCAGCGTTGAAATCGGCGTCGTCGGCAAGCCCTGACGGCGTATCGAACACGACGAGGATCGTGCCGAATTCATCCACCGTCCCGATGGGCGACCATCGCTTCGAGTAGGCGAGGGTGAGCCCCTCCCATGAACCGAGCCGGTGGACCTTGCAGGCCTCGCCTCGCCGGGCCCGCAGTTCCGCCACCAGTGCCGACGCGACACGTTCGGGTCGAGGGGGTGGCGCGTCGGCGCCCATATCGGGATCAGGTCCGACCTCTTCCAGCGCTCCGAGAGTGTCCACCAACACCTGGCGGAACTCGAGCCGTGGGTCGGTTGGCCCGCTGATCGACTCACCTCGCGCCGTGCCGGGCAGGGAGCCGGCGAGCAGCCGGTCGATGTCGGCCGCCGCCGCCAGTTCGCCGAATCGAGCACCAAGAAGCGACGCAGGCAGCTCCGCCGCGAGCATCGGGTAGACGGCGAGGGACATGTCGAACGGCGATAGCTCGGCACCGACGACGACCGTCTCGTCGTCGGCAGAGAGGGCGTCGAACGTCACGGGCGCGACGAGGACCCGGTCATCTATTCGCCTGATTACGAGCAGGAGGACTCGCTCTTCGTCTCCTGCGGCCCAGATCTCGCCTGGTTCCGCTCGTTCGACGGCCGTGTTTGCGGATGTCATGCGGGGGACTACAAAGCGTGGCCTGAGTCGAGCTTCGCCGACATCAGGACCGCTCCGAGCTGGCTCCCGTGCTGCTGATTCCTCCCCGAGCGTGTCGCGCAGCCGGCCTAGTTTGATCCGGCAGAGGAGGCATTCGCTGAGATGCTGCTCCAGCTCCTCCCTCTGCGCCGGCTCGACCAGGTCGCTGGCAAGATCGGCGAGGTCCAGGTCCAGAGGGTGTCTCAGTCCGTACCTCATCGCGGTCTCATTACGCCGGAACTCCGCGGTTTGTCCACTGGTCGGCCCAGCATCGAGCAAGTTCGAGGATCTGCGCCACCACGCCTTCCCCATCGGCGTCGTCGACAAGTTCGGCTCTTACGATCTCTACCGCCCTTCTCCGGATGATGTGCGCCTGGGATGGTCCGACCCCGAGGAACGGCGCAACCTCGCGGACGGGGTACTCCGGCCACGCGAGGGCCAGACGCTCTCGATCGTTGAGGAGGGCCAGGATCTCCTTGGCTCGCGTCGCTCGGAGGGCCTCGTCTGCCGTGGCGTCCGCCATGGACGAAGTGGCTGGCCATCCGCCATCCAGCGAAGCCGCATCGAGGGACATCGGAGCTTGGCCAATGCCGAGACGCATGCCGATGGCAGCCGCCATCGTCCGCGGGGTAAGGGAGCCGCCGGCTGCGTCGAGCAGCGTCTTGCAAAGCGATGCGATCGTCTCCCCATCAGCCACGGGCGCTGAACGACGGGCATCATGACCCCATCTGGGCGTCGTGATTTCATGGGGACGGATCGCCTCTGAGAGGCGATCGAGATCGGGCTGCCCGGGCGCGCTCGAACCGGTTGCCAGTGACCATCGACCCTCAGCACGAACGAACTGGTCGTGTCCTCCCAGGACTTCATTCACGCGGACGACGAGCTTGCCGATGGGCGTCCGACGGCCGAGGTCAGCGAGGAAGTTCCGTACCGTGCGCTCGAGCCTGGCCTTGAGGGCTCGGTCGCTGCCGCAGACCGTGGAGAGATCGACCAGACGCCGCGGCGTCTGGGAGTCCGCCATGAACTCAGACACGATCCGACCGATCGCCTCGTCCCCCCAGTTCGTAAGATCGTCCGGCGGGGGAAAGTTGCGGGCAATGGCGACGGCCCTGATCGTCCGGCGTAGCAACGACACGAACTCATCGCCGGGAGCGCCCTCACTGAGCTCTTGAAGTGCACTCATAAGAACCTCGCGCACACGGCCGCGAACGTGTCGTCGTCAAGCGTTCCGGTCGACCTGACGTTGCCGAGCGTCCAGAGCTCGCAGAGGACGTTCGCCCGGCGCGAGAACCAGCCGTCTTTGCTCAGGCCCAGCTCCTCCGCACGCGGGTGCGGAATCCCCCAGCGTTCCGTGCTCGAACGGGTGGCCACTCGCACGGTTCCAGCGGTCGTCGCCGGCACGGCCATCACTACAACGGGCCGCTGCTCTTCAGGGTCGCCTAAGGGCAGGATCGCAGTGTCCACCCAGTACACGGCCTGGGAGTCGGGGATGAATGGGACTTCCTCGTAGAGCGGGATGGTGATCCTGGTCAAGGGTAGGCCTTGCCCTTGGTCGGCATCCGGACGGAGGTGACCGAGCTGGGGTGCCGGGTACGAGACCACCCGCTTGCCAACAGAGCTTCCATCCTCTTGTCCCTACGTCGGATCTGGCGAGTGCGTCCGGTGCAACCTCAACGCCGGCGTCTCGGCCGTCCGTGGCCGAACAAGGTGGCTCAGCTGGGAGGCTGACCACCAGTGCTCGCCTCGGCTGGCTGCTGATGAAGTTGTGCGGCACGAATTCTGCCGGAGGCGAGCCGGAGCCTGTGGCACCCTCAACTTTGCGCCCCGACCCGAACCGCGATGCCGGCCATCGCCACCTCAGACCCCGACGTCGGAGGTGGTGACGACGTACGACTGTGGGCCAACCGACTCATGGGTACGTACTCCACAGGCCGATTCCACCGACGGCGCAGGTGGCGATCCAGAGCAGTCGCTGGAGCCCGATCCTGAACGCTCCGGCAACGAGACCGAGGAGCCCGAGGGCGGCTGCCGCCCAGGTCGCAGCGTTGCCGAAGCCGCTCTTGTCTTGGTTTGCCATCTTCATCACCTCCTTCCTGGTTCGGTGCGCCTGCCACCACCGGGTGGCCGGCGGATGCCCAGCGTACGAGGCGGTTCTGCTCTCCCACCACCATCTCAACCGGGGGTTGTAACCTTGGGATGTGCCGCGCCCTGCTACCCCCTCCCGTGCCACGAAGGCCCTGGTAGCGGAGCTGCGCGTCCAGGGGGTGGCCTGCTCACCTCGCCGCTTGGAGGACTGGCGGCGCGTGGGGCTCGTGCCGAGGGGCCTCCGGCGCTTCCTCGGGCGCGGCCGTGGCACCGAGGTCGTCTACCCCGACGACATGGCCGAGCGATGCCGTCAGGTGGCGACGCGCATGCGGCGGGGCCAGCCGTGGCAGATGGTCGCCTTCTCGCTGTTCGCCGGCGGCGTCGAGCTTCCCGAGGACACGATCCGCGCTGCCTACCAGTGGGCGCTCACCGTCGAGGTGCCTGCGGACAGCGACGAGCTGGATGTGGCCGAGCACGGCGTTGACCAGCTGCTCTCGACGGTGGCCGGCCGCCGGCTCGAAGGGTTGGTCGCCGCCCAGGTGAAGCGCTCCGGGATCGCCCAGGGAGAGTCACCACGTGCGGTGGCTCGCGGCGTCCTCACGAACCTGTTCCTCGTCCAGCTCGGCGGCGAGGTCGCCGACGACCAGGCAACGATCGAGCTGCTCGCAGGCATTGGCCTGCCCATCGCCGAGCTGCCCCCTGACGAGCGGGTTCAGGCGGCTCGCTTCATGGACGCCGTATTCAGTGCCTTCTCTTTCGACGAGCTGGCCGGTGTCGCCGAGCGCACGCCGCTCGACGAGCTGCGAGCCGCGATCCCAGTCGTGGCGAACCTGCTGGAGCTGCTGCCCCCGACGTTTCGCGCGCTCGTCCCCGGGGCGGTCGCCGAGCTGCTCCCGCCCCTGCTCGCACCGCTGGTCGTCCAGCTCGGTCACATCGCGGCGAGCCTCGACGCCGATCGGCACGGCGTCGGTCAGTCGGAAGCCCCGTTGCCATCGCCGCGACCTGCGACGATGGACCCGATGCCACTGCCGTCCCCGTCTCACCACGAGCGCGAAGCGAGGAGCGCGTGAGCGCCCAGCTGGAGGACCTCGTTCCCGGCTCGGTGATCGGCGGAGTCGTCCCCGCCAAGGACGTCACGTCCGTGGCGCTCTCCTGGCACGGTGGTGCGGCGGTCACCCTCACCTACCGCGACCCAGACGGCCGGGTCGGCGAGCGCCTCCTCTACCGCTCCGACGAGGAGGCGCTCCAGATCCGAGAGTCCGGGGTCCGGTGGAGCTTCGACGCGGACGGCGAGCTGTTCAGCCTCGTCTCCGAGGCCCGGCGGATCCGCCTGGCGCACCTGTTCGATCCGCTCCTCGCCGTGCACCTCTCCCTCGTCGAGCCGCTCCCGCATCAGATCCGTGCCGTCTACGGCGAGCTGCTCCCCCGCCAGCCGCTGCGCTTCGTCCTTGCCGATGACCCGGGGGCCGGCAAGACGATCATGGCGGGGCTCTACATCAAAGAGCTGCTGCTCCGAGCTGACGTCGCCCGTTGCCTCGTCGTCGCGCCGGGTGGTCTCGTCGCCCAGTGGCAGGACGAGCTCTCGGAGAAGTTCTCCCTCGACTTCGAGATCCTCACCCGAGACGCCATCGAGGCAAGCCACACCGGCAACCCGCTCGCGGAGCGCGATCTCGTCATCGCCCGTCTGGACCACCTGTCGCGAAACGACGACATCCAGGCTCGCTTGGAGGCGACCGAGTGGGACCTTGTCGTCGTCGACGAGGCGCACCGCATGTCGGCCCACTACGAGGGCGACGAAGTGCGCGAGACGCGCCGCTACCGCCTCGGGCGCCTCTTGTCGGCCACCACCCGCCATCTGCTGCTGCTCACGGCCACGCCGCACGCCGGCAAGAACGAGGACTTCCAGCTGTTCTTGGCGCTGTTGGACGCCGACCGCTTCGAGGGTCGGCGGCGCTCCGCCTCAGGTGAGATCGACACCACCGACTTGATGCGCCGGATGGTAAAGGAGCACCTGTTGCGCTTCGACGGCCGGCCGCTGTTCCCCGAGCGGCGCGCCTACACCGTCCCCTTCGACCTCTCCGCGGCCGAGACCGATCTCTACGAGGCGGTCACCACCTATGTGACCGAGGAGATGAACCGGGCTGAGCGGCTCACCTCGGGGCGGCGCAACGTGGTCGGCTTCGCCCTCACCGTCCTGCAGCGTCGCCTCGCTTCCTCACCTGAGGCGATCAGCCAATCCCTCGCCCGGCGGCGCAAGCGCCTCGAAGACCACCTCGCCGAACTGCGCGCGACGACCGACAACCCCGGGTCGGGTTCGGTAGACGACGAGACCGCCCGATTCGGACTCGGCGAGGACCTCGCCGACGATTTCGATACCGACGACCTGGAAGCCGCCGAGCTCGAAGAGGTCGAAGAGCGCCTCGTCGACCAAGCCTCCGCGGCCGAGACCGCGGTCGAGCTCCAAGCCGAGGTCGCCACCTTGTCGCATCTGGAGAGCCTTGCCCGCTCGGTGCTCGGCTCGGGCACCGACCGCAAGTGGATCGAGCTGGCGGGCCTGCTCGCCGAGAAGCCCGAGATGTTCGAGGACTCCGGCACCCGGCGAAAGCTGCTCATCTTCACCGAGCACCGCGACACCCTCAACTACCTCGTCGGTCGCCTCCAAGGCTTCCTCGGGCGCCCTGAGGCGGTCGTAGCGATCCACGGGGGGATGCGCCGAGAGCAGCGCCGAGTCGCCCAGGACACCTTCACCTCCGACCCGGGCTGTGTCGTGTTGGTGGCGACCGACGCGGCCGGAGAGGGCATCAACCTCCAGCGGGCCCATCTCGTCGTCAACTACGACCTGCCGTGGAACCCGAACCGCATCGAGCAGCGCTTCGGGCGAGTGCACCGTATCGGCCAAGAAGAGGTCTGCCACATGTGGAACCTCGTCGCCGCAGGCACCCGCGAGGGCCAGGTGTACCAACTACTGCTCCACAAGCTCGACGAGCAACGCCAGGCGCTCGGCGGCCAGGTCTTCGACGTCCTCGGCCAGGCCATGTCGGGCCGGGCACTACGCGACCTGCTCATCGAGGCCATCCGCTACGGCGAACGTCCAGATGTCCGTGCTCGCCTCGAAGAGGTGATCGATGCCCACGTCGGCGACGGCATCGGCGCGCTCATCGCAGCCGAGGCGCTCGCCTCCGAGGTCCTCTCCGAAGCCGACGTCACCCGCCTGCGTCTGCTGATGGAAGAGGCCGCGGCGCGCCGGCTCCAGCCGCATTACGTCCACGCCTTCTTCGACAAAGCGCTGGCAACCTTGGGCGGCCGACTGGCGATGCGCGAACCCGATCGCTACGAGGTGACCCACGTGCCCGCCGAGGTTCGGGCCCGCACCGCCCGCTCGGGTCGGCCAGTGCTGCGCCGCTACGAGCGGATCTGCTTCGACAAGATGCTCATCCACCAGCCCGGCCGGCCCCCCGCCGAGCTCGTCGCCCCCGGACATCCCCTCCTCGACGCCGTGGTGGCGCTCACCATCGAACGCCACGGGTCGCTCCTTTCGACCGGGGCGGTCCTGATCGACGACACCGACCCCACCGAGGTGCCCCGGGTCCTGTGCTACCTGGAGCACACCATCACCGATGCCCGGCCCGGCCAGGGCGGGCGAGACCACGTCGTCTCCCGGCGCTTCGAGTTCGTGAGCGTCGACCGTGACGGCAACGGCTCGCCGGGCGGGTACGCGCCGTACCTCGACTACCGCCCCGCTACCCCAGACGAGCTGGTGACCTGCAAGCCGCTCCTCGGAGAGGACTGGCTGTCCGGCCCCGGGCTAGAACGCCGGGCGCTCGATTACGGCATCGAGCACATAGTGCCTCAGCATCTCGCCGAAGTCGCTGCCCGCACCGACGAACGCGCCGAGCGGACCATCACGGCAGTGCGAACCCGGCTCAGCCGGGAGATCAACTACTGGGACCAGCGAGCAGCCGTGCTCAAGGAACAGGCCGCGGCCGGACGCCAGCCGAAAATGAACCCCGAGCGAGCCCAAGCCCGAGCCGACGAACTTGCCGCCAGGATGCGCCGCCGTCTCGTCGAACTCGAAGAAGAACGTCAGCTCCAAGCCCTTCCACCCGTACTCATCGGAGGGGCGCTCGTCGTGCCCGCGGGACTGCTCGCGTCCCTTGGTGACCCCGAGGCGGCCACCTTGAGCAGCTTCGCCCGCGAGACGCGCGAGGTCGAAGAGCGAGCGGTGCGAGCGGTGCTCGACGAAGAAGCTCGCATCGGCCGGCGAGCCGAGGAAATGCCGCACTCGAACCCTGGCTTCGACATCCGTTCCATCGACCCCGACGGCCACCTGCTACTCATCGAAGTGAAGGGCCGCATCGAAGGCTCGACCACGGTCACCATCACCCGCAACGAGATCCTCACCGGACTGAATGCGGCGGATCGCTACCTCCTCGCGCTCGTCGAGGTACGTACCGACGGAACCTCCCAGGTCCGTTACCTGCGCGATCCATTCGCCGGCAAGTCCCGCCACCTGCATTTCGCCGAGCGCAGCACCACCTTCGACTGGGACAAGCTCTGGGAGGCCGCAAGTGTCCCAGCCTGATCCCCAATCGGAAAGCGCCCGGATGACCACTGACCAGGCGCCCCGGCGCAAACTCATCGAAGTCGCGCTCCCCCTCGAAGCGATCAACCGAGAAGCGGCGCGGGAGAAGTCCATCCGACATGGGCATCCGTCGACCCTGCACCTATGGTGGGCACGACGGCCGCTCGCCGCATGTCGCGCAGTTCTCTTCGCCCAACTCGTTGACGATCCATCTGCGCATCCCGATCGCTTTCCCACCGAGGAGGCCCAAGACCAAGAGCGCCAGCGGCTTTTCCGGATCATCGAGCGTCTCGTGCCGTGGGAAGCCACCCAAGACGAGGCGGTGCTAGCCGAGGCACGTGAGGAGATCCGCCGCTCCTGTGGAGACAGCGTGCCAGAGGTACTCGATCCGTTCTGTGGCGGCGGATCGATTCCCCTGGAAGCACAGCGTCTCGGACTCGTCGCTCATGGGAGCGACCTAAACCCGGTCGCGGTGCTCATAACCAAGGCGCTCATTGAGCTACCGACCAAGTTCGCTGCTCAGCCTCCTATTCACCCGCGCGACGGCGACGGCCGACTCGCGATCGAGACCTGGTCGGGAGCCCAAGGACTCGCCGAGGACGTGCGCTACTACGGAACCTGGATGCGCGACGAGGCGGAGCGCCGCATCGGGCATCTTTACCCTCCGGCCATCCTCCCCGACGGCCGGACGGCCACCGTCATCGCCTGGATCTGGGCGCGTACCGTTACCTGCCCGAACCCAGCCTGCCAAGCCACAATGCCGCTGGTTCGCTCGTTCTGGCTCGGCAAGAAGAAGGGCAGGGAGGCCTGGGTTCGCCCGGTAGTGGATGGCGGCTCAGTGCGCTTTGAGATCGGACATGGATCATCTGGTCCTCCCGTTGAGGGCACCGTCGGACGAACCGGCGCGACCTGCCTGATGTGCAACTCGCCAGTACCGCTCGCCCACGTGCGATCAGAAGGCAAGTCAGGCCGCATGCGAGCCCAGCTGATGGCGATCGTTGCTGAAGGCGACCGCCAGCGCATCTACCTACCGCCGGATCCTGAGCACGAAAACGCGGCCGACGTGCCACCGCCTACAGACGTCCCAGAGACCGAGCTTCCGGAACAAGCCCTCGGCTTTCGGGTCCAAGGCTACGGCATGGTCCGCCATGCCGACCTGTTCACCAACCGCCAGCTCACCGCTCTCTGCATCTTCTCGGATCTCGTCGGTGTAGCACGCCAGCGAGTCATCAACGACGGTGGAGGAACAGCGTACGCAGACACCGTGGCAACCTACCTCGCTCTATCACTCGGTCGAATTGTTTCCACCAATTCAGCGCTTAGTAGGTGGCGTCCAGACGCTGGCAAGGAGAGCGTGAACGATACCTTCAGTCGACAAGCTTTGTCGATGGTGTGGGACTTTGCCGAGGGCCGCCCTTTTACCGAAGGTCCCTGCTCTTACACCTGGAGCGTAGGTTGGGTGGCACGCGTATTGGATTACCTCCCCCGAGCTACGGGTGCCGACGCTGAGCAGGTAGACGCCACGGCATCGACTCCAATGAGCGTCGCCGTATGCACTGACCCCCCTTACTACGACAACGTCGGCTATGCGGACCTTTCCGACTTCTTCTACGTCTGGCTCCGGCGTTCTCTTACATCGATGTACCCGGATCTGTTCTCCACGATGCTCACGCCGAAGGCCGCCGAGTTGGTCGCTAATCCATTTCGTAGCGATGGCGACAAGGTAAAGGCCGATCGACGGTTCGAGGAGGGGTTCGAACGAGCATTCGCGAACCTGCGTAAGGCGGTTGACCCGGCGTACCCAATCACCGTTTTCTACGCGTTCAAACAGTCCGAGCACGACGAGAGCGGCGTGGCCTCTACCGGATGGGAGACGATGCTCGCCGGTCTGCTCCGCTCTGGGTTCGCCGTGACCGCTACCTGGCCGATGCGGACCGAGCTCGGCAACCGCATGCGCAATCAGGCGAGCAACGCTCTCGCGTCGTCAATCGTCCTGGCGTGCCGTCCCCGCAGCGAGACCGCTGGGATCACGGACCGGCGCGGATTTCTCGCCGCGCTGCACGCTGAGCTGCCCAAGGCGCTGCGCGAGCTGCAACAAGGCAACATCGCTCCAGTGGACCTGGCCCAGGCAGCGATCGGCCCGGGGATGGCAGTGTTCTCGCGCTACGCGAAGGTGGTCGAGCCGACCGGCGAGACGATGCCGGTGCGCAGCGCGCTGACGCTGATCAACCAGGTGCTCGATGAGGTGCTCGCAGAGCAGGAGGGCGAGTTCGACGGGGACACCCGCTTTGCCATCAAGTGGTTCGAGCAATACGGCTTCGACGAGGCCGGCTACGACCCCGCCGAAGGTCTGGCCCGAGCGACGAACGTGTCGGTGAAGGGCCTTGAGGAAGCGGGCATCCTCGTCGCTCGGGCCGGGCGGGTCCGGTTGCTGCGGCGTGCCGAGCTCACCCAAGACTGGGACCCGACCACCGACACGCGTATGCCGGTGTGGGAAGTCGCTCAGCAGCTGGTGAAGGCGCTTTGGGATGACGGCAGTGAGTCTGGCGCAGCAGACCTGGTGCGCCGTCTCGGCGGACTCAGCGAAGTGGCACGCGATCTTGCCTATCGCCTCTATGCGATCTGCGAGCGTCGGGGCTGGGCCGAGGACGCCCTCGGGTTCAACGCTCTGGTCACCTCGTGGCCCGAGATCCTGCGACGGGCCGGCTCACCGGGGTCGGTCCAGCCGGAGCTTGCGTCATGAGCCCGGTCACCTACGAGGTCCGCGACGGCAAGGCCCGCTACGACGGTCGGACCCTGTCCGAGTGGGTGCCGAATGTCGTCGAGACTGTCGTGGCGGCCTGTGACCCCGAACAGGTGCTCCTCTTTGGGTCCGTCGCCCGCGGCGACGACGGCCCGGATTCGGATCTCGACCTGATGGTGGTGCTCTCCTCCATCGACTACACCAAGCGCCACGCGCTCGAGGCGGCACTCTACGGCGCCCTCGGCGGCTCGGTCCCGGTGCAAGTCTTTGTCACCGACCGCCGCGAGTGCGAGCGCCGCCACGACGTGATCGGCTCGATGCACTACTGGCCGCTTCGGGAAGGACGGATCGTCTATGCCCGAGCTGCCTGACAACAGCTTCGACGAGGCCCGCCGGTGGCTGGCGAACGTCGAGGACGACCTCCATGCGATGCGAGCCGTCGCCCGGGACCCCGAATCCCCCGGTCGCATGGTGTGCTTTCTTTCCCATCTCGTCGTCGAGAAAGCCCTGAAAGCCACGCTCATCGACGTAGGCGTGCCGTTCCAGAAGACCCACAACCTGCTTGTCCTGCACGACTCGTGCGTTGGGCTGGGGCGCCTTGTCGGCATCGACCGACAGCTGTTGGCGTGGTGCAACCCGTGGGCGGTCGACGGGCGCTACGCAGATGACCTCGCCGAGGCGGACGCCGAACTCGCGCACCGTTTGGCGGGGCTTGCCGAGCAGGTGGTGGTCGAGGTGCGACGAGAGCTAGGAGCAGAACGTGGCCGTCAGTAACCGGGAGCGGGTCGGCAGGGCCTTCGAGGTGCTGGCCACGGGGCTTGCACCGTTCGTCGACCGCCAGATGGCCTCGGTGCACGGTAAGGGTTGGCTGGAGGGCTTCGTCGACTCCGGCCCGCGCAACGCGGCGCCGGCGTCGCTTCGCGATCCGGCGCTTTTGTTGAAGGTGATGACCGAAGCGTGGGACTCCGCCTTTCGCAGCCGGCTCACCCGGACCGATCGCAACCTCGTGTTCGAGCTGCGCGACGTCCGCAACCGC
>JAKACA010000268.1 GCA_021796455.1 Actinomycetes bacterium
ACGCCGTTCCTCATGCTCGGGTTTCCCGTCAGGTGCTCGACGCGCACATCGTCGTCCGGGGCGAGGGCGATGAGTGGGATTTCAAGGCCACGCTCGGCGACCTGTGAGAAAACAGAGGATATTTGAGAGAGAGCAGTAAACACAATCAGCTGACCAGGGCGGACGATGCCCATTAGCCGGTTCCGTTACACACCGGCGAGCACGCGATTACAGCACGCGTTACAGCTGCTCAGCTGCGGTTGAGCGGAGCCGGTGGCGCAGGTGCCGCTCTGGGTGGGTGAGCGGACGAGATAACAGGTGCGAGCTTTCCTTGCTTCCACAACTTCTGGAGCTCGGCGTACCAGGACCGCTCGACCGGAACTGTCGGGGGCCTGCACGCGGAGCGCCAGGGGGTTAGGGGACGGGCCAATGAGGCGAACGTAGACTCGCTACGGAGTCAGGCAGTCAGTCCCTGGGCAATGCGGGGGGGGGGTGCGGCAGATGAACGGTGACCATAACGAGGCGGCGTTCATCCCAGGGCGCATCCCGTTGTCCGAATCCGCTTTTGATCCGGTGCTTGACGAGGCGCTTGGCGGCTTTGGTGAGCACCGCAACGAAGTCTGGCATGACCTTTATGGCGTTCCGCTCGATGCAACCGCAGGCAGCGCGGCGGCGTATCTCGAGGCCACGAACCAGACGGACAATGACGACTACGCTGGCCTCGTCGAATGGCTTCGCATCGAAGGCCGAGAGCTTCTCGGTCATCCGTACGAAGAGGATTTGCAGGACGGCCGCCCGCCGCTCCGAAGCGACACCGCCAGGATCGAGCACACGTGCCCAGTGGCATGGGCCGCCGAGCACGGTCTCTTGGCCGACGACTCGATCATGAAGGAGACCTGGTGCCTATCGCACCTGGCCGGTCGGGTGTTGAGCTGCGAGACCACCATGACCGATCCCCTCCGCCTCTACGGGCCGGGAGACGGGTTGAGCGTGTACTACACGCCGTTCGATTGGGTCAACGTCGAGGCGCGCGTTCTTTTTGTCGGAATCACGCCTGGCCGGAGACAGGCAGACGACGCCTTGGTTGCCGCTCGAAGCTGGCTGCAGCTCGGCCGACCCAACGAGCAGGTGCTCCGGCATGCCGATTTCGTTGGCGCTTTCGTAGGCCAGACCCGCACCAACCTTGGCCATATGCTCGACGAAATCGGGCTGCAGGGGCATTTGCGCATTGCCTCCAGCCGCGATCTCTTCGACTTCCGGCGCGATCTGGCCTGCAGTGCCTCTGCGATCACGTTCCCCGTGTTCCAAAACGGCGAGAACTATCACGGTCATGGCCCGGAGCTGGTGGAGCATCCCGTCCTCTGGAACCTCGTTCGCACTTCACTCGTACCGGTCGTAACGATGGTGAGCCAAGCCCTCGTTATTCCTCTTGGCACGGCGGTCGAGCGCGCTGTGCGACGTCTTGTGGCCGAGGGCATTCTCGACGGGGCAAGGTGCCTGTTCCAGCTTCCGCATCCGTCGCCGGCGTATCCACAGCGAGAGCAGAGATTCAGGGAGCGCCGTGAGGACCTCATTGCGGCGCTCGACAACTGGGCGCGAACCCAAATAGCACCGGCGACCACCAAGCGAGATCGATTGCCAACGAGCGGAACCACTTGAGTCTCCGATCTGGGACGTGTCGTCGCTTCAGCCGAATCTGCGTATCACGCCTATCGTCGGTAGGATAAAAGGGACACACAAGGATCGGTGCCGTTGCGAGGCGGGCGGGACAGCAGCCGGTTCGAGAGAACTCTGAAGCGTGCATTGTCCGCGCGTCTATGCCTCGGTGCGACCGATGCCGTGAACCTTGCAGTAGGCGATCAATGCATTGTCGCGCAACTTGGTAGCTGAGGTTGGCGCCGAGGCCACTCCCGAGGAGTTCCTCGAGGCCTTGTGGCGCGTCATGGACGAGTGCTGGCGCGTGCTCGAGCCGAGCGGCTCGGTGTTCGTGAACCTGGGCGACAAGTATGTCGGCTCAGGTGGCAACACCACGTACGTGCGCAACGAGGTCCGTCGCTCGCGGAGGCCGCAGGCTGCAAGCGTTCGGCCGAAGTCCCTCATGCTCCCGGGCAGCGGTTCGCCGCCTGCTGCGCGGACCGGGGCTGGATCGTACGAGATGAGATGATCTGGGCCAAGCCGAACGGGCTGCCCGAGTCCGTCCGCGACTGCTGCGCCCGGAAGCACGAGGCGGTCTGGCACTTCACGAAGTCCGAGCGGTACTCCGCCGACATGGGCCCGATCCGCGAGCCACTCGTGGCGCCGGGCCGGACGGCGGGGCACAACGCCCTGAAGGGGCAGGGCGCCGGGCCCGCTGGCGGACCCTCCGGCTGGCGCTCCGGCAATAGCGTGGATCAGCCCGGGCCGACAGGAGCTCGGCATTCGAGTTTCCACCCTCTCGGCGCGCTGCCGCCCGATGTCTGGAGCATCGCGACGGAGCCGCTGCGCGTACCCGAGGAGCTTGGCGTCGAGCACTTCGCCGCCTTCACCGCCGAGCTCATGCGTCGAATCGTGCTCGGGTGGTCACCCCAGAGCGGCGTCGTCTTGGACGCACTTGGCGGCACGGGCACGCCAGCAGCCGTAGCCCGCGCCCTCGGCCGGCACGGCATCAGCGTGGAACTCAGCGCCGACTACTGCCGACCGCCGCGGCGCAAACGGGAGCGACTACTCGGGAGCTCATGGTGCGACTCGGCCACTCCACCCCCCGAGCAGCTCTCATCTACCAACACGCGACCGAGCAGCGGGACCATGCGATCGCGGAGGGTCTCGACGCGCTCATTCTGGCAGCCGAGGCTCAGCGGCCGTAGGGGCGGTAGTGCATGGGGAGTGCACGCCCACGGCTCCAGGTCCCGAGCGGGCGAGCGAATCAGATCCCGACCTGCTTGTTTAGGAGAAGAGAGCGGGCGACGAGAATCGAACTCGCGTTCTCAGCTTGGGAAGCTGATGTTCTGCCGCTGAACTACGCCCGCATGCACGGTGTGGAACTGGGTCGATTCCGAGATCCGCGCGGATGTACGTCGTCACTGTATCGTGCGGGCGCACATGATTCTTTCTGACCATTCCATCCGCGAGGAGCTCAAGGCGGGCAGGGTCGTCATCGACCCGCTGGGGGAGGGCGCGATCCAACCCTCGTCTGTCGACCTGCATGTCGATCGGTACTTCCGCGTCTTTCGCAACCACTCCCAGCGCGTCATCGACGTGAAGGAGGACCAGGAGGAGCTCACCGAGCTCGTCGACATCGTCGGGGACGACGCGCTCATCCTTCACCCGGGCGAGTTCGTGCTCGGAGCCACCCGCGAGCGCGTCGCACTGCCAAGTGACCTCGTGGGCCGGCTCGAGGGCAAGTCGAGCCTCGGCCGGCTCGGCTTGTTGATCCATTCGACGGCGGGCTTCGTCGACCCCGGGTTCGACGGCTACCTCACCCTCGAGCTCTCCAACGTCGCCAACCTTCCGATCACCGTCTATCCGAACATGAAGATCGGCCAGATCAGCTTCTTGCGGATGACGACTCCTGCTGACCTGCCCTACGGCTCGGCCGAGCTCGGATCGAAATATCAGCACCAGCGGGGCCCGACCCCCAGCCGCTACTACCAGAACTTCTCACGCCACTGAGTCAGCGCCGGGCGG
>JAKACA010000269.1 GCA_021796455.1 Actinomycetes bacterium
CAACGTCTCGGCGGTGATCGCCACGGCCGTCAACGCGGAGGGAAAGCGCGAGATCGTCGGCTTCGACGTCGTGACGACCGAGGACACCGACGCCTGGACCGCCTTCCTGCGCAGCCTCGTGAAGCGTGGGCTCGGGGGCGTCGAGCTCGTGATCTCTGACGCCCACGGCGGCATCAAGGCGGCGATCGCCGCCGTGTTCTCCGGCACCTCCTGGCAGAGATGCCGGACCCATTATGGAGACGACGGGATTATGTGGAGTGGGGCCCTCCACCACGCCGTTGCTACTGGTGAACGCTTGGTCGCCGCGGGATGACTCAACATAATCGGCCTCGCTGCTGAGCGGCCGAGACTTCCTCTCACGTGCTGTTCGAGAGGAGGCATCGATGGTTGCAAGACCGTCCCGGGTGTTTGTCGTTGGGCCGCTCGCCCCCCACGTGGCCGGGTTTCGAAGCGAGCTGGCACTGCAGGGCTATCGCCCGCTCGCACTCACGTGCCAGCTTCGGGTGCTCGCGCACCTGAGCCGGTGGATGGCCGGTCAAGGACTCGAGCCCGCTGGGCTCGACACGGAGCGGATCGAGCAGTTTCTCGAGGCCCGTCGGGCGGAGGGCTACACGCTGTGGACCTCGCCGAAGGGCGTCGAGCCGCTCGTCAGGTACTTGCGAAGCTGTGAGATCGTGCCGCCCGCAAGCGTTCCGCCGCCGTCGGCGGTCGATCTCCTGCTCGATGAGTTCCGCGTCTACCTGCTGAACGAGCGAGGCATCGCCCCCTCCTCGACGACGAGCTACCTCCATGTGGCGCGACTGTTCATTCACGCACTTCCCGGCGATGGCGGCCTTCGTGAGCTGACTGCGGTGGAGGTGCTGGGCTTCGTCGCCGAGCAGTGCGAGGTGCACAACCCCGCCTACATCGCCTGCGGCGTGCGCTCGTTCCTGCGCTTTTGCCACCTGCGAGGCCTGACCTCGACGCCCCTGGCCGGTGCGGTCCCACGGGTGGCCAATCGCCGGCGCTCGAAGCTGCCCGTGTCGGTGGACGCGGCGACCATCAAGAAGCTCCTGCAAAGCTGCGACCGACGCAGCGCCTTTGGCCGACGCGACTTCGCCGTCCTGAACCTGCTCGCTCGGCTGGGACTTCGTGCCGGCGAGGTGGTCGCGATGGAGCTCGGCGACATCGACTGGCGTGCGGGCGAGCGCGTCGTGCGCGGGAAGGGCGGTCGCAGGGACCGCATGCCGCTTCCCGCCGATGTCGGGCAGGCGGTGGCCGCCTGGCTCTCCCACGGTCGCGGCTCTCCTGCGTGTCGCAACGTCTTCACTCGTGTGCGCGCCCCGCGCCGGCCTCTCACGAGCGCTGGGGTCTCCGCGCTGGTGAGCGCCGCCTGCCGGCGAGCCGGTCTCCCGGAGGTGAACGCACACCGGCTTCGCCACGCTGCGGCCACGGAGCTGCTGCGCGCTGGGGCAAACCTCGAGGAGATCGGCCTCGTGCTCCGGCACGAGCTCGCACTCACGACCAGCATCTACGCGAAGGTCGACCTCGCTTGCCTCGTGCCCCTCGCCCGGCCGTGGGAAGGGCCACGGCCGTGAGCGAGCTCGGTCGACATCTCGAGAACTACCTCGTGCTGCGACGCGGGCTCGGCTACAAGCTCGATCGAGCTGGGCGCCTGCTCGCCCAGCTCGTGGCGTTCTGCGACCGTGAGGACGCCGAGGTGGTGAGCGTCGAGCTCGCCGTCTCCTGGGCGACATCGCCGCCACGTTGCAGCGCCATGTGGGCCGCTAACCGGCTCTGCGTGGCGCGCGGTTTCCTGTGCTATCTGCACGCCTTCGATCCGCGCACGGGCGTGCCCCCGACGAAGCTGCTCGCCTCGGCCCCGACGCGGGCCACCCCCTACCTCTACTCGCACGAGGAGGTGGCGGCGCTCATGTCCGCGGCACACAGTTTCCGTTCAAGGCTTCGTGCGGCGGGGATGGAAGCCGTGGTCGGCCTGCTCGCTTGCAGCGGCATGCGCATCGGCGAGGCGCTCGCCCTCGACCGCGGCGACGTCGACCTCGACTCGGGGGTCATCACGATCCATCGCGCCAAGCTCGACAAGGAGCGGATGGTCCCGCTTCACAGCACGACCGTCGAGGCGCTCGGCGCGTATGTGAGCGAGCGGGATCGTTTGAGCCCACGTCCGTCCGAGGCGGCCTTCTTCGTCTCGGCGGCCGGCACGAGGATCCGCTACTGCAACTTCCACCTCGGCTACCAGCAGATGGTGCGCCTGGCCGGCATCACGGCTCGCTCGGCGGCGTGTCGGCCGCGTCCACACGATCTCCGACATCGCTTCGCCGTTAACACCCTCGAGGACTGGTATCGAGAGGGCGCCGACGTGGCGGCACGCCTGCCGAGGCTGTCGACCTATCTCGGACACGTCGACCCAGCGGCCACTTACTGGTACTTGTCGGGCTCCCTCAAGCTGCTCGGCCTCGCTGCCGAGCGCCTCGAGATGACCTACGAGGCGAAGCGATGAGCGCGCTCGCACCGACGCTCGAAGCGTTCTTCACCGAGCGTCTGATCGCCCAGCAGCACGCCAGCCCGCACACGATCGCCGCGTACCGGGACTGCTTCTGTCTGCTCCTGGGCTACATCCAGCAGACAACGGGCAAGCGGCCCTCACGCCTGCACTTCGAGGATCTCGACGCCCCGGCGATCACGAGTTTCCTCGAGCACCTCGAGACCGAACGCGCCAACCACGCCCGGACTCGAAACGCCCGCCTCGCGGCGATCCACTCGCTGTTCCGCTTCGCGGCGTTTCGCCATCCCGAGCACGCTGCGCTGATCGAGCGCGTCCTGGCGATCCCCTCCAAGCGCTTCGAGCGCGCGCTCGTCTCGTTCCTCGGCGACGAGGAGGTCGAGGCCCTACTTGGGGTGCCAGACGCCTCGACAAGGACTGGGCGCCGCGACCGTGCCCTGCTCCAGCTCGCCGTGCAGACCGGACTACGGGTCAGCGAGATCGTCGGGCTGAACTGTGACGATGTCGTCACGAGCGGGACCGCGGCGCATCTGCGCTGCATGGGCAAGGGACGCAAGGAGCGGGTCACCCCGCTCACGGCTGTCACGGCAAGCCTGGTCGGGTCCTGGATCGAGGAGTGTGGGGGTGGCGCCGATGATCCGCTCTTCCCCAGCAGCCACGGCAACGGCCGGCTCACCCGCTACGCCGTCACCGTGCTGCTCGCCAAGCACGTCTCGAGGGCGGCCGAGCAATGCCCGTCGCTCGCGACAAAGCGAGTATCTCCCCATGTTTTGCGCCACACCGCCGCGATGCGTCTTCTCCATGCCGGAGTCGACTCGACCGTGATCGCACTCTGGCTCGGTCACGAGGCGGTGGCCACCACACAGGTCTACGTGCATGCCGACCTGACGCTCAAGGAACGGGCGCTCGCCCGCACGACACCCATCGGAAGCCCGGTCGGTCGCTATCGACCGCCCGACAACCTCCTCGCCTTCCTCGAGGCGCTGTGATTATGCGGACTCGGCAAGCCCGACCGCCGCAGCATCCTTGCGGAATGCTTTCGGATAGCGGGTGCGCCGTCGCTCAGACCCAGGGTGTTCTTCGGTCATTGCTGGCATGGATACCTCCTAGTCGAAGTGTCCGGCCAGCGGGG
>JAKACA010000270.1 GCA_021796455.1 Actinomycetes bacterium
ACCGAGGCCGACGTTGCTCACATGACCGGGCAGGCCGAGAGGACCCTCGGGGCCCTGGCCTCTCGTTCTCGGGCCAATCGCTCCAGACGTCGAGGACGATGTGGAGCCAGTTTGCGATGGCTCGGACCTCTCCCAGATCGACCTGGCCGTGTTGATGATCGACGGGATCGTCTTCGCCGAGTGCTGCTGCGTGGTGGCCCTGGCTACCGCGCCATCCCTCGCACCGACCTCGCTCGCAACAGGCTTCTTTGTCCGAACTTGGGACTCCTCGCGACGAGTCGATTCGTAGGTCGGGCGGAAAGGAGCCGGATTTTTCGGCCGGCTCCTTTCCGCGCCCTATAACATCAAGCTGGCGGTGCTCAGCTCAAGTTGAAGTTCGCTTCGAATACCTGGCCCGAGTTGAGGGTGAGGCTGAACCGGTAGCAACCGGGGGCACTCGGGGTGGCCCAGTTGTAGACATATTGGTTGGCGGTCGCGTCGTAGCGCAGGCTTGTGCCACCTGTGGTGCTGGCTATCGGGTCGCTGCTCGTGGAGGCGACTGTGGAGCACGAGACGGACTGGTAGCTGACCGAGCTCACCGCGCTCAGCGCACTGGTGTACTGGCCGGCAGCGTTGGTCAGCTGCCACTTGATCGGGTAGGTGCGCCCAGCCTGGCCGTCGTTCACTGCTGGCGGGTTGGCTAGCGGGGCCAGGAACCCGCTGAAGTTGTACACGACGCTGTAGCTGATGCTCGCCGTGCCGACCTGGCCGTCTTGGCTCCTGGCCGTAACCGTGTAGGTGAAGTTGCCGACGCTCGAGGTGTCGAGCGTGCCGGGCGACGTCGAGCCGTTGGAGTCGGTGCAGCTGAAGATCCCGGGGCCGTAGGTGCTGTCTGCACAGGAGAAGCCGGTCGGTATCGACTGGCCGAGGCTGTAAATCTGCCCGCTGGCCGGGGAAGAGATCGTTGCTGTCGGCGGGCTCGCGTACTCGACAATGCCGGAGAAGGCGGCCCCCAGCACGTTCATCGTGTAGGCGTCGCCAGCGGACAAGCGGTAGAACGAGTAGCACGAGCCCAAGGTGAAGACGATCTTGGTGTCAGAGTACGACGAGATGACAAGGCCGATCTGGTCGCCATTCGCGGTTGGAGTCCCTCCTTCTCCCGCATTCCAGTTTGCGCTCGTATCCTGCAGGTACAGGTTGGCGCCGTAGTCATTGCCGAGGTTGTTGTTGCAGTTGTTGCTCACACCCGTCGGAAAGTACGCCACCGGGTCTTGGGCTACCCCCAGGGCCGACTCGGTGCCGAACCCCTGACCGGTGACGGTGACCGTCGGCGAAGACGTAGCTCCCGAAACGTAGACCGCGCTGATGGACGGGACCGAGGCAGCCGAGGCGTCTGTCGTGGTTAGCAGCGCGGGACTGAGCACCAAGAGGCTGACACCGATCCCCGTCGTCGTCATCGCCCGGACGAGGCGACGGCGTGCTCGTGAACCAAGGGTACGACCCAAGGTACGCGCGACGATTACTTTCGCGCAGTGCTCGTTGGCACCGTCGAGTGTGGTCATGTGGCTTTGCCTTCTCTTTCGTTCGTGTCTCGTGGAATGGCTGAACTGGGGACCTGTCGGCTGGGTTCACCCGAGCGCCGCTGTTTGTGGCTGTGGTGGCTAGGCAAGTGGCGGAAACGCAGGCTTTGTCCTGGGCCGGGTCGCGAGAGCCGTCGATGTGCGTGTTCCGTTGATCCATCACGCGTGTAGGTAGCTTTGGCTAGCGGATCACTTCTGTCGCGTATTTCGCCATCGCCTTGCCGATATCTGCAAGATCGAGCAGCCCCTGCTCATCGACGGGTAGGGCGCTCAGATCGCGGAAATACTTGACGTAGAGGTCGGGGGTCAGCGTGCATAGGAACTTGGCTGGCTCGGCGAAGGGATTGAAAAAGGTATGCGGTGTCCCCGCCGGAACCGTGACGCACGCCCCCGCTCCGGCATCGGCACTTTCGTCCTCCGAGGTAAATCGGAGTGTGCCCTCGGTCACGATGAAGACCTCGTCGTGCTCACGATGAACGTGCTGGGGCGGCCCGGCCGGTCCCGGCGGGACCGTCGCCTCGATGAGGCCAAGCCGATGCTGGGTGTGCGAGCCGTCCTCGATGATACGACAGCGGATCGGCCCGCCGCCCGATTGCTCCCCGCCGTTCGGTTCGACGACATGGATGGACGTGGTGCTCCTTGGGATTGCTTAGACGCTCTGACCCCAGCAGGCCCCCGGGGAGCGAGCGCAACCGCCATGCGATCGTGGAGGGGCTCAGGCGCCTTGGTCCACTCCGACGTGAGAAATACCTTGTCGCCGACAGGCTCGCTGCTCGGCTGTCGAGGTGACTGAACTTTGCCCCCACCCCTCTTGGATGTCACGCCGCGTTCGCTGGCTTGGCGCGAGTGCGTGCTCTCCGACGAGGTCGTGATAGTTCCGCGGCCGGGACGGACACTCGGTGGTTCCTGGCAATGTAGGGATGGATCATGGTCCTGGACCTCGCCGCCTTGGGGTCAACAGGTCTGAGGATGGCGGCGCCGGGTCGGGTTCGCGACGTGGGAGACCACGTGTATTTGCGGGGACCGACCGAGGAGTTTTGGCGGTGTAGGGTCGGCATCGGTGACCACGGTTGAAGCCGCGCCAGTGCTTCTGGAGCGAGACGCGCCTCTGGCCCGGATCGATCAGCGCATGGGTGACGCGATCGCGGGACGCGGTTCGCTGCTGCTGCTCGAGGGGCCGGCGGGGATCGGCAAGTCGCGGTTGATCGTGGAGGCAGGCCTACGTGGTCGCAAGCTTGGCCTCACGACCCTGAGCGCCAGGGGATCGGAACTAGAGCGGGAGTTCGCGTACGGGCTGGTGCGCCAGCTGTTCGAGGCTCTGGTGGTCGCGGCGTCGCCCTCGGAGCGAGCGGAGTTGCTTGCGGGCGCGGCCGGGCACGCGGCAGCCCTGCTCGGCGTTGCGCCACCTGAGGGTGAGGTCACCGACGCGCTGCCCGACTCTTCGTTCGCGATCCTGCACGGCCTCTACTGGCTGTGTGCGAACCTGGGCCGGCTCTCCCCGCTGCTGCTGTGCATCGACGACGTCCACTGGGCTGACCAGGCGTCCCTGCGTTTCCTGCACTACCTCGGGCGAAGGGTTGACGAGCTGCCGATCGCGGTCGTGGCGGCGGCACGGCCCGCTCGGTCGCCTGATGATCCGCCGGTTCTGGCCGCCCTCTCCGCCGAACCTCCCACGGAGGTCGTTGCGCTTGCGCCGTTGACCGGGCGGGCGGTGGCCGAGCTGGTGCGGCTGGGTCTCGGCTCCGACGTGGAGCCGGCTTTCGGGAACGCCTGCCATCAGCTCACCGGCGGCGTTCCATTCCTCGTGCGGGAGCTCGTACGCGCCATTGGTGAGGAGGGCATCGAGCCGACGGCGGCGGCCAGTCCGCGCCTCGAGACGCTCGCCCCCCGCGCGGTTTCGCAGTGGGTCGTGCGGCGGCTGGGCCGCCTGTCAGCCGTCGCCCGCGGGTTGGCAGGAGCGGCCGCCGTTCTAGGTGAGGCCGAGCTTCGACTGGCTGCCTCCCTCGCCGAGGTGGACCCAAGGAGAGCCGGTGCCGGGGTCGACGAGCTAGCCGTCGCCGGGCTCGTGGATG
>JAKACA010000271.1 GCA_021796455.1 Actinomycetes bacterium
TGCGCCTCGCCGAAGAGATCGTGCCAGGAGGCGGGCTCGTGCTCTTCTGCGTCCCCTCGATCTCGCTTCTCTCCCAGAGCCTTCGGGCCTGGTCGGCAGATGCCACCCGTGCGCTTCATGCAATGGCGGTCTGCTCTGACTCCCAGGTGACAAAGGACTCCGAGGACATCCACGTCTACGACCTGGCGCTACCGGCGACGACGGACCCTCATCTCATCGCCTCTCACCTGGAACTGGCTGCCTTGCAGTCAAGAGACGAGGCGAACCCTCTCCTTGTCGTGTTCTCGACCTATCAGTCCTTGGACAGGGTCGCCGAGGCCCAGCGCCTCGGAGCACCGGCCTTCGACCTCTTGATAGCCGACGAGGCGCATCGCACGACCGGAGCGCGTGAGGTCGACGAGGGATACTCCGGCTTCACGGCCGTCCATGACGAAAAGCGCCTCTCCTCGCGACGCCGGCTCTACATGACAGCTACCCCGAGGCTCTATAGCGACCGGGTGAAGGCCAGAGCCAAAGAGGACGCAGTGCTCCTGTGCTCGATGGACGACGAGGAGCTCTACGGCCCGGTCTTTCACCACCTCGGCTTCGGCAAGGCGGTCGACGGCAACCTCCTAAGTGACTACAGGGTCGTGGTGCTCATGGTCGATGAGGCCTATGCGAACGACATGGCCCATGGCCCGATCGCCGATGCCGACTTGGAGCTCAACTTGGAGGACGCGGCCCGCCTCGTCGGCTGCTGGCGGGGACTGTCCAAACGCGGCCTCAGCGACGACGAGTTCTCCTTCGACCCCGCACCCATGAAAAGAGCCGTTGCGTTCTCGACGACCATCGCCGCCTCCAAGCGCGTGCGAGAGGCACTGCCGGCAGTCGTCGAAGCCGTCAAGGACAGGGGCGAGGAGGGTGTCTCATGTGAGACACGCCATGTGGATGGGACGATGGGCGCCCTCGAGCGTGACCAGGCGCTCTCGTGGCTGAGAGAGGACCCGCCGGAGGGGGCCTGTCGAATCCTCACCAATGCCCGCTGTTTGTCTGAAGGCGTCGATGTCCCCGCGCTCGACGCGGTGATCTTCATCTCGCCCCGAAAGTCCCAGATCGACGTCGTCCAGGCAGTCGGCAGGGTGATGCGCCGAGCAGAGGGAAAGCGCGACGGCTATGTCGTCATCCCTGTCGCTGTCAAGGCCGGCGAGGATCCCGAGAAAGTCCTTGACGACAACGAGCGCTACAAGGTGGTCTGGCAGGTGCTCCAGGCACTTCGGGCCCACGACGACCGCTTCGACGCGGAGGTCAACAAGCTCGACCTGCAAAGAAACCCCTCCGGGCGCATCCAGGTCGTAGGCGTGGGTGGCGCTTCCGCGGATCGAGAGATAGACCGCGTGGGTCGTAGCGAGCAGCTCGCGCTCTCCTGGCAGGGCCTTGAGGAGAAGGTACACGCCCGGGTCGTCAAGCGCTGCGGCTCAAAGGGCCACTGGGAGGACTGGGCCGAAGACGTCGCGCGTATCGCAAAGGCCCACATCACAAGGATCGAGACCGCCATCTCCCTTGGGGGAAGCGTCGCCTCCGCCTTTGGCGCCTACCTCGAAGGGCTGCACACGAGCATCAACCCGTCTGTAAGTACCGACGAGGCAGTCGAGATGCTCGCCCAGCACTTGATCACGACCCCTGTCTTCGAGGCGCTCTTCGGCGACGCCGAGTTCACGCGCCACAACCCGGTCTCAGAGGCAATGGCCGAGGTGCTCCGCGCACTGCACGAGGACGAGGCGATCGAGCAGGAGCGAGCCGAGCTGGCCGACTTCTACCGCTCGGTGCGCACCCGGGCCGAGAACATCGACAACTTAGAGGGCCGGCAAAGGGTCGTAAAGGAGCTCTACGAGATCTTCTTCCGCCGGGCCTTCCCAAAGACCGCGGACCGCCTCGGCATCGTCTACACACCGCTAGAGATCGTCGACTTCATGCTGAGAAGCGTCAACCACGTCCTTTCTGAGCAATTCTCCTCCCATCTCGGTGCCGGCGAGGTCCATGTGCTCGATCCCTTCACCGGCACCGGCACCTTCCTTGCGCGACTTCTCACCATGCTCGGGCCCGACGAGCTGGGCCGGACGTATCGAGAGCTGCTGCACGCGAACGAGATCGTGCTGCTCGCCTACTACGTCGCCGCGATCAACATCGAGCAGACCTACCACGCACTTAGGGGCGACGGCCCCTACGAGCCCTTCCCCGGGATCGTGCTCGCCGATACCTTCCAGATGGGCGAGGGCGAAGACGAGATGTGGTCGGAGTTCTTACGCCCGAACTCCGAGCGAGCCAGGCGCCAGCAGCAGCTCCCGATCACTGTCGTTCTCGGCAACCCGCCCTACTCGGTCGGCCAGGGCTCGGAGAACGACAACAACCGCAACCTCGCCTATCCGAAGCTCGACGGGCGGCTCCGGACCAGCTATGCCGATCGATCTACTGCGAGCAACAAGAACAGTCTCTACGACTCCTACATCCGAGCCTTCCGGTGGGCCTCGGACCGCATCGGGGATAGGGGCGTCGTCTGCTTCGTCTCCAATGCCAGCTTCGTCGACTCAGGCTCCGCCGATGGTTTCCGCAAGGCCCTGACCGATGAGTTCGCGGCCATCTACTGCCTGAATCTTCGCGGCAACGCGCGAACCTCTGGCGAGTTGCGCCAAAGGGAGCGCGGCAACGTCTTCGGCCAGGGGAGCAGGACCCCTATCGCGATCACCTTGCTGGTGAAGAACCCTGAGCGGACCGGGCAGGCCCGCATCTCCTACCACGACATCGGGGACTACCTCTCCCGGGAGGACAAGCTCGCCAAGCTCACGGGCTTCGGCGATATCTCGACACTCCCCTGGCAGGAAGTCACCGCGAACGATGCCGGCGACTGGATCAACCAGCGAGGCGAGCTCTTCGAGACCTTTGCCCCTCTGGGTGATAAGGACGGCGGCGGTGCTACTGCCCTGTTCAGCACCTACTCCAACGGGGTCAAGACCAACAGAGACTCCTGGGCCTACAACTTCTCCCGCACCGAGCTGCTGGCGAACATGGCCGCCACGGTCGCGGCCTACAACGCCGCGAGGACCCGATTCGACGAGCAGGTCCGATCAGGGTTGGCACAACGAAGCGTGGAAGCGGTCAGCGCGTTCGTCGACCCCGACCCCACCCGGGTGAGCTGGACGGTGAACCTGAAGAACGACCTGCGGCTCAACAAGCCGGCGGTGTTCGAGCCGGCGCGAGCAGTCGCCTCGATGTACCGGCCGTTCTGCAAGCAGTGGCTGTACTTCGACCGCCAGTGGAACGAGAGGGTCTACCGGCTCCCGAGCCTGTTCCCGAGCCCGGAGCATCGCAACCGGGTGATCGCGGTGTCTGGAGTCGGGACTCGCTCGGCGTTCTCCGTCCTTATGACCGATGCTGTTCCCTGTCTTCATCTTGCCGATGTGTCTGACGGCAGCCAGTGCTTCCCCCGCTACCGCTACGTCGAGAAGCCCGGGGCCGGTTCGCTGTTCGAGTCCGACGGTGACCGATTCGAGCGCGACGACGCGGTGAGCGAACGGACCCTCGATGCCTACCGCGCCCGCTTCGGCGACGCGGTCAG
>JAKACA010000272.1 GCA_021796455.1 Actinomycetes bacterium
ATCCGCTCGGTCGGTGAGCTCATCCAGAACCAGGTGCGCATCGGCCTCTCCCGGATGGAGCGGGTCGTGCGCGAGCGCATGACGACCCAGGACGTAGAGGCGATCACACCGCAGACGCTGATCAACATCCGGCCGGTCGTGGCCGCGATCAAGGAGTTCTTCGGTACCAGCCAGCTGAGCCAGTTCATGGACCAGCACAACCCGCTGTCAGGACTGGCCCACAAGCGGCGGCTGTCGGCACTGGGACCCGGTGGACTGTCGCGGGAGCGGGCGGGTTTCGAGGTGCGAGACGTCCATACGTCGCACTACGGGCGCATGTGCCCGATCGAGACGCCAGAAGGGCCGAACATCGGCCTGATCGGTCACCTTGCCACCTACGCCAGGGTCAACGAGCACGGGTTCATCGAGACGCCCTACCGCAAGGTTGTCGATGGTCGCGTCACCGACGACATCGTCTACCTTGCTGCGGACGAAGAGGAGGAGTACGTCATAGCCCAGGCGTCGGCCGTCCTTGACGCCACCGGAAGGTTCACCGAGGACCGTGTCCTCGTGCGCCGCGGACCCCAGGGTGCCGGCGTGCGTGTGGGTGCCACGTCGACCTCCTATGGCACTACGAGCGAAGTTGACTACGTGCCTCCCGCTGACGTCGGGCTGATGGACGTTTCGCCGAAGCAGATTCTTTCGGTATCGACGGCGCTCATCCCCTTCGTCGAGCACGACGACGCCAACCGCGCCCTCATGGGAGCCAACATGCAGAAGCAGGCGGTTCCGCTGCTCGTGCCTGAGGCTCCTTACATTGGTACCGGCATCGAGGCTCGGGCTGCCCGCGATGCGGGTGAGGTGATACTTGCGGAGGGTGCCGGCCAGGTGGTCGAGGTGGCTGGCGGGCATGTAGTTGTCGAGTACAAGCCCGGCGAGAAGAGCCGCTTCGGTCCCGAGCTCGGCCGCCGCGTCTATCCTCTGGCCAAGTTCCGCCGCTCCAACCAGAACACCTGCATCAATCAGAAGATCCTCGTTTCCGAGGGCGAGAGCGTGGAGAAGGGCGACCTTATTGCTGATGGTCCCTCCACCCACAACGGAGAGCTCGCGCTCGGCAAGAACCTCCTCGTGGCGTTCATGCCCTGGGAGGGTTACAACTACGAGGACGCGATCATCCTCTCCGAGCGAGTCGTGCGCGACGACGTGCTCACGTCGATACACATCGAGGAGCACGAGGTAGATGCCCGCGACACCAAGCTCGGCGCCGAGGAGATAACCCGGGACATTCCGAACCTCTCCGACGACATCCTGGCGGATCTCGACGAGCGCGGCATCATCCGCGTCGGCGCCGAGGTCGGACCCGGGGACATCCTCGTCGGCAAGGTGACTCCAAAGGGAGAGACTGAGCTGACGCCCGAGGAGCGCCTGCTGCGGGCGATCTTCGGCGAAAAGGCCCGCGACGTCCGCGACACGAGCCTCAAGGTGCCCCATGGCGAGTACGGCAAGGTCATCGACGTCCGCGTCTTCTCGCGAGACGACTCCCACGAGCTTCCCCCAGGAGTCAACCAGCTCGTGCGGGTCTACGTAGCGCAGAAACGCAAGATCTCCGAGGGTGACAAGCTCGCTGGTCGCCACGGCAACAAGGGTGTCATCTCGAAGATCCTTCCGCTCGAGGACATGCCGCACCTTCGCGACGGGACGCCGATCGACATAATCTTGAACCCGCTCGGCGTCCCGAGCAGGATGAACGTCGGTCAGGTTCTCGAGGGCCACCTCGGTTATGCCGCCCGCTGGGGCTGGGAGGGGTTGCAGGCCGCTCACGGCCACCCGATAGCTCCCTCGATACGGGGCACCGAGACAAAGACGCGCCCGACGACCGATCCGACGGTGTGGATATCGACTCCGGTGTTCGACGGAGCCCACTGGGACGAGGACGTCGAGGCCGGTGACAAGCCGACGATAAAGCACCTGTTCGAGACGCTCGACTCCGACGCGGTGGACGGCAGCGGCAGGCAGATTGGTCCGGACGGAAAGCTGACCCTTTACAACGGACGCACGGGGGAGCCGTTCGACAACCCCGTCATGGTCGGCTATGTCTATATCCTGAAGCTCGCCCACCTCGTCGACGACAAGATCCACGCTCGCTCGACGGGGCCGTACTCGATGATCACCCAGCAGCCCCTCGGGGGTAAGGCCCAGTTCGGAGGGCAGCGCTTCGGTGAGATGGAGGTATGGGCTCTCGAGGCCTATGGCGCTGCCTACGCATTGCAGGAGCTGCTCACGATCAAGTCCGACGACGTACTTGGACGGGTCAAGGTCTACGAGGCGATCGTGAAGGGGGAGAACATCCCCGAGCCTGGCATCCCCGAGAGCTTCAAAGTTCTAATCAAGGAGATGCAGTCGCTCTGCCTAGACGTCGAGGTCCTCTCGACCTCTGGCGAGCAGATCGAGATGCGAGAGCTCGACGAGGACGTATATCGCACCGCCGAAGAGCTCGGCATCGACATCAGTCGCCCCGAGCGGGGCTCCGACGAAGAGGACGCTCGCAGGGCCGCGGAGAGAGGGTTCTAACATGCTCGACGTCAACGATTTCGATCAGCTCCGTATCGGTCTGGCGACAGCCGACGACATTCGCACCTGGTCCCACGGCGAGGTTCGCAAGCCGGAGACGATCAACTACCGCACGCTCCGGCCCGAAAAGGACGGGCTCTTCTGCGAGAAGATCTTCGGTCCCACGAAGGACTGGGAGTGCTACTGCGGCAAGTACAAGCGGGTGCGGTTCCGGGGGATCATCTGCGAACGGTGCGGCGTCGAGGTCACGCGCTCGAAGGTCCGGCGGGAGCGCATGGGTCATATCGAGCTCGCCGCGCCGGTCGTGCATATCTGGTACCTGCGCGGTACGCGCTCGTGGCTCGCCTACCTGCTCATGGGCACCGAGGCCCGGGAGGAGCTGAAAGCCAAGCAGCTCGAGAAGGTTATCTACTTCGCCGCCTATCTCGTGACGCGGGTCGACGAGGAGAAGCGACACGGCGATATGCCGAGCCTCGAGGCGGAGCTGCAGAGCGAGGTAGCCGAGATCGAGCGCGCACGCGACCTCGAGGCGGAGCGCCGCTTGTCAGACCTCGAAAGGGAGCTCGCTGAGCTCGAGGCATCGGGGGCCAAAGAGTCGGAGCTGCGTGCTCGCCAGCGTGCTGTCGAGAAGGAAGTCACCGGCGTGCGCGAGCGTGCCGACCAGGACGTCGCGATCGCACGAAAGGCCCTGAGCGAGCTCGGCGATCTGCACGCGCGCAAGATCATCGAGGACGAGCTGCTCTGGCGGGAGCTGAAGAGCCGGTACTCGGCGTACTTCGAAGGCGGTATGGGCGCGGAGGCGATAGCCCAGCTCATCGACCACCTGGATCTCGACGAGGAGGAGGTCAAGCTCCGCGAGGCGATCGATCCCGTCGACGGCCGGCGACCGCTTTCAGCTCAGCGCAAGCAGAAAGCGATCAAGCGGCTGAAGATCGTCTCGGCATTCAACCGCCGCGACGAGAGCGGCAAGCGGGCCAACGACCCTCGCGCGATGATCCTCGGGGCAGTTCCTGTGATCCCGCCCGACCTGCGCCCGATG
>JAKACA010000045.1 GCA_021796455.1 Actinomycetes bacterium
GTGGCGGGAGAGTGCCTACGTGGCCCCGCTGATAGCCCTCGTCGTGCTTCTCGGCGTCTTTCCCGGGCCCGTGCTGTCTCGCATCACGCCGTCGGTCGACCTCCTCATCACCCATGTCGAGCAGGTCGGACACGCGTCCGTGCCGCCTGAGGGTCGGAGTGTCGTGAGAACTACGAGCCTTGTGCGCCCCGGCAGCTCGACGACCGGCAGCTCGGCGACCGGCAGCTCACGATGACGTACTCCTCCCTCCTGGCCGTGATCCAGACTCCCCATATCGACTACACGGCGATACTGCCGGAGCTCATCTGCATTGGCGGTGCGCTGGCCCTGCTGCTTACAGGTGCTCTTGCTGTTCGCCAGCTCCCTACGGTGGTCTATACGGCGATGACCGTGGCCATCTCCGTCGCGGCTGTGGTCAGCTCGCTCGTGCTCTGGCACATAGTCCAGCTGCACGGAGCGTTCGCTGCCATTGCGAAGTCGCTCGCGATAGACGGGTTCTCGGTCGCTTTCGTGCTGCTCGCGAGCTGCGTACTGGTCGTAGCGGCCCTGGCCGCTGACGGCTTCTTGCGTCGCGAGGAGGTGGCGGGTCCCGAGTACTACGCGCTCGCGCTGCTGTCGGCGTCGGGAGCCATGTTCATGGCGTCTGCGAACGACCTCATCGTCATCTTCCTCGGCCTCGAGATCATGTCGATACCGCTTTACATCCTCGCCGGTTTCGACCACCGCCGCCAGGAGTCGGGTGAGGCTTCGATGAAGTACTTCGTGCTCGGTGCCTTCTCCTCGGCGATCTTCGTATACGGAATAGCGCTTACCTATGGCGCCACTGGGTCGACGAACCTGGCCGAGATAGCGTCGTTCCTAGCCAACAACGTACTTACCTCGAACGCTCTCTTGCTCGCTGGCCTCGGCCTTCTCCTTGTCGGCTTCGGCTTCAAGATCGCGGCCGTGCCCTTCCACATGTGGACGCCCGACGTCTACGAAGGGGCGCCCACTCCCGCCACCGGCTTCATGGCCGCCATCGCCAAGGTAGGTGGGTTCGCGGCCCTCTTGCGGGTGTTCTACTCCTCTTTTCACACCCTCGCGATCGACTGGCAGCCGGTTCTCTTCGTGATGGCGATCCTCACCCTCCTAACCGGTGCGATCCTCGGTCTTGTCCAGCGCGATATAAAGAGGATGCTCGCGTACTCCTCCATCAACCATGCCGGGTTTGTTCTTCTCGGGCTGCAGGCGGCCACGGCGTCGGGAGTCAGCGCGAGCCTGTACTACGTGTTCGTCTATGCCTTTCTCGTTCTCGGCAGCTTCACGGTGATCGAGCTGGTCGGAAAGAGAGGCGACCGGGCCCACCCGATCGAGGGATATCGGGGGCTGGCGCGGCGGGAGCCGTTTCTCGCCCTCTGTCTGGCCCTCCTGCTCCTGGCTCAAGCCGGGGCACCTTTCACGACGGGCTTCCTTGCCAAGCTGTACGTGGTTGAGGCGGCCGTGCAGGCACACTCCTACGCGCTCGCGGTGACAGCAATGCTGGCGGGGGCGATAGCGGCGGATTTCGAGCTGAGAGTTGTCTTTCTTATGTACGGCGCGTCGGCTCCGGCACCGGCGGAGGCCACCGATGCCGCACCGGCCTTCAGCATCGAGGGGTCGCTCGCTGTCCCCGATCCCGTGTCGAGCGCGCCGGCGCCGGGAGCCAGCACCGGCACCCTCGCCTCGGCCGCAGTCATGACCGGTCACGATCTGGCCACAGTAACGGTGGCCGGTGCCGCCGCGAGCGAGCGCGTGGAGGTGCCGCTACTTGCCAGGGCCGCTCTCGTGCTCACTTGCGGCTTCACCGTGGTGCTCGGCATCTGGCCGGCTCCTCTGTTCGCCTTCGTGCACGCCGCACGGTTACTGTTCTGAGCCCGCCCCGGCGACTTGGCCGGCAGGCACCGGAGATGGGGCCGGCACGAGGAACCTGCCGATTATTGGCAGTTCCCAGAAGCTCTCCGCCTTGGCGATCGCGAGCGCCGCACTGAGGGACTGCTCGGCGGAGTCCCAGACGACGAAGCGTGGCAGCCACTCCGGGTCGAACTTGGCGTTGAAGCGCCACAGCGACTCGATCTGCATGGAGTCGGACATCCTGCGCAGGAACCACCGCTCGACCTTGCCGGAGATGGTGCCGCCAGCCTCTCCAGCCAGGACTGCACGCATCATTGCGAAGTTGAGGCCTAGGCGTTCGTAGCCCGCGCCGCGCAGGTGCTCGATCGTGCGCACGAGGATGAAGTCGAAGAGGCCGTTCGGATGGTCGCCCCCATCTCGGCGCATCAGATCGAGCGAGTACCCCTTGATTGCCGGGGCGGGCACGAACTGACAGAAGGCAACCGGATTGCCACCTGGATCAGAGGCTATCGCTAGCAGCAGTCCCTCGTCGTGGGGGTCGAAGAGGCGGCCGAGCGTCATCGAGAAGCCGCGCTCCACGCCGCCTCGGCGGCTCTTGGTCATGACTGCGCGGAGGGCACATGCCAACTCCGGCTCGAGATCGGCCGGGTCGTGGAAGGAGATCGTGTAGCCATACTTGGCGATACGGTTCACCGCCTGACGCAAGCCCTTCTTCGTCCCGCCCTCGAGCGTCAGGGTTCGCACGTCGACGATGCCTTCGTCGCCTATGTAGATGTCCCGCATGCCCGAGCGGCGGTAGATCGGTATCCACTCCGCCCCTGCGGCCAGCACGGCGATTGCCCAGCCGCGCTCGTCGGCAAAGCTTCGAAACCCGGCCCAGACCCGCTCGCGTTCCTCTGGCGGCCCGACGGGATCTGGGGATACGAGGCATACGCCCGAGCGGATGGCGTACGCGACGAGGCTGTCGCGGTCGAAGTAGTGGCGCTTGTCGCTGCGGAGTGCAAAGTAGTCGAGAGTTCCGCCGCGTCGCGTGACGATGTCGTGCGCTCGCTCGAAGCCCTGCCATGCGCCCGGCTGCGCGCTCAAATCGTCAACCGGAGCGCCAGCAGAACCGTCCGTTCGCGCGCTCGGCCAGCCGGCAGGCTCACCGGGTCCCTCGCCATCGACCGAGTGCCGACCCAACCGGTGGTCGACAACTGGTCGGAACACGAGAAGGAGGGCGACTGCCGCGAGGCCGATTCCCACGGCGAGCAGAGCCGGGTAGAGGAAGTCACCCACGCCCTCGGGTAGCGACACGGGATTGAGACCGACCAGCCCGTAAGCCGCGGCGTGAAGGGCCGAAACTATCGTGAGCGATCGGACGGTCGTGTGGTGGTGGTCCCGCCGGTAGAAGGCGACTCCGAAAAAGAGAGCCAACGTCGTGAAGGTGGTGACGCCAAGCGCACCGCCGATGAGAGTCAGGAATCCGGCGCGGATCGACAAAGGGTCGTACCGACCGCGGAAGGCGTCTCGGGTCCAGAGAAGGCCCGCCAAGACCGCGAGCGCAAAGAGGGCGGGAAGGATCTCGCCACCGCGGACGATGTGAAGCAGCGACGTCAGCAGTTCGACGCCCACTGACACGAACCAGGCAACCCGTTGACCTCGCCGCAAGCCCCGTGCCAGGAGGAGAAGGGCCACGCCGGCGAGTGCGTCGATAGCTCCGGCGGCTTCGCTCGCCCCGAGCGGTATGTAGCCCAGATAGGGATGGAGGTGACCTCGCACCTGGAATGGGACAAGTGCGGTGACGAGGTCGAGGACGCCGCTCAAAAGGACAATCGCGGCGGCAACACGCCGGATCAGCTTGCGGTGGCGAGTCGGGTCGATGATCGGAGGCCAGCTGGCCCCGAGCGGAAACGACGCCACGACCTTGAGCTCCATCGCAGGGCGCGGCCTCCCCATGGCGATGCGCTCGAGCAGGCTCCCTGCGCTTAGCTGCTTGCTCGAGAGGCGAAGGCGCGCACGGATGCCAGTCTCGCTGGGGCCAGTCTCGGCTTCGATCTCGACGAAGGAGACCTGCTCATCGCGTACAAAGACAGGCGGCATCCCGAAAAGGGCGCGGCGCTCCTCGAGGAGCTCGGCGCACGCCCCCGTGTTGGCGAAGAAGCCATCCCCGAGGCTCACGAGCTCGGCCCGCAAGCTGTGACCGGTGACGAGGCCGCAGTACCCGCTCGCGACAAGGTCGCGGGCCGCGTCGCGGGCCGCGTCGTTGGCGCGCTCGCTCGGTGGTCCCAGCAGGGCGCTGCCCGGTCCCGCCCATACCCTGTGGTTGACGATTCCAAGCAGGACGGCGATCGCCACCAGTTCGAGAGCGAGGGATACGGCCACTTCTGCCAAGGGTCTGGCGATGTCGTGGAGGCGTCCTCCGAAAAGTGCCACCTCGGGAAGATGGGCGAGCGCAGCAACAGCAAACGGGACGAGCAGCCACCAGCCGTATCTCCCAAGTCGCCGGTACATGAGCCTGGAAGTCACAAAGCGCGGCAGGCCCGCCGGATCCGCGAGCCGATCGAGGCCAGACAGCCAGCCTGACTTTGCGGTCGTGAGCATCGGGAAGATGTCGCTTAGGGCGTGATGACCGATCGGGGTGTCTCTCGGGTCCGTGGGATCTCCGTAGGCATTGAGTGGGTCGTAGCGCCAACCTGGTTCGACGCGCACACGCTTGACCCCAGAGAGGGTCTCGATCTCGGCATCGACTGACAGCGCTACCTCGAAGCCCATCGCGGCAACTTCTGCCATCGTCGCCGAGTCGTAGCAGATCGCTCTGTCACGGGTGCCGGGAAGAAGGATCACGCGGTGGTCGTCGCTGTCCAGCCACTCTGACAGCGCGCCGCTCAGCCGAGGATGGGCCCTCAGTGCCGCAGTTAGATCTCCGGCCGGCCTCTCTGAGAGATCGAAGAGGTTCCCAGCTACTACGAGAACACCCTGGTGCTCCATCTCCATGAACGCACTGCTCAATTCGGTCGCGGCTGACAGGGAGGCCGACGTCGCCGGTGCCCGCAAGAAGAGGTCGCCCGCTACGACCAGGCGGCCACCGTGGGGGATGGCGACGGTGACGCACGGCGGCGTGCATCTGTCCGCGTCCATGGGCCTATCTTGTCAGCCGGGCTCCCGACACGGTGGCAGGCCTCCCGGCATTGACAGTCGCGCTCGTGTCGCGCTAAGTCTGGCAGATGACGGCCAACGACGGTGACTCCGCCAGCAGCGGCGCGATGCTCGACGGTGCCAGGGCAACGATCGAGGACTATCTCGCGGAGGAGAGACTCTTCCCGCCACCCGACGCTCTGCGCGCGTCGGCCCTCGTCAACAGCGAGGCGATCTACGACCAGGCTGCTGACCGCGAGAGCTTCTGGGCCACCCAGGCACATGCCCTCACATGGTTCGAGCCGTGGTCAAAGGTGCTCGACTGGACACCACCCTTCGCAAGGTGGTTCGTGGGGGGAAAGCTGAACGTCGCCTACAACTGCCTGGACCGCCATGTCGAGGAGGGAAGGGGCGACAAAGTCGCATACTTTTTCGAGGGCGAGCCGGGAGATCAGCGGGCGATCACCTATGCCGAGTTGCTTGATGAGGTCGGTCGTTGCGGAAACGCCCTTCGCAGCCTCGGCGTCGAGCGCGGCGACCGCGTGGCCATCTACATGCCGATGATCCCGGAGCTGCCTGTGGCGATGCTGGCCTGTGCCCGCATAGGGGCGGTGCACTCGGTTGTCTTTGGGGGTTTCTCGGCCGAGGCCCTGCGCGACCGGATCGAGGACGCGGAGGCGAAAGTCCTCATCACCGCCGACGGTGGGTGGCGTCGCGGTCAGCCGGTCCGTCTCAAAGCCAGCGCGGATGCTGCGCTGGAGGTCGGTGCAAGCTCGATCGAGCACGTCATCGTGGCCAGGCGCCTCGGAGAGGCGGTCGAGGCGGTCTCCATGTCGGCAGGTCGGGACCTGTGGTGGGACGACGTGGTTGCCACGAAGGAGTCCCACTGCCCAGCCGAGGCGATGGACTCCGAGGACCTCCTCTATCTTCTCTACACCTCGGGCACAACCGCTAAGCCGAAGGGGATCATGCACACGAGCGGCGGATATCTGACCCAGGTCGCCTACACCCACAAGTACGTCTTCGACCACCTGCCCGAGCGTGACGTCTACTGGTGCGCGGCCGATATCGGCTGGGTCACAGGCCACAGCTACATCGTCTACGGTCCGCTCGCCAACGGTGCCACGAGCGTCCTCTATGAAGGGACGCCCGACCACCCAGGACGTGACCGGTGGTGGTCCATCGTCGAGCGATACGGCGTCACGATCCTCTATACAGCCCCGACGGCAATCCGTACGTTCATGAAATGGGGTGCGCAGCTGCCAAAGGGCCACGACCTCACGAGCCTGCGGGTGCTCGGCTCGGTGGGTGAGCCGATCAACCCTGAGGCTTGGATCTGGTACCACGAGAACATCGGCGGATCCAGGTGCCCTGTCGTCGACACCTGGTGGCAGACCGAGACAGGGGCGATCATGATCTCTCCCTTGCCGGGCGTTACGACCCTAAAGCCCGGATCGGCGACCCGACCGCTTCCTGGGATCTCCGCGGAGGTTGTCGACGAGGCTGGGGCTCGCCTCACGCGCGGTGGCGGCTATCTGACCCTGAGTGAGCCGTGGCCAGCAATGCTGAGAGGCATCTACAAGGATCCCGACCGTTACGAAGCGACCTACTGGAGCCGCTTCCCCGGGCGCTACTTCGCGGGAGACGGTGCCAAGATCGACGCCGACGGCTACCTCTGGCTGCTTGGGCGTGTCGACGACGTGATGAACGTATCGGGCCACCGGGTGTCGACGACGGAGGTGGAGTCGGCACTTGTCGATCACCCAAGTGTTGCCGAAGCCGCGGTGGTCGGTGCCAAAGACGACACGACAGGTCAGGCCATCATCGCGTTTGTGACGCTGCGGGCTGGTGTCGAGGCGACTGCTGAACACGGTGAGATGCTCCGCGGTCACGTCGCCGGCAAGATCGGCGCGATTGCGCGACCGAGAACGGTGGTGTTCACCGATGATCTTCCAAAGACCAGGTCGGGCAAGATAATGCGCCGGTTGCTCCGCGATGTGGCCGAGGGCCGGGTGCTCGGTGACACCACCACCCTCGCCGATCCTGCCGTGGTCGAGGAGCTGAGGACGCGGGCGACTGAGCAGGCCAATGAGGAGTAGCCAGCTGCTGGGCGCCGAGCGTCCAGCAGGCAGTCGATGGCCCGGACCGGGCGGCCCTGTCAGTCCCTGAAGTTCCCGAACTGCAGGGGGATGTCGAGCTCCGCAGCCTTGAGCTCGGCGATGACTGCCTGGAGGTCATCGCGCTTCTTGCCGATGACGCGCACCTGATCGCCTTGGGTCTGGCTGCTCACCCCCTTCAGGCCGAGATCCTTCACGAGCTTGTTGATCTTCTTGGCGTTCTCGCTGGAGATACCGGCGTTGAGGGTCGCCACCTGGCGGACCGCGCCACGCGATCCCTCCTCGATCTTGGCGAACGCAACGGCCTTTAGAGATACCTGGCGCCGCACGAGCTTCTCTTCGAGCACCTGAACGAGCGCCCGCAAGCGATCTTCGGTTGGCGCATGGAGCGTGATCTCGTGGTCCTTCAGCTCTAGAGAGGCACCTGTGTCCTTGAAGTCGAAGCGCGTGGCGACCTCGCGCGAAGCCTGGTCGACTGCGTTTCGTACCTCCTGCAGGTCGACTTCGGAGGTGACGTCGAAACTGGGCATGTGAGCAACCTACCGCCGCCCGCTCTCCCTTTGCGCTCTGGCGAGCCTCCGACCCCGCGTCGCGCGGGCAGGCTATTGCCCGGACTTGACGCGTCTATGACCCCGGGGAGTCGATTATGGTGGTGGCCCGCGGGTCGGTACCCAAGTGGCCAAAGGGAGCAGACTGTAAATCTGTCGGCACAGCCTTCGAAGGTTCGAATCCTTCCCGGCCCACTCGCGAGGTCTTCACAGTCCGACCTCCACCATCTTCACATGAGGGTGTGTCTCAGTTGCTCCTCAGGGCGCCGAGCATGGTAGCTAGCTGACCTCGAGTGTCACGCGCCCGGTTGTTACGTCATAGCGCCAGCCTGCGACGACCACGCCAGGGCAGAGGAGCGAGCTCGAGCGCACCGCGGCGACGTCGGCTGCCAGTGCGGCCTTGGGATCCTCCATTGCGAGGAGCATGTAGTCGTCCGGGACCTGCCCGCCGGCTGCGACCACCGCGGCTCTAAGTGCTGGCTCCGAGCTCGAAGCCATGGCGCACCCGGTGTGGTGCATGACAGCGATGCGTTCGACACCGAGCAGCGCTGTCGCGACCGAGAGCGACCGCAGCACGTCGCCTGTCACCCGCCCTCCCGCGTTGCGCATGATCTTCGCGTCGCCGGGCCGCAGACCGAGCGCCGCGAGCGGCTCGATGCGGGTGTCGATACAGGTGACGAGGGCGAATCTCTTCGCAGCCCGCGGCTCTAGGCCTGCGAGAGCGAACGATGAGCAGTACAGAGCGTTCGCCTCGAGCAGGTCATCGAAACCGTCGGATATCTGGCCACCCACGAGGAGTAGACGCTAGCTCCTGCGGGGTACCGGCTTCGAGCTACTAGGGCGCGCTGGAGTCGGCGCGAGCCCGCCGCGGGCGGCCGTGCTTGCGGCGAGCGCGCTCGGCTGCAGGTGCGAGGAGGAGCCCGGTGCACGCTAGGGCACCTGCAAGCGCTGTCAGCTGACCAGCTGCCCAGCCCGGTGGCACGTAGAAAAAAGTCACTCGTGAGACACCCGCGGGGACCGTCACGCTCTGGATGAGCCCGTCGCGTCGCACAGCCAGCCTTGAGTCGTGCCCGTCGTGGGAAAGCCTGGCGTGCCAGCCCGGGATGTCTGCGACCGAGCGCACCACGGTCGTGGGCGTGGGTGTCCTCACCAGCACAACGGCGCGCCCCGTCCAGGGGTCGCTGGACACGAGCCGGACCGTCGCACGCTTCGCGATGACCCGGAGGAGGGGTGCCGCGGCTCTGTCCCGGAGAACAGAGAAACCCGCCCTCCCTTTTACCTCGGTCCAGCTGCCGTCGCCCAAGGCCGTCGCGAGTGGTCCCGAAGTGGAGAACGAGCTGCCACGGGTCGGCTGGACCGTTGGCTCGGAGATCGAGACCGCTCTGCGCAGCGCGCTTCCGCCGAGCTCGAGCCCGAAGGACGGTTCGGGTGTCGAGCAGGTGATGGTGACCGCGGTGGTCGTTGCGGGCTGCCCGCGGATGCGAGAAGACGTCGCGGTCTCGATCGTTTCGATGCGTCCGCCGTTGGCGAGGAGCCTCAGAGACGACGACAGCTGCGCAATGGTGGCTGTGCTGGCAACACCCGCGATCTGGAGAGTGATCGAACGCACAGCTACGGGCGCCCCGAACCAGCGCACAACGCGGGCTCCGCTGTCCAGGTGGATGTCGGTCGAGCTGGCCGCACGCCCGGCAACGAGCTCGTCTGGCACTGTGAAGACCGCCCGGACGGCGAGACGGGAGAACGTCCCGTTCGCGAGGGCAGCTGGAGCAACGCCGTCCTGGGTGTGAGTACCGGTGGCGCTTACATAGGGTCCCCAAGCAAGTGAGCCGTACCCTCCGGCATCCGACAGCTCGGCTATCACTCCGAGATCTGGGGCGCCGACACGGTCGAGAGCGAGGCCGTCGGATAGACCCGGATCGACGACAAGGTACCGGCCGGACCCGACGAGAGCGCTGACCGCACGGTGATCGGTGACTTTGAGAGCGTAGGCGTACTCGGGCGCGAGGGAGGTCTGGTTGAGGTCGAAGGTTACAAGGTCAACGACGACCAGCGCGGTCACGGCGAGCACGCGTCTGCGTCCTTTTACTCGCCGCCCGAAGAGCAGCAGGGCAGCTGTGGCCAGGGCTATACACGCAGCTGCGAGGAGGTAGGCCATGTCCCCGCCGAGTGTCCAGCCCGAATGGGGATGCGCCACTAGTGCACCCCCAGCTGGCCTGCCTGTGGCGATTGTGGCAAGGACGATTCCGAGAATCGAGACAAGGGGCAGGGAGCCTGCGGCGATCTGACGCGGCGTCGGGTGAGAGAGGAGCAGCGAGTCGAGGAAGTACCCGCCGAGCAGGGAGGCTGCAAGAGCGAAGCTGACAAGGGCACGGCTTGGCAACCGTTGATCCCCCAGGATCGGGAGCGCGGCCAGCAGTCGTTCGAGCGGCGTATGCCCGCCCGAGGAGAGGAGGAGCGCCAGCGCGACGACGAGGATCCAGACGCGCCAGCGCCAGGCCCCCCTATCTCGCCAGCGCAATACTAGGACGAAGATCGCGACGAGCGCCAGGATGCCGGGGTAAGCGTCGACCTCGGCGAGCGGATAGGTACCTCCGTAGGCTCTTGCGCCGAACGACCCACCCCCAAGGATGTGGGGAACGAGCAGCTCCAAGAAGTTTGCCCAGCTGAGGGAGCCAGCGGAGATGAACGCGAGGCTCGGGTGTGCCCGCTGCGAGGCAGCGAGAAAGTAAGCAGACGGCACCCACTGGAGCGCCCCCACCGCGACCCCGGCGGCAGCACCGCCTAGCTCCCAGAAGCAAAGTCGTAACCTCGGCACAACGCGGCGGCCGATCCCGTGGGGCTGGAGCAGCAAGTGGGCCGTGTAGGTGCCGCAGACGACGACAGTGTCGATGACGATATCAGGGCTGCCGCACAGGCAGATCCACGCAATGGATATCGCGATGAGCAGGCAGTGGCGCCCCCGCGCCGTCGCCGAGCGTGTCGCCAGTCCGTCTATCCCTACGAGGAGCCAAGGCAGTGCCGCAGCAGCCGCAGCGAAGTCGATGTGCACGATCTGAGAGCTGACGAAGCCGGCGAGGCCGTAGCTTGCGCCCGCAAGGGCCGACGGCAACGAGCCGCAGCCGGTGCGCCGAAGGAACAGCTGGCAGCCAACTGACGCTGCCCCTAAGACTATGACTTCACCGATCACCCAGGCTGGGAGGGGAGGGAGCGCCGCGAACAGGAGCGTGATCGGAAGCAGGCCGTGGGCGACAGTCCCACCGAGCAGCGGGGTGCCCGACCAGAGGAAGGAGTCGTAGAGCGGGAGGTGCCCATGTCTCATCTCCTGGCCGACGAGGTATTCGAGCGGGAAGTTCTGCGCGACGTCGTCCCCTGTGATGAGGGGGTAGCCGGCGACGGCGGCCAGGCTCAAAAGGACTGCGGGGAGCGACACGAGGAGGCCCGAAGCCTTCCAATCGGCCCGGCCCCAGACCGCCCCTTGCGGATCTTCTGTCACGGGCACGGCCGATACTAAGTCCCTCGGGTGCCCTCGGGCCTGTCGGCGCTGACGGCAGACCTCTCAACTTGGTCTCTAAGCGGTGATGACGCCAGCAGGGCGAAGGCACCCGCTGGTAGCATCCGAGACTTGAGCAGCCGGCGGGGCAGGGTCGCTTCGAGGTGCGCGGGCTCGGCACCTGATCCCGCTGCCCGTCGGCAGCATCGGCCCGCCAGGGTGTGCTGCAGACAATGTCGTATATCTGAATACAATAGGATATGATGAGGACATCTGAACTCGTGGATGCCGACGCCTCTCCAGCGAGGCGGTCCCGCGGACCCGTGAGCTTCGGCCATAGCGCGCTCAGCTCAGTGCGGCGCGCGCTCGGGAGCCTCTGCACGCCCGAGCCTGTGCCGGAGCCGTTCGAGGCGGGGGAGAGTCGTCTCGCGAGGGCTCTTTTGTGGCCCGGGGTGGTCGGTACGTTCGGGTCGCTCCTGGTGCTGTGGGGCGCATCTCAACCTACGTCACCATTCACTCTCAACCACGCGACCTTGAAGACCCTCTCCGACCCTGCGCTGCAGTACGGGGTGAGGTTGTGGTACTTCGGCACGGGAGCGCCCATCGGCAACGTTCTCGTCGGCGTCGTCGCCGTCTATACCGGCATGTTCCTCATGATGCGCGCGTGGGTCGCTCTGGCACGCTTGACGCGTCTTCATCCCGGAACACCGGTGCGCAGGTTCGTTCCCGTGTTCATCGCCTGGATGCTGCCCCTCTTAGTCGTAGCTCCCCTTTTCAGCCACGACGCCTTCAGCTACGTGGCCCAAGGTGAGGAGATGACGCGGCACATCAACCCCTATCTCTACCCGCCGTCGCTGCTCGGCCCCGGTGGCAACCCCTTTGCGTCGCTCGTTGACAAGCTCTGGGCTAACTCGACCTCGCCATACGGGCCGATCTTCCTGACCCTCGCGGGCGGGATCGTCGCGCTGGTGAACCACAACGAGCTCGAGGCACTGCTGGGGTTTCGCTTTCTTGCCGTGGTCGGTGTGGTGCTGCTTGGGATCTACATGCCCCGCCTTGCGCGCAGCTACGGCTTCGACGCCGCCAAATCCTTCGTCCTCGTCGCCCTCAATCCACTCGTTCTCTTGCACCTCGTCGCGGGTGAGCACAATGACGCCTTGATGATGGGCCTCCTCGTGGCCGGCCTGGCGCTCGCTCGAGAGCGGCACCCCCTCCTCGGAATAGTCGTGTGCTCGCTGGCAGCGCTGGTCAAGGTACCTGCACTGGTCGGCGTGGTCTACATAGGCTGGGACTGGGCTGGTGTCGGAGTCTCCTGGCGCTCCCGGGTGCGCCCGCTTGCCAAGGCCGCGGCTCTGTCTGGAGCGACGATGGTCGCGGTCACTTATGCGATCGGTCTCGGCTGGGGTTGGGTAGCAGCTTTGAGCAATCCGGCGTCTGTCAGCTCCTGGATGGATCCGGCGACCGGAATCGGCGGGCTGGTGGCGAGGATCGTCAATGGGGTTGGCCTTGGCGAGCATGCTCCTACCATCGTCGCCGTTGCTCGTTGGGTGGGTCTCTCCGCGGCTGCGGGAGTTGCGGTCTGGCTGCTCCTGCGCTCCGACGGAGGGGTGGGCAGCTTTCGGGGACTGGGGTTGACGATGCTGACGGTCGTGGTCCTCGGTCCCGTCGTCCAGCCCTGGTACCTGGTCTGGGGGCTGGTCCTGCTTGCGCCCCTTGTCGAGGGCCGTGCTCGTTCAGCTCTGGTGCTGGCATCAGCCGTTCTCTCGTTTCTTGGGCTGCCGGGGGGCAGGATGCTCCTCGGTCGTCTGGCTGGAGACGGACCTTTGGTGCTCCTGGACGCGCTGGCGGTGCTTGCGGCGGTGGGCCTGGTTTCCTTTGCGCCTCGCCTGTACCAGCTTGCCAAGCAGCGGCGAGACGAGCCTGGGCACGGTGCCGGCGATCTCGCCGCCCCTGGTGAGCGAGCCTGACTCTCGCGGCGGTTCATCTCCGGGGGGCTGGGAGCGCCTCGGCGAGGGCTCGGCCCGGCAGGGCTCGGCCCATGGGATCTCGGGACCGAGGATCGACCGGACATCGGTCTGTCGGCCCGCGGGCTCAGAGCATCCGTTGGGCGAGAGCGACGTCGAGCCACCGCCCGAACTTGCGGCCAACCTCCCGTTCGATGCCGATGATCTCGAAGCCGCATGCCTTGTGCAGAGCGATCGAAGCGCTTTGCTCGGTCACGATCCGCGCGATCACCGAATGGAAGCCGTGGGACAGGGCCGCCTCGGCTGCTCCGTTGAGGAGGAGCCGCCCAACTCCTTGGCCCCGGTATCCCTCGGCTACGTAGACCGAGTCCTCTACGGCCGTCGCGTACCCCGGCCGGGGACGGTAGGCGCTGAGCGACGAAAAGCCGGCCACGACGCCGCCTGTTTCGGCCACAAGAACTGGATAGACGCCGCTGTGCTCGGACATCCAGGCCTCTTGGGCCGAGCGGCTGCGCGGCACAAGGTCAAGGGTCGCTGTGGATGTCAACACCTCGGTGTTGTAGATGAGGCGAATCGCCTCCGAGTCGGCTTCGGTCGCCCGACGCAGCTGCATGGCTGCCGAGCGTAGTGATCAGCTGTGGCGGACCCGGTATGATCACGGCGCCCGGTTGCTCACCGGGCGATGTCGCCCCCTTAGCTCAGTCGGCAGAGCACAGCCATGGTAAGGCTGGTGTCGTCGGTTCGATTCCGACAGGGGGCTCCCTAGAGCCTCCTGTCGGGCTCCGGGGCGGCGTAGCTCAGTTGGTAAGAGCACACGGCTCATAATCGTGGGGTCGCGGGTTCGAGTCCCGCCGCCGCTACAAGCAGCATACGATCAAAGACGCAAGCAAGCCAAGGATCGGGATCGATGGCAAAGAACGAGAAGCGTGTCCAGGTGACGCTCGCATGCGAAGTCTGCAAGCGCCGGAACTACATAACGACGAAGAACAAGCAGAACGACCGCGAGCGGATCGAGATGAAGAAGTACTGCCGATGGGAGCGACAGCACACAATGCACAAGGAGACTCGCTGAGCTACAGCGAAATGGTGTCAGTCTTCAAGTGAGCGCGCTCGGCCGCAGCTTCCAGCAGGAAAGGCTGAGGAGCCTTGTCGAGCGCGCCCGCGCAGGCGACACCTCGGCCTTCGAGGAGATCGTGAGGATCACCTCGCCCGCGTGCTACGCGCTGGCACTCCGGCTCGTCGGCAACGAGCACGATGCCCGAGATGTCATGCAGGAAGCGTATCTCCGCGCGTTCCGCTCACTGCGGCGGTTCAGGGGTGACGCTGGCTTTGCCACCTGGCTGCACCGGATCACCGTGAACTGTGCTGCTTCCCTCGTCAAAGGCCGCCAGAGAACAGTATGTGACCATCTCGACGACTTCGGCGATTGCGTCGAGCTGATCGAGCACAGGGCAGATGGCAACCCCGAATCGGCAGCGAGCACAGCCATGGACCGCGAGAGCCTGGTCGCGGCGCTCTTGGAGCTGCCCGACCCACTGCGTCTGGTAGTTGTCCTGCGCGACGTCTACGACCTCTCCCACCGCGACATCGCGAGGGAGCTCGGCATCAGCCAGGCGGCCGCAAAGGTACGCCTCCACCGCGCCCGGCGGCGCCTGCGGGACCGCCTGTTCCCGCTCAGACGGTTCGATACCAACCCGCTGGCGGCCGATTTGGACGTGCCGGCGAAGATCGAGGTGCTGACGGCTCCGCACTCTGCGCTGGAACACTCGGCATGAGGCAGGCGGTGGCCACGGTCGAGCCAGCCGTTCCCACGCGAAGAGGCTGGTCCCCGATGTCGCGATCCAGGCGCCGGTCGCCGCAGCCTGGATGCGCGGAGGTGATCCTGCAGCTTCCACGGATCCTTGACGACGGGCTGCCGGCGAGCGCCCCGCTTGTGGCCCATGTGGAGACCTGTCTCGTATGCCAAGCGGAGCTTGCCCGCTACAGGCGCCTCGTGCGGCTGCTGCGCCAGCTAGCGGCCGCCGAGGTGGAACCGCCGCCTTCTGTGGTGGCAGACATCCTGTCCGTCGTCGGCAGCGCGGCACAGAGAAGAATGGTTCGCTTCGCCCTTGCCGGCCGGAGCCTCGCCTACGCCGGAGCGGTTGTAGCTGCCGCTGGCGCAGCGGCTGGATTGTTCGCTCTGGCCCGTGCTCACGCGCGCCATGTAGGACCAGCGAGCACTGGTGCTATCGTGATGGTGCCCGGGATGCTCGGTGCTCAGCCCTGTGGCGGGCTGGAATGCCCGCGCCGAGGGCAGTAGCTCAACTGGCAGAGCACCGGTCTCCAAAACCGGCGGTTGGGGGTTCGAGTCCCTCCTGCCCTGCTCCAAAAGATGTTGTCAAGAGACCAGCCTGCTCCGTGTCTAGCCGAGGTAGTCAGTGAACAGAGAAACCAAGCGTCTGCTGCAGCGTCAGGGTCAGCTCGGACCCGACGGCACCCCGGCAGCGCCATCTCGCGAGCGGGCGATCTCAGCTGCGCGGGTGGCCGCCGCCGAGAAAGCCGACCGACCGAGCCTTCCGAGGCGCGTCGGCGAGTACCTGCGCGAGGTTCGTAATGAGCTCGTAAAGGTCGCCTGGCCTGGCCGGACCGAGGTGATCAAGTACACGATCGTCGTATTTTTCACGATCGTCGTCCTTACCGCCATCGTGTTCGGGCTGGACGCCCTGTTTGCCAAGGCCGTGTTAGTCCTGTTCGGCAAATGATCGAGATGAGAACTGTGAGCGACGAGAACCTCTCCCCAGATCCTGACTACCCCGACCCTGCCGAGTTGGCCCCGGACGATCCCGGTGACGGCGCCCTGCTCGCGCCGAGCGACGAGCCAGACCCCTTCTCGGCGGTGTTAGGCGACGAGGATGTCGACGGTGAGGATGTCGACGGTGATGAGGAAGAGCCGGCCGAGCGACCCCCTAGCCCCTACGACCGTCCCGGCAGGTGGTACGTGGTACACACCTACGCCGGCTACGAGAACAAAGTGAAGTCCAATCTCGAGAGCCGCATCTCGTCCATGAACATGGAAGACCATATCTACGAGGTCGTGATCCCGATGGAAGAGGTCATCGAGGTCAAGAATGGCAAGCGCGTGCCTGTCCAGCGCAAGGTCTTTCCTGGCTACCTCCTGTGTCGGTGCGACCTCGACGACGACTCCTGGTCTGTCATCCGTCAGACCCCCGGAGTTACGAGCTTCGTCGGTCCGGGAACAAAGCCGACCCCACTGCCGCGATCGGAGATCGAGGCCATCCTGCAGGTCCGCCCCGAGGGCATCGAGGGCCTGAAGCGGCCCAAGCCGCGCCTCGAGCACGAGGTCGGAGAGACGGTTCGGGTAAAGGAAGGCCCGTTTGCAGATTTCTCCGGCCAGATCGCGGAGATCAACGAGGACCAGCTGAAGCTGAAGGTGCTCGTCAACATCTTCGGCCGGGAGACCCCGGTCGAGCTCGAGTTCAGTCAGGTCGCCAAACTCTGAGCCACGGGCCAGGGCAGCAGCGGACAAAGGAGAAGGCGTAATCACCATGGCGCGTCGCCGTGTAACTGCAGTAGTGAAGATTCAGCTGCCCGCCGGGGCAGCGACTCCCGCGCCCCCGGTCGGCACGGCTCTTGGACCCCATGGCGTGCAGACGATGGAGTTCTGCAAGCAGTACAACGCCGCGACCGAGAGCCAACGAGGGACGATCATCCCTGTTGAGATCACGATCTACGAGGACAGGACCTTCACATTCGTGCTGAAGACACCCCCGACTACGGTGCTCTTGCGAGAGGCCGCGGGGGTCGAGAAGGGCGCGAAGCTGATCGGCAAGGAGATCGTCGGCTCGGTGAGCGACGACCAGCTCACCGAGATAGCTGCGAAGAAGATGCCGGACCTGAACGCCAACGACCTTGAGGCAGCAAAGCGACAGGTCGCGGGTACGGCACGGTCAATGGGCATCGCAGTCGGCTGAGTGAAGCGCGGCCGAGCACCGAAAGGAACTGGAAATGACTCCTGGCAAGCGCTATGCGGACATGCTCAAGCGGTTCGATCGAGCGCGGTTCTATTCACCGATCGAGGCGCTTGACCTCGTCGTGAGCCTCGCCTCCGCCAAGTTCGACGAGACAATCGAGATGGCTGTGCGCCTCGGTGTCGACCCGAGGCGAGCCGACCAGATCGTGCGCGGATCGCTGGCCCTCCCAGCTGGGACAGGTCGCACCAAGCGGGTTGCCGTCTTTGCAGCCGGCGATGCCGCCGCCGAGGCCCGCGAGGCCGGAGCAGATGTCGTGGGAGCCGATGACCTGGTCGCGCGGATCGAGAAGGAGGGTTTCCTCGAGTTCGACGTCGCGATCGCGACGCCGGACATGATGGCTCAGGTCGGTCGACTTGGCCGAGTGCTCGGGCCCCGGGGCCTAATGCCGAACCCCAAGACAGGAACTGTGACCACCGACGTGGGCCGCGCGGTCACGGAGTTCCGCGGAGGCAGGGTCGAGTACAGAACCGACCGCGTAGGCAACGTTCATGTCCCGATAGGGAAGGCCTCGTTCAGCCGGGACCAGCTGACGGCGAACTTCCGATCCGTCGTGGACGAGCTGCTCCGGGTAAAGCCAGCGGCAGCAAAGGGTCGCTACATCCGCTCGATAACCTTGTCGCCGAGCCAAGGCCCAGGAGTCCATGTCGACCCCCTACGGGCGCGCGTAACCGACGAGGAGCTTGCCGCCTCGGCCTAGCGCCCCAGGAGGCCGCGGACCGGAGCCGCTCGTACTTCGGCTAACATATCTCGTACAACCTGCTTATCCGTCGCCTGAGACATCCGGTGCACCGAGCGTGCTGAATGGGCAAGAGCCCGCCTGACGAGGCGAAGCCTCTCGGGGCTTCTGTTCGTCTTTGCACAGTTTTGTCCGGATCTCAGATAGGACGAGGCGTAACTTGCGAGCGAGACGAACGAAGGGAGACAGGTGGCTGGGCCAAGAGCCGAGAAGATCGCGGCGGTCGAGGCGGTTCGCGAGCACCTGGACCAGTCAGATGCCGCCATCCTGACCGAATACCGCGGCCTCAAGGTCGCGGACCTGGCTTCCCTCAGGCGGGAGCTTCGAGGCGTCGGAGCCGAGTACAGGATCTACAAGAACACCCTCGTGCGGCGAGCGACGACTGGCACGCCTCAGGCCGCCATGAGCGAGATGCTGTCCGGCCCTACGGCCATTGCCTTTGTGGACAGCGACGTTGCTGCGGCTGCCAAGGTACTGCGCGAATTCGCGAGATCTCACCCAGCCCTGGTCGTCAAGGGCAGCTTTGTCGGAACCGGAGTGCTTGACGCTCCAACCACGAACGCTCTCGCGGACCTCCCGTCTCGTGAGGCGCTTCTCGCACAGATCGCCGGTGCTCTTGCTGCGCCGATGCGTCAGTTTGCCGGCCTGCTTAAGGCCCTGCCGCAGAGCTTCGCCTACGGGCTGTCTGCCCTCATCGACCAGCGGTCCGCTGCGGGTGGGGTTCCCACGGCGGATGCAGGCGACATGCCAGGCGGTGCCGACCCAGCCCAGCCGGAGGCGACCGACCCAGCCCAGCCGGAGGCGACCGACCCAGCCGATTCCGCAGAGCCCGAACAACCTGCATAACCGACCACGAGCAAGAGCGATAGGGAGCAGAGATGGC
>JAKACA010000046.1 GCA_021796455.1 Actinomycetes bacterium
GCGACTGCGGGCGACACGAGATGAGTGCGGCCCCCCCGGCCCTGGCGCCCCTCGAAATTGCGGTTGGAGGTGGAGGCGCAACGCTCACCGACGAGGAGCTGGTCCGGGTTCATGCCCAGGCACATGGAGCAGCCGGGCTCGCGCCACTCAAAGCCGGCTGAGGTGAAGATCTTGTCGAGCCCTTCCGCCTCGGCCGCAGCTTTTACCTGGTGGGATCCTGGGACGACGAGCACGCGGACGCCAGCTTTCGTGTGGTGTCCCTCCAGGACCGCGGCGGCAGCTCGCAGGTCCTCGAGGCGCGAGTTGGTGCACGACCCTATGAACACGGTGTCGACCGCGATGTCACGAACGGCTGTGCCAGCCTTGAGGCCCATGTAGGAGAGCGCGCGCTTTGCTGCTTCCCGCTCGGCGGAGGTGGGGAGATCGTCTGGGTGCGGAAGGACGCCGTCGATTGCCACGACCTGCGCCGGGTTGGTGCCCCAGGACACATGCGGTTGCAGGGTGTCTCCGTCTAGGGTGACCTCGGTGTCGAAAGCGGCCCCCTCGTCGGTCTGGAGCGACCGCCACATGTCGAGGGCGTGCTCCCAGTCCCTGCCCTTGGGGGCATGCGGCCGGCCCTCGAGGTACGCGAAAGTCGTGTCGTCCGGGGCGACCATGCCGGCGCGGGCGCCAGCCTCGATCGACATGTTGCAAACGGTCATACGCCCCTCCATCGAGAGGGAGGTGATCGCCGAGCCACGGTACTCAACGACATGGCCCACACCGCCGGTAGTGCCGAGGCGGCCTACGATGGCGAGCACGAGGTCCTTGGCGGTGACTCCGGGCGGCAGGCTCCCCTCCACGGTGACAGACATCGTCCGCGGGCGCTTTTGTGGCAGCGTCTGAGTGGCTAGCACATGCTCGACTTCAGAGGTACCGATACCGAAGGCAAGTGCCCCGAAGGCGCCGTGGGTGGAGGTATGGCTGTCTCCACAGACGATGGTCATGCCCGGTTGGCTGAGACCCTGCTCGGGGCCGATCACATGAACGATCCCCTGATTCTTGTGGCCCATCGGCCAGCACGTGATCCCGTACTCGCGGCAATTGTCCTCGAGCGCCTCCAGCTGCCGGCGCGACACCGGGTCGGCGACCACCCCGTCAGTTGAACGGGTCGTGGGCACGTTGTGGTCGGCGGTCGCCACGGTTAGATCTGGCCGGCGAACCGGTCGACCCGCCATGCGCAGACCCGCGAAGGCTTGTGGCGAGGTCACCTCGTGGACGAGATGAAGATCTATGTAGAGAAGATCCGCCTCTCCTTCCCGGCCAGCACGGACCACGTGGCGATCCCAGACCTTCTCGGCAAGAGTTGGCATCAGGCTCCTATGGAGACGATCTCTGCGGTGAGCACACCGCTTGGCGCTTCATATTCGACCCGCTCGCCAGGACTGCGTCCAATCAGGGCCTTGCCGAGGGGCGAGCCGGGCGAGATCACAGCTACTCCCTCTCTTCGCTCCTCTATGGAGCCTACGAGGTAACGCTCGGTCTCGTCGTCGCCCTCGTAGCGGATCTCCACGACGACACCAGGGTTGACGACGCCCTTCTCCCCGACAGCGGCGTCAACGATCACGGCGTCTGCCAGCATCGCCTGGAGCTGGCGGATCCTCGACTCCATCTTACCCTGGGCATCCTTGGCTGCGTGGTAATCGCCGTTCTCGGACAGGTCTCCGAGCATCCGTGCCGCCTCTATCTGGCGGGCGATCTCGACGCGTCCGCGAGTCGTCAGATCCTCGAGCTCGGCGGCGAGGCGAGCGTGGGTCCCTTCGGTCAACTGCGTCTCAGTCATTGACTGCAAGGCTAGTTGGTCTTCTTGGCCACCTTGTCATCGCTTCGGTCGCTGCTACGCGGCGAGCAAGTCGAGCAGCAGCGCGGTATCGACGAAGGCGAAGCGCACCGAGGAGTCGCTCACGCCATATGGCAGGAGCAGCTCGGTCCCATAGGCCATCGCGCCGCAGGAGTAGAGGACGTTCGGGACGTAGCCGTCCCGCTCGTCTTCCTGGGCGATCATCAAAGGTCGAGGGAGCGCGGAGATCACCCGCCGAGGATCTTCCAGGTCGAGAAGTATGGCCGAGAGCGCGTACTCGCGCATCGGGCCGACGCCGTGGGTGAGGACGAGCCAGCCAGAAGGTGTCTCGATAGGCGAGCCCGCGTTGCCGAGCTGGATGAGCTCCCAAGGTTGCCGCGGCGAGTGGAGTGTGGTCGGGCTGCTCCAGATGCGGCCGTCTTCTGAGGTGGCGATCGCGCTGCTCTCGCGGTCGTATCGCGACATGGCGACGAAGTGCCCGCCAATTTTGCGGGGGAACAATGCCATCCCCTTGTTCTTGGCGGCGGGACCCGCGAGCTGGCTCATCTTGAAGTGGCGGAAATCCGACGTCTCGATGAGCTGAGGCTGCACCTGGGTACCATCAAAGGCCGTATAGGTAGCCATGTATGACTCATCGCCCGAGTCGTCGTGGAAGCGGACGAAGCGGGCGTCCTCGATACCTTGGGACTCCGAGGGACCATGCGGCCACAGGACGCGTTCGGATAGCCGAGAGCCCGGTAGGAAGTCGACTTCGTAGTTGCAGGCGGCGATCCGTCTCGCCAGGGCGTCGGTCCGCGCGGCGCCATGCCGGGTGACCCGTTGGCTTGCCAGGGCTAGGAGTGCCTCCTGCAACGCGGCCTCATCGAAGCTCGCGGGCAACCGCCGCATGAGGAAGGACGAGCTCTCGGCATCGGCCCCGGCTTCGGTCAGCTTGGCGCTGAACAGCGCTCGATTGTGGGTAGCTTCCTGGTGCTCGCCGGCCTCGAGGAGCGGCCCGGGCTCGTCCACTCTGAGCTCGTGACCGGGTCCGACTACGCCCGAGCGGAACTCCACGCTCGAGATGTGACCCTCGCCGACGGCGCGCAGGCTGAGGACGAACCGGACTGCGCCTGGAGTGAGCCCGGACTGATCGGGGTGTGCCACCACCGAAGGGTTGAACAGCGCCGCCGCCTCGACGGAGTACTCGTTCGTGAAGCAGGCACCGATCAGCAGGCTCCGCCTTGACGACACCTCGACGCCCTCCGGCACCCGGTGCGCGACCTTCTCATAGTTCGTCCGCAGGACAGCTCGCAGGTCACGGTGGCGGCCCCCGTATCGCTCCAGGACGACCTCGAGGGTGGCGACAACCGTCTCCTCTGAGAGAGCGAGGATGCGGCGCAACACACCCGTGACGCGTGACTCGGTGTCAAGAGCGAGCTCTTGGCCGGGCACGAACAGTCTGGCCAGCACACGGGACGGATCGGGGCCAAGGCGCAGGCCCACCCTCGTTGCCAGCTGGCGGCCGGACCTGCTCACTGGCGCGACCCGACGGCCTGGCGCGACCCGACGGCCTGGCGCGACCCGACGGCCTGGCGCGACCCGACGGCCTTGTCCGACCCGACGGCCTGGCGCGACCCGACGGCCTTGTCCGACCCGACGGCCTTGGTGGCGGCGGGAATCCGGCGGCCCTGCTGCAGCGTCGACAGCACGGCAAGAGTCGACTCCGCGCCCTGATTCTCGTTGCGCCCGAAACGCTCGAGCCCATCACAGCCGCCCCCGCTCCCGGAGTCGTACAAGCACGTGCCCGAGTCGTTGGAGCCGAGGAACCAACCCACCGCAAGCTCGACACCAAATTGCCAGCGAGCCTCGCCAGTGGAGCTGTATGCCCGGGCGCATGCGTCCGCGAGCGCAGCAGCCTCTATCGGCTGCTGGTCGAAGCCAGGCGCGAGATCGCATGGACCGCGCCCTCCCACCGGTGTGACGGATAGGTGGCCGTCGAGGGTCTCTTGGCTGAGCAGCCACTCAAGGAGCAGGAGGCCGTCGGAGCGCAGCCGCTCGTCGTCGAGAGCCACGCCGGCGGCGACGAGAGCCTCAGGTAGCACCGCATTGGCGTATTCGAGGCGCGGCTCGGGCCAGGGCCAGGACTGAGATGACGACGGCTGACCGATCACCTGGGCGGCGTCGGCGATCAGCGCGCGCGCACCTAAGTGCTCGGGAAGATCGAGGAGAACCTCTGCGGCACCGAGGGCGGCAAAGGCCATGGACCGGGGCCAGCGGGACCGCTGGCCCGATCCGAGTGTGAAGGCATCGAGGGCAGCCTGGCGGGATGCGGGCAGTAGTGGGGAGGAGATCAATGTTCCGAGTCCCCAAAGGGCCCGTCCCCAGCAGTCATCCACTCCGGGTTGGTCCTCCCAGGAGCCGTCCTGGCCCAGCCGGTTGCGGAACCGCCCGTCGCCGACTTGGGCCGCGAGCAGCAAGCCCAGGTACACCTCGGCCAGCTCCTCGAGGCTCCGCTCCACCGGCTGGTCTCCACGGTTAGCCCCAGCCATCGCCTCCCGACTGACCACGACAAGGGCACGGGCGGCGTCGTCGACGCAGTAGCCACCTTCGCGGCGGGCATCGACGCCCTGGGCGTGCTCGAACACACCCTTGTCGTCGGTGAGGCGACAAAGGTGGGTGAACACGGGGGACGGGGTGTTCATGACGCGGCGACGAGGCCGGCCGGGCTCGAACAGGCGCGGAGGCGCCCGGCAACGGGAGGACCGGTCACGAGGGGACTGGCCACGAGGGGACTGGCCACGAGGGGACTGGCCACGAGACCGTGGGCGAGCGTCCTGTAGCGCTGCGCCACAGCGCTCCATACCAGCGAAGGTGCCTGGCTGGCGGCCACACCCGCCATCTGCTCGGCCAGTCCGGGTTCGCTGAGGACACGCCGCAGTGCGACGGCAAGGGCCCTCGCGTCCTTCTGGCCGACGATCAGGCCCGCTCCGCCCGAAAGCAGCTCGACAGCATGAGGGAACCCTGTCGATATGACCGGCCGACCAGCCGCGACCGCCTCTATGAGCACTCCCGATGTCACCTGGTCCGGGGAGTCGTACGGCAGCAACACCACGTCTGCCGCGGCGACGAGGTTCGCAAGCTCCGACAGCGAGAGGTAACTGGCGTCGATATCCACCATGTCGGCGACACTATGTTGCATGACCCTTTCCTCCAGGCAGAGCCGGTACCGCTCACCTTCATGCTCGAGCACCTTTGGATGAGTCTTGCCGGCCACGAGGTATCGCGGCATGAGGTCGCGTAGAGCGGGCATGGCATCGATCGCCCACTCGATTCCCTTTCCCGGCCCGAGCAGGCCCCAAGTGAGGATCAGCGGTCGAGCGGCGACGGCGTGGTGCGTCTGCAGGCTGCGGTGGTCTATCGCTCCGTGTGGGATCACCGTGATGCGCGACGCCTCCACGTCGTAATGCTCGACGAGCCGGCGCCGTGCCGTCTCGGCCATGGTCACGACGGCGCCCGCTCCCATGACGAGCTGCTCCAGGATCGAGCGCTGGTGTGGTGTCGGGTCAGTTAGGACAGTGTGGAGAACTATGATCGTCGGCACGGTGAGGGCGGCGACGAGGTCGAGAACCTCCTCACCATCGATACCCCCGTAGATGCCGTACTCGTGCTGCACGATCACGACATCGAAGGAATTGAGGGTGAGCGCCGTGGCGGCGAGGCTCGAGCGCGAGCCGTTTGTCAAGTGCGCGACGACCTCGTGGCCATGGAGCCCGTCACAAGGGCGGTCGAGTACCCTCGCGATCGCGACGTTGCCGGATTCCCGGTCCAGCTGCTCGTAGAGCGCTGCAGTGAAGGTGGCCAGCCCGCATTGCGTCGGGGGGTAGGTGCTCAACAACGCGATGGCTGGACGGGTCATAGCTCCGGTTTCGGGTGGTCATGTCGCTGGCTCCGCAATCTGCGGCGCCCGGTCGTCGACATTCCTGCCGTCGCGAGATACGAGTTGCCACGTCGCTCGCGGTCAGAAATCCCCGGACGTCAGGTGTCGACCGTGAACCCACTGGCCCAACCGCACACGACGCTAACCGGCGTTGCGCCTGCACCAGTTCCGATACGGCGCGAGGCCGGCGTGTCGTATCGACCTGCCGGCAGTTCGCCGACCGACCAGCGGTTCGCCGACCGACCGCTCGGCCGCGAGCCTTCGGGCAGGGCCGGGGTTGACGGCAGCCGCTCCTGCGGCCAGACTTTGCACCATGGCATTGGTCGCAGCGTCGAACGAACGCGGAAACGTAATTCTCAATTAGGCGCGCTCCTCCACGAGCGTGTCCAAGGCCGTCCACCAGGTGGGCGGCCTTTTGCTTTGTCAATCTCCCCGAACCGCCAAAGTCCCCCGACAGAAGGAAACTGAGCAGGTGAGCGAGAACGAAGTCCCAAACCGCCCCGAAGCACGTGAGGCTCCTCGCACCCACCGTGTCGCGGTCATCGGAGGCGATGGGATCGGCCCAGAGGTCCTGGCCGAGGCGCTCAAGGTCGTCTCTGCCGCAGGTGTCGAGCTTTCGACGACCTACTACGACCTCGGAGCCGATCACTACCTTTCCACAGGGGAGGTCCTCGACGACGAGACCCTCGCGCGGCTGAAGAGCGAAGACGCGATCCTGCTCGGTGCGGTCGGTCCACCGATCGGGTCGAGCTCGGTGCCTTCGGGGCTGTTGGAACGCGGCCTGCTCTTGCGGCTGCGCTTTGAGCTCGATCTCTATGTCAACCTCCGCCCCTTTGTCGGCACACCCGGGTCGGTCGCTCCTCGGTCCGACTTCGTCGTCGTGCGTGAGAACACCGAGGGACCCTACGCAGGCGAGGGTGGTTTCTTGAGAAAGGGAACGCCACAGGAGGTGGCCACCCAGGGGTCGGTCAACACACGCCACGGTGTCGAGCGATGCGTGCGTTTCGCATTCGCGCTCGCCGAGTCGCGCCCGCGGCGCCACCTGACCCTCGTGCACAAGACGAATGTCCTCCAGTTCGCCGGGGACCTGTGGTCGAGAGCCTTCGCGGCCGTGGCAGCCGATTACCCAGGGGTCGAGACTTCGTATCAGCACGTCGACGCGGCCTGTATCTACCTGGTAGAGCGGGCGGACCGCTTCGGGGTCATCGTCACCGACAACCTGTTCGGCGACATTCTCACCGACCTGGCCGGAGCGATCACGGGAGGTATCGGTCTCGCTGCATCAGCCAACTTGAACCCTGCGCGGACCACCCCGTCACTGTTCGAGCCGGTTCACGGGGCTGCTCACGACATCGCCGGGACTGGAGCGGCCAACCCTCTTGCCGCGATCCGGTCCGCGGCGATGATGCTCGAGTACTTGAACGAGCTCGACGCGGCCAAGCGCATCGAGGCTTCCGTGCTCGACCTGCAGGCCGACACGACCTATTGGAGCAACACCTGGAGCACCGCCGGAGTTGGCGATGCCATTGCAGAGAGGGTTTGACCGTGGCACTGACACCGACTGAGAAAATCTGGATGGACGGCGAGCTGGTCGATTGGGGCGAAGCTAGGGTGCATGTCCTCACGCACAGCTTGCACTACGGACTCGGAGTGTTCGAAGGGATCCGTGCGTATCCGACCTCGCAGGGCGTCGCGGTGTTCCGGCTGACCGATCACATCGCCCGCCTGTTCAGCGGCGCCCACATCCTCGGGCTGAAAGTGCCCTTCGGCTCCGAGGAGCTGGTCGACGCGGTCAAGACCGTCGTCGCGGTCAACGGCCTGGACACGTGCTACATCCGGCCCATCATCTACCTCGGCTATGGCGAGATGGGACTCAATCCCATTCCCTGCCGGGTCAACGTCGCGGTCGCGTGCTGGCCGTGGGGCTCCTATCTCGGGGACGACGGAGTCGCGAACGGGATCAGATTGAAAGTCTCCTCTTGGGCGCGCCACGACCCCCGCGCCATGCCGACAGCGGCCAAGGGGACCGGGATGTACATCAACTCTTCCCTCGCCAAGGTCGAGGCGGTGCTCGCCGGTTACGACGAGGCGGTGCTCCTGACTACCGATGGACAGGTGTCGGAAGGGTCCGGGGAGAATATTTTCGTGGTCCGGCGAGGTCGGATTCTCACTCCGCCGGCATCGAGCGTCGGCGCCCTCGAGGGCATCACCGCCGACTCCGTCCGCACGATCGCTGCTGATCTCGGGTTCGAGGTGTCCGAGTCGCACCTGCGAAGGACCGACCTGTACATGGCCGAGGAGGTGTGGCTCACCGGGACCGCTGCCGAGGTCGTCCCGGTGACCTCTGTCGACGACCGGGTTGTCGGCTCGGGCTCCCCCGGGCCCGTCACCCGAGCAATACAGGAGCGGTTCTTCCTCGCGGTGCGCGGCGAGCTTGACCGCTACAAGGACTGGGTCGAGCATGTCACCTGACGGTCATCATCTCGATGGGCACTCGTCCGCATTGCCCGAGGAGGTCCAGGTCTACGACACCACCCTTCGTGACGGCACGCAGCAGGAGGGCATGTCCCTCACGGTCGAGGACAAGCTCCGAGTAGCCGAGCAGCTCGACCATCTCGGCGTGTCATTCATCGAGGGCGGGTGGCCCGGGGCCAACCCGAAGGACGAGGAGTTCTTCCGCCGGGCCCGATCGGAGCTGCGCCTGGCTCATGCCACTCTCGTGGCCTTTGGCTCGACGCGCCGGCCCGGGAGAGCGGCCGGAGATGACGAGGTCCTACGCCACCTGGTCGATGCCGGTACCTCGGCCGTCTGCATAGTTGCCAAGGCATCTGACCTGCACGTGACCGAGGCACTCCGGGCGAGCCTCGAAGAGGCTGTCGCAATGGCCGCAGACTCGGTCGCGTTCCTCAGATCTGCGGGTCTGCGGGTGTTCTTCGACGCCGAGCACTTCTTCGACGGGTACCGCCGGGATCCAGGCTTTGCCATCCGGGTTCTCGCGGCAGCGGAGGAGGCGGGTGCCGAGGCGCTCGTGCTCTGTGACACCAATGGCGGGACCCTGCCCGACGAGGTGGAGAGAGTCGTTGCCGAGGTCCGGCGCCGTACCTCGGTTGTGCTCGGTGGCCACTTCCACAACGATGCCGGGTGCGCGGTGGCGAACACTCTCGCTTCGGTACGCCAGGGCGTCACTCAGGTGCAGGGATGCGTGAACGGCTATGGGGAACGCGCGGGCAACGCCGACCTGTCCGCGACGATTGCGAACCTGAGCCTCAAGATGGGTGTTCGCACGATCCCACCGGAGCGTCTCGAGCGACTCACCGCCGTGGCCCACCACGTCGCAGAGCTGGTCAACCTGACGCTCGATCCCCAACGTCCCTACGTGGGAACCGCGGCGTTCGCGCACAAGGCGGGACTTCACACGAGCGCCCTGATCCGGCGGTCCGACGCCTACGAGCACATCAGGCCCGACTTGGTGGGCAACGGCACCCGCGTGGTCGTGAGCGAGCTCGCTGGCCGTTCTACCCTCCAGATGAAGGCGGCCCAGCTGGGCCTGTTGCTCGATTCGCCCGCGCTGCAGCGGGTCCTTCAGACTCTGAAGCGCCTCGAGCATGCGGGCTATCACTTCGAGGCTGCCGACGGCTCCTTGGAGCTCTTGATGCGCTCGGCGGCCGGCGAGTCCGGCGGCCTGCAGCCGTTTCGGATCGAGTCGTACAGGGTGATAACCGACTGGCGTGCGAACCAGGTGACAGGCGAGGGGGACGCACCGACAAGCCTTGTTCACCCGTGGTCGTCCGAGGGAGAGCTCACCACCGAGGCCACCGTGAAGATCCACGTGGGCGACAAGCGCATCGTCTCGACCGCCGAGGGAAACGGCCCCGTCAACGCCCTTGACGCAGCTCTCCGGCGGGCCGTCGAGCCGCACTTCACGGCCCTGCAGAACGTGCATCTGACGGACTATCGAGTTCGCGTGCTCTCGAGCGAGCGAGCCACGGGATCTGTGACCCGGGTTCTTCTGGACACATCAGACGCCGACGGCACCTGGTCGACTATCGGTGTGTCGGAGAACATCATCGAAGCTTCATGGCAGGCGCTCGTCGACTCGGTCGTCCTTGGCCTCGCGCGCGCGGCGGCACCGCTACCATCGCCCTAGCCGGGCTCTTGGCCATCCGAGACCGGGCGCCCTGGTTTGACGAGGACAGGAACGTGCCTGATGACCCAACCGAAGTTCGCCCCCATCACCGATCGGGCTGGGGTCCGCGAAGCCTTCAAGCTGCCGGGTGCGTCGGTGTGGTACCCGCACCGGCCGGCTGACTACAGATCGCAGCCCGGAGCTGTCCGCGGCCCGAACATGGGCAATCACGGTCCGGATCAGGGATATGCCCTCCTGCTGGCCGAGCGCCTCCGCGATCGGTTGCATCTGGCCGAGCACGAGCACGCAGACGACGTTCTGGCAGGTGTCGTCGCCATCGCCCTGCGCAGGGCTTCGATCGTGGGACGGGCTCCGATGATGGGCGATCTCGAGCTCGCGGCACTGCTGTTCGGCTATCTAGACGATGCACCGGAGCCACTCGTAAAGGAGCGTGCGCGACGATTTGGCGGCATCTCTCATGATTATTGGCAGCAGCGAGACCTTGCCGACTTGATCCCGGAATCGACGCTGCGCCTCTCGTCCTCGGCGGTGCGTGAGCTCATCGCAGCAGGCCCGGACGCCTGGAAGCATCTCACCGGTACGAGCGGCTGAGGGCGCGCTGCATAAGTGAGCGAGCAGCGTGGGACCCCGACAATGGCTTGCTTCGATCTCACCAGCGACCAGCGCGAGTTCCGCCAGGTGCTGCGACGCTTTGCCGAGGACAAGATCGCGCCCAATGCAGCGCGCTACGACGAGACCGAGGAGTACCCGCTCGAGAGCTTCCGGGCATGCGTGGACATGGCGCTCCCGGCGCTCTGGGTTCCCGAGGCGTACGGGGGCCACGGCGCCGACCTTGTCACCCAGGCGGTCTCGATAGAGGAGGTCGCCCGGGTGTGTGCTTCAACCGCAGTCACCTTGCTCATCTCCAAGCTCGGGATGCTTCCGGTCATAAATTTCGCGAGCGAGCAGACAAGGCGAGAGTACCTGCCAAGGATTGCCTCGGGAGAGTCACAGGCGAGCTACTGCCTATCGGAGCCGGACGCGGGATCTGATGTGGCCGCAATGACGACTCGGGCGGTTCGCGACGGCGAGCACTACGTCATCTCGGGTACGAAGTGCTGGATAACCAATGCTGGGATATCCGACCTCTATACCGTGTTTGCCAAGACTGACCCGACCGCGGGCCACCGAGGCATCAGCTGCTTTGTCGTCGAGAAGGACTGGGGCATAAGGGTCGCCAAGCTCGAGCACAAGATGGGGCTGCGGGCCAGCCCTACCGGCGAGGTAGTTTTCGACGACGTTCGGGTGCCGGTCGCAAATCTCGTGGGCCAGGAGGGGCAGGGTTTCTACATCGCCATGCACACGCTCGACCGCAGCCGTCCGACGATCGGAGCGCAGGCGGTCGGCATCGCCCAGGGTGCCCTCGACTACGCCGCCGGCTATCTGAAAAAACGCAAGCAGTTCGGAAGGCCTCTTGCCGATCTCCAGGGTCTGCAGTTTATGGTCGCTGACATGGCGATGCAGGTCGAGGCGGCGCGGGGCCTCGTCTATCGGGCCTGCGCGGCTGTTGATGCCGGCGATCCCGACGGTGAGCTCTCCTACCTCGGGGCGATGGCGAAGTGCTTCGCTTCCGATGCAGCCATGAAGGTGACCACTGACGCGGTCCAGCTGCTTGGGGGCTATGGATATACGCGGGAGCTCCCGATGGAGCGCTTCATGAGAGACGCGAAGATCACCCAGATCTACGAGGGAACGAACCAGATACAGCGCATCGTCGTCTCGAGACGCGTGCTTCGCGACTAGGCGCTCGCCCGGTTGCTGTAGAGCCGTGTCGGGGTCACGAGCACGACGGTCCTCCGCTGCACGGCCATCTCGGCATCGTAGGCATCCCAGTCATCGTGGTGACCGCCTGCCGCGACGAAGACCTCGCGCAAGAGCAGGCGCAGACGTTCGCCGTCGACACCCTCCTTCGGGTCGTCGGGCCCGATCAGCTCGGCGACTCCCTCCACAGATGCCCACGACCAGCCGGAGCGGTAGGTGAGGGTGACCTGTGGCCTGACACGGAGGTTTGACAGCTTGGAGCGCCCATAGGTAACGAAACCCAGCACCTCCTTCCCGCCATCGAACGGGTTGGCCAGTGTCCCGGCGTTGACGACGGAGGCCTGGATGGTCGAATCCGCGCGCACGGTGGCAACGACGGCCAGATACTGCTCACGTCCGGCGAGCTCGGCGACCTCCAGCAGCGTCATCATCGGTTCCTGCCTCCTTCGAGCCCGCACGCCGGGGCTCTCGTCCACGAGCCGCGGGGTTACCCAGGTTGTATCACGGTCGAAACGCTGCGTTGGCAACACTTCTGTACCTTCGAACCATGACACGTTATGTGGCCGTGCGGGTGTACGCAGTCTTCCGCTTCCCTCCTGCCAGGCGTCGAAGTGGAAGATCTGCGACATCTCGTCCCCCGGGTGCCATACTCCGGCAGTAGCACGCGCTGAGGCCGGGGAGCCTCCCGGCTCGTCGTGGTCACAGGGAGCGCGAGTCATGTCGCGAGCCTCGACCCGTGCACCGCCACGGTGGCCGCGAGCTGCCTGGGGTGCGCGCTGTCCCCTGTAGGGGACTAGCGTTTCTTCCTGGCGAGAGGAGAGCGTCATGGGATTTATGGACAAGGTTAAGGCTCAAGCCGATGTCTTGGCTCAAAAGGCCCAAGAGGGAGCCAAGGCTGGCCAGGACAAGCTGTCGGCGCTGCAGGCAAAGCGGCAGGCTGACGCGATGCTCGAAGAGCTGGGCGGGATCATCTACTGCCAGCGTGCCGGCCGACCGGGAGTCCCCGGGGAGGACCGTGTGGCGGCGCTGATCGCGCAGCTGCAGGCCTATGAGGCCGAACACGGCCTGATCACGCCGGTTACCGCAGATGGGCCGGCCTCTTCAGGTGGGCCGGCGAGTGCGCCTGGCGGCACCGGCGGTTTCATTCCCTCGAGCGGGAGCTGAGCGGGAGGCGTTCAGCTTACGAGCCGGAGCACCGACACGGTGTGCGGTGCGAGCTCCTCGCCGTTGACCGATATCTCGAGCTCGGCCACAAGGGCCCCATCTTCGATCCGCAGAGTCCGTCGACAGGCGGTCACGTTCTCGGTCGTCGGGCTGTGTCCGATAGCCACCGACCTGAGCACGATCGAATCGGACTCCGGTCTTCCGACGAGCACCTCGGTGATCCCCGAGGGCTCGGCCACTGTCACGTGCACATCGCCGTTTGCCTGTGCCACGAGATACCCACACTCGCAATGGGAGGGCCGTCCCTCCGGGCCCTTCGTCAGCTGCTCGTAGCGCAAGATGGGGCGCCCATCATGAGCAAAGACCATGGAGTCGCTGAAGGCAAAGCCGCCCGGCCACATGCCTTCGCCCTGTCCCTGCCAGCTGCCGATGAGGAAGGCAAGGGGTCCGAGCAGCTCGTGCATCTCAAAGGTGCTGTCGGCCACGCCACGTGAGGGTACTCGAAGTGACCGCTGCGAGCGTCGGCGCGAGCTTGCAAGGGTGAGCCTGGTCGGAGCCTTGACAGAGTCCCGTGACTATCCCGCGCTCGGACACAGCGACCGCGTAGGCTCGCGGCGATGGCTCGCAGCATAAGTTCTGATCAGCTGGCACTCGTGTTTCCCTCCTCCGAGGCGACAGGCGCGCGCCCCTCGGTCGTGGCCAAGGTTCCTGGGAGCGCCCGCCTTGGCCTGGCACCGCGCCGCTCCCTTGCCGGAGCCAAGAGCGAGGCCGCGGAATCCCTGCAGCGTTTCGTGCGTCAGGAGTACTGGAACGGCCTCGCCGCGGGAGATGTCGTCAGAGTTGCCGGCCACACGGCCAGGGGTCGCCACTGGCGCTTCCGGGCGCACGTGACCAATACGAGCAACGGAGCCACCTGGGTAGAGGTAGCCCTGGTCGAAGGCCCCGCTCCCTCCAGGCGGCAGCCGGCGGAGCCCGCAGTGGCCGCTTCCGACGGGCCGCCCATAGTCGAGCTACCGCGCGTCGAGAAGGTCCGGTCGTTCGAGCCCGAGCTCGTCACTCCGAGGTGGCGATCCCGGAGCCGCCCGCGTCGGCTCGTTCGAGGCGGAGGCGGACAGGTCTCCGACAGCTCAGTCGGGCGAGGAGCGGATCAACCGAGGTTGTTCTGAGAGCACCCTCTCTTTGCGAGCCGGGTCGGTGCTCAAGCGAGAAACCCACGTGCCAGGTCCTCGAACATAGACGCCGACATCTGTAGGGACTCGACATCTACGCGCTCGTCGTCACCGTGGAACATGGCGGAGAACTGTCCGAAGCTCAATCTCTCCGAGAACATCGCAAAGCCGTAGGCAATCGTGCCAAGGGGCCTGAAGTAGCGTGCGTCTGTCGCCCCCACGCTGAAGAAAGGGACGAGGGCGGCTCCTGGGTGAAACGCGTTGGCCACCTTGCCGATCTCGTTCCACAGCGGCGTTCCGGCCGGCGACGAGGTGGCAGGGTCGTCTGCCATGAGCATTACCTCGACCTTGGGCAAGAGGTGTGGCCCAATCGCCTCGGCCACGAGGGCCCGCACGGCCTCCTCGTCCTGGCCGGGCAGGGTTCGGATGTCCACCTCGAGGTCGACGGTGTCAGGGATGACGTTGATCTTCGTTCCGCCGCTCATGATCGTCGGTGCCATAGTGATGTGCGTGCAGGCATGCGCCTGCCGTGCCATCCCGACATCGTCCATCGCGTCGATGAGCTCCTCGATCTCGGACGGGTCGAGGAGGCGTCGCTCGACCTCGTCCGGCCAGCCCATCGCCCCGATGAACTGCCGCCAGGCATCGTGGATTTGCGCGGCGGGACGGAACGCCGCCAGGCGGCCGACAACGGCGGCCGCGGTGACGAGAGCGTTGTCGCTACGCAGCGGCTGCGAGGCGTGGCCCGCCTCTCCATGGATCCGGAGCCGGCACCAGCAGCTGCCCTTTTCGCCCACCATGACGGGCAGGCGCCGTCCGCCGGGCGTCTCGAGCGGGATACCGCCGGACTCGGTCACCAGGTAGTCGCACCTGACAGCGTCGGTCTCGTGCTTGGTGAGCCAGCCCGCGCCATGGGCACCGAGAGCCTCCTCGTCTGCGACAGCTGCCAGCACGAGCGTGCCCTTCGGCCGAAAGCCGCTCCGCACGAGCCTGCTGAAGGCGACTGTCATCGAGGCGGTGATGTTCAGCATGTCCACGGCGCCGCGACCCCACACCTCGCCGTCAACGAGCTCACCGCCGAAGGGATCTCTCGACCAAGTGTCAGGGTTTGCCGGCACGACATCGGTGTGCCCGAGCCAGCACAGCGATGGCGCCCTCGGGTCGGTCCCTTCTATCCGCGCCACGAGAGATGCCCTCCCAGCCAATGGCTCGTAAACCTCGAAGTCTGCGCCCGAGCCCTCGAGCTCAGAAGACAACAGGTCGACATTTCGGCGTTCCTGGCCGGATCCGGCCGAGCCGTCGTTGACGCAGCGGCTGCGGATCATCGCCTGGGTCAGCTCGACTACTCCGAGGTCCTCTCTCATGCTCCCGTCTCCTCAGCGTCGACCCTGCGCCACATCACGATGTGGGTGATGCCCGCGATGTCGAACTCCTCGCCGCAGCCTGTCAGCCCGCCGCGCTCGTAGAACCGCCTCGCTGCCACTCTGGCATTGCACCACAACAAGCCGCCTCCCTGTCCTGCGACGTGGCGCACACAGGCGCCGAGGACCCTGGCGCCGACACCTTGCCCGCGGTGCTCCTTCCTGGTGGCCATCGCCCGCAGACGCCAGTGAGCCGCGCTGGCAGAGGAGGCAACGGTGCCGCCGACCGCGGCCGGCGCAAGCTCGCGACTCACGCTGGCTGTTCCCATGACCTCACCGGTCGAGAGGTCGATCGCACCGAACACGGCGGCGTCGGAGCCGCCCGCGTCGAAGGCCGCCATCTCCTCGACACTCTGGGCAGGCCGGAGTGCATCCCTACGCAGCCGGTAAGTGACGGGTGGGTCAACTAGTTCTACGGCGAAAGGACCCGGCATGATCGCGATCGTAACGAGGCCGCGGCGGGCGGTGCGATCCTCGGGCTTGGCGCGACCAATTGGGCCAGTTCCTAACGCGAGCGGGCTCGCACACAAAACGTGGAGCCGGCCGGGTACTCGGCGCGGCTGCCGTCGCGGTCGAGGATCCAGGCCGACTGGCGCCCCGCAACTGTGAAGCGACGCCTCGTGCCAGCTTGATCGCCAGGTACTCCGGGAGCGGTGACGATGGCCGTGTCCTCGTCGATCCCGACGACGGTCACCTCCGCCGGGGTGCGATCGATGTACCTGCCGGCAAGGCCGGGGGACCAGCGCTGCATGCGGTCGAAGTGGGGGATGACGGCCACTTCGGGGATCGCGGCGAGGCCGCTTGGTCGGGACAGCAGCGAATGAGAGATGCGCGGCTCGGCGGTAGCTCCCCTCATGGGCATGGCACGGACGTCGTCTGCCACGTAGCTGAGGGCGCACGCACCCGCCGAGCATCCGGCCAAGGCAGCGCCAGCTTGCCACGCCGTCACGATCGCCGACCAGACCACGCTGTCGCGCAGTACCGATGCGAGGTAGCCGGGGTTCCCCCCCGAGAGATAGATGAGACCCGCTCCTGCCACGCTGGCCGCGAGGTCCCGGCAATTCGCGTCGTCTGGCGTTAGCACCCTGAGCGGCACAGGCTCGACACCCAAGCGAGCGAAATGGCGCGTGCCGAGATCAAGCCAGTGCTGCACGGTCTCCCCTCCCTCTTCTGCGGCTGCCGTGGGCAGGAGAACAGCGCGTGGGTTGCGTCCGGCCAAGAGACCGACGTCGACATCTATCATCACGTCCAGGTACTCGCCGCTGCCGACCAGCGCGACCGGGCCCTGCTGCGCGAGGACGGCACTCTGTCCGGGAGAGTCGGTCATCGGCTTTAGGGTACAGAGCGATCACAATGTTGACAGTCACGGATCTCGAGCTCGTCGTCGCGGGGCGACAGCTTCTCCAGCCAGTGAGCTTCCAGGTCGCGCCCGGAGACAGGGTCGGGCTGGTCGGCCGTAACGGCGCCGGCAAGACAACGCTCGCGAAGGTGCTCGCAGGCGAGGGGCTGCCTGCCACGGGCCAGATCAGATGCTCCGGATCCGTCGCTTACCTGCCACAGGATCCGCGCACGGGGGATCTCGAGGTGAAGGCCATGGACCGCGTGCTTGGGGCTCGCGGCCTCGACCACGTCGTCGGGCAGCTGGAAGCCGCCCGCGAAGCCATGTCCGACGGTGATCCGATCCGCCAGGACGAAGCCATGAGGAAGTACTCGCGTCTCGAGGAGCGCTTCCATCTTCTCGGTGGCTGGACTGCAGAATCCGAGGCAGCTTCGATCGCCTCCAGTCTTGGCCTTCCCGAAAGGGTCCTTGGGCAGCGCCTCGGCACCCTCTCTGGGGGCCAGCGCCGCCGCGTCGAGCTCTCCCGGGTGCTTTTCTCCGAGGCGCCGACGCTTGTCCTCGACGAGCCGACCAACCACCTCGATGCTGACTCGATCGCGTGGCTGAAGAACTACTTGAAGTCCCATGACGGCGGCCTCATCGTCATCAGCCACGACGCCTCCCTGCTCGAGTCGGTTGTGAACAGGGTCTTCCATCTCGACGCAACCCGCTGCGAGCTGGACATCTACCGTCTCGGCTGGAAGGCTTACCTGGAGCAGCTTGCAACCGACGAGCACCGTCGCCGCCGTGAGCGCCAAAACGCCGAGCGCAAGGTGGTGGCACTGCGCTCGCAGGCCGACCGGATGCGAGCCAAGGCCACGAAAGCCCGGATGGCGCACAACCTCGATCGCCGCGCGACCCGCCTCGAATCGGGTATCGAGCAGGTGCGACAGTCGGACAAGGTTGCCAAGCTGCGGTTCCCCAAGCCAAGCCCGTGCGGCCGCACCCCGCTAGCGGCGAGCGACCTGATGAAGTCGTACGGTTCGCTCGAGGTCTTCTGCGGCGTCGACCTGGCTGTCGACCGCGGAAGCCGCGTCGTCATACTCGGCCTCAACGGAGCCGGTAAGACCACGCTGCTGCGTCTCCTCGGCGGCATCGAAGCCCCAGACGCCGGCGAGGTCCACCACGGCCACGGCCTCAAGCTCGGGTACTACGCGCAGGAGCACGAGACTCTCGTGGCGGCCAAGTCCGTCTGGGACAACGTCCGCCACACTGCACCACCTGAGGTGACAGATACCGAGCTCAGGCGGATGCTCGGCTCGTTTCTCTTCGGCGGTGACCGGATCGAGCAGCCGGCCGGAACACTGTCAGGGGGAGAGAAGACGCGGCTTGCCCTCGCCACTCTCGTCGTCTCGTCGGCGAACGTCCTTTTGCTCGACGAGCCGACGAACAACCTCGATCCAGCGAGCCGGGCCGAGGTGCTGAAGGCGCTTCGGACCTATGAGGGAGCCATTGTCCTCGTCACCCACGACCCCGGAGCCGTCGAGGCTCTCTCGCCAGATCGTGTCATCCTCATGCCCGAAGGCGTCGAGGACTCCTGGAGCAACGACCTCGAGGACCTGGTCGCCCTCGCGTGAGCGGGCTCAGGTGAGCGGGCGCCGGTAGCGGACCTCGACGGCCTGGCTGCCGCCCCGCTCGAAGATGGCGGTGGCACCGTCCATGACCCACCCGAACCTCTCATAGAAACCCCTCGCTCTCGTGTTCGCCTCGAACACCCACAGCGTCGCCTCGGCGTACCCTTCGCCGGAGAGCCTCGCGAGGGCTGCGGTCATGAGGGCACTCCCGATGCCGGCTCGCCAGAGATCGGGGTGGACATAGAGCGCCCATATCTCTCCCAGCCTCGCGTCGCGGTCGTCGCGGCTCGGGCCGGCGCACAGCCAGCC
>JAKACA010000047.1 GCA_021796455.1 Actinomycetes bacterium
CGGTTGTTGACTGCGATTTTGACTCCAATCCGGACGAATTGAAGTGAGACTCGACGACACTCGCTGGACCCAAGGCCTGGTGCCCCCGGAAGGACTCGAACCTCCGACACGCGGTTTAGGAAACCGGGCTCTTTGAGCTTGAGATCGGCGTAAAGTCGCCTTTCAGTCGCCATCCGCCCAGGTGGGGTACCTCCGCCCCGGCGCAGACGGCTTCGCAGGTCTTGGAGTCGGGGCGACCGGACCCAGCCCGAGGGCCGGACGGGGTCGTCGAATGGAGTGGGCCAGGTGTGCTCGGGCCGGAGCGAGGGGCACCAGGGTGACGTCGCCCAGCGGGCGATCTCGATCAGGGCTGGTGCCGGCCGGGGCGACGCCTCCCGTCAGCGGCATAGCATGCTGAGTGAGGGGCCCCGCACCTGCGCCAGACCGCGTCCGGCAAGCACGTGACGACGGCCCGGCTCCCGAGCCGCCAGTGGCATTCCCGGGACGGCACGACGAGGCAAACGGTCGAGATCGTCGCCTCCCGGCTTCAGACACTATCCTCCCCTAGGAACGGGTCGGAGGCACAGGCCGGCCTAACCGTGCGGCTGCGGCCGAGGAGAACCCGGTCCCCTCGGACCGCGGCCACATCCACAACGCGCCTGTGGGGTTCGGTCTCGCAGTCTCCGCGGACTTCCCCGGCGTCAAGGGAGTCCGAGCCTCCGCTGCGCTCCGGTTCTCCTGGCGGGCTGCGCCCTCTGCCCTTGACTCCGAGTCAGCCCGGCGCCCCTTCGCGCGTACGAACCCAGAAGGGACACGAGTTGCAGACATGGCCTACACCGTCTCTGAGATTGCTGAGTTTATCGAGTACCAACTCGTCGTCGCGGCCCGCAACGACGACGCCGCCTCGTCCAACCTCTTCGATCTCGTCGACAGCAGCGAGGGCCTGGCGCCGCGTCAACTCTCGCATGAGGTCAGCTGGGCCTTCTGCGACCGCTGCGGATGCTCAGTCGACACCGACCTCATCCGTCAGTATGACCACCACCATGCCGAGGACGGCGACTTCTGCTGCGCCGACTGCGGGTACCGTCCCTCGCCTGATGAAGCTGAGGGGCATATGAGCGTTTGAACTTGGCGCGGCTCACGGCCTGAGCGTGCAGCGCCAGTTCTGGCCCTCCAGTCCCTGCCTCAGTGGTTCAGCCATAATCGGGCTCATGGGCGATGGCCGTGACCACCGTATGCCGCCGCAACTGACCGGAGACGCCCTCAGTGCCGTCCACCACCGGGGCAGCCACCTCCAGATCATCGCGGCCGCCGGCTCCGGCAAGACCGAGGTGGTCGCCCAACGGGTCGCCGACCTGCTCGCCGAATCGCTTCCCGCCGACTCGATCGTTGCATTCACATTCACAGAACGCGCCGCGGATGAGCTGAAGAACCGGATCGCTCATCGCGTCGAGGACCGTCTGGGCCGCGGCGCCCTCGACAAGATGGCCGGCCTCTTCGTCGGAACCATCCACTCGTTCTGTTTTCGCCTTCTCCAGCAGCACGTGCCCCGCTATGAGACCTACGACGTTCTCGACGAAAACCAGCTCACTGCCTTCCTCTCACGGGAAGCGATCCGGCTCGAACTTCGCCAGCTCGACGCTGGGAACCGGCTCTTCGCCTCGATCGCAGCGTTTCTAAAGGGCGTCGACGTGATCGAGAACGAGCTGCTCGACCCCGCCTCGATGCCTGACCCGTTCGGCCCGATCCTCCGGAACTACTACACAACCCTCGACCGGTACCGACTGCTCACCTACGGCCAGCAGGTGGTCCGCGCCGTCCGCGAACTTGAGCGCCCGGAGCTGGCGGCCGAGATCCACAAGAGCTTGCGTCACCTGGTCGTGGACGAGTACCAGGACGTCAACCGGGCACAGGAGCGGCTGATCGAGCTACTCACCGGTCCACAGGTCGAACTATGCGTGGTCGGGGACGACCAACAAGCCATCTATCAGTGGCGCGGCTCCGACGTCTCCAACATCGTCACCTTCCCTGACCGCTACCCGGGAGTGGCTACCTTCGAGATCACCACCAACCGCCGCAGCCGGCCTAGCGTCATCGACGCCGCCAACGACTTCGCCCGCACTATCCCGGAACGCGTCGAGAAGACCATGGGCCATCACCGCCCACCGGCCGGCGGCCCCGAACCCGAGGTGGTCGTCTGGAGTGCACCCAGCGAGGTCGAGGAAGCCGGATGGGTCGCCAACCTCATCCTCGACCTGGTCGACGCCGGCGTCCGCTACCGGGACATCGCGGTACTGGTCCGAAGCCGAGCTGCTTACGCCCGACTGGTCGAACAGTTCGGCACGTTCGACATCCCCGTCCAGCCCGGCGGACGCTCGGGGCTGTTCGATCAGGCCGAGGCTGTCGTCCTGGGGCACACCATCACATGGCTCACCGACACCGAGTGGCGCGCCCATCATGGACCCAGCCAAGCTACGAGCGACGAAGACCTGCTCGACGAGTACCAGCGCGTCTTCGAGCTTCCTGACCCGGGACGCAACCGGCTCACACGCTTCCTGCGCCAGTGGAAGACGGCCGTACCCCGAAGCGACCGCACCGCCGACCTTGTCGGGGAGCTGTATGACCTGCTCGATGAGCTTGCCGTTCGCAGCTGGGACTTAAGCACTCCCCAAGCCGTCAACCGGCTCGGGACTCTGGCCCGCTTTTCCTCCCTACTGGCCGACTACGAATCGGTACGGCGCCGCGCCCGCCCGGACCCCGACACCGAAGGAGAGCAGGTCGGAGGCGAAGACCGAGGCACCTGGTACTACCGCAACCTGGGACTGCACATCATCAACTACGCGCAAGGCGCCTACGAAGGCTTCGACGGGGAGGCTGATTTTGTCCTCGACGCCGTCGACCTAACTACAGTCCACCGAGCCAAGGGTCTCGAATGGCCCGCCGTCTTCATCACCTCCCTCACCGCGAACCGGTTCCCGACGACCAGAACCGGCGAGATCCAAAGCTGGCTCGTCCCTCGGGATCGATTCGATGCGCCGCGGTACGAAGGCAGCGATGCCGACGAGCGACGTCTGTTCTACGTAGCCATGACCCGCGCTCGGGACTGGCTTTCCATCTCCCACCACGGCCGGGTCAACACCCGGGCAGCCGCGGCGAGCCCCTATTACAGGGAGTTGGCCCACCTCGAAGTCAGGCCTGAAGACATCTCCCTGCCGGCGATCGAGGTCGACGATCGGGGAGCTGACGACCCCATCTCGATCACCTACAGCGAGCTAGCCGCCTTCATCGACTGCGGCCACGCATTCCGGTTACGCGACCTGATCGGATTCCAACCCCGCCTCGCCCCCGAGCTCGGCTACGGCAAAGCCGTTCATCACGTCATGCGTGCCGTCGCCGAAGCCACCAAGGCAGCGGGCAGGGTCCCCACACCGGCAGAGATCGACGAGATCCTCAATGCCAGCTTCTTCCTGCCTACCGCCAACAAGCCGGCGCATCGTCAGCTGAAAAATGCTGCACGCAGACTCGTCACCACGTACACGGAGAAGTACGAGGACGATCTCCAGCGTGTGTGGGAGACAGAGCGGCCCTTCGAGCTCCACCTGGACGGCGTGACAATTACCGGTCGGGCAGACGTCATCCTTGACCGGGAAGGCGGCGTCACGACGGGTCTTGCCATCGTCGACTACAAGACCTCCACCTCGGGAGACGTGCAGGACCACGCCCTGCAGCTCCAGGTGTATGCCGACGCCGGACGGCGCGAGGGGTTGGACGTCAGGGGCGCGTACGTGCACGATCTCAAGGCGGCCTCGCGTGACCCCGTAGCGGTCGATCCCCAAGCGATCGTGCGGGCTGAAGCGAAGGTTGCCCACGCCGCTGCTCAGATCCGCGCCCGCGACTACCGGCCCAATCCGGGACTCCGATGCCACCGCTGCGAGGTCCGAACGATCTGCGCGTCAGCACGACACTGAGGCTCATCGTCTGACAGAGAAGACCTTCATCACCTCGTCGCCGTAGTCGTTGATGACCTTCACGGCGATCTTGCCGGACTCCGGACGAGGGAACGGTCGAGACTCCGTTCGGTACAGGCTCGCCCAGGCCTCTTCGTCAATGTCCGCACTTAACGCTCGTTTCAATCTTACATACGGATCTTGCCCACCCGTGAAGTAGCAATGCCGAACGAAGAACGACTCCTCGTTGTAAGAAGTGTCGATCATCCACAGCGCCACCTGATTAGTGTCGTTGCTCCGGATCTCGCCGGTGTTCGGATCGTAAACATCGACGCCACGAAGAAGTACTCGTAGTTCATCACCCTCATCCTTGATCTCAATATCAGGCTCTCCGAACACGGTGAAGAGGTTGCCGGCGCCAGTCTTCTTCAGTTCGTCACCCATCACGAGATCGGCATTCATGCGAACCAGGAGCACGGGCACTCGCCCAAGTCGGCGTTCCGCGGCAACGTTGGCAAAGCCCTCGTCCGACGTTACGTACCCATCTCCTGTCCCAAGGACAGACGGGTCGAAGGCGAAGGCGAGCACGCACAACAAGTCGAGTTCACCCGCTCGGTTGGCCTCGCGGGCAGCGTCCTTGATGAAGGAAGGTCCTACCGTCCCGTACTGGGGTCCGATCGTGATTCCGACTCTCCTGGGTCTACCGTCCGGCGCACCCTCCCGCTCGCCTACCGCCTGAATGTGCGTGGCAGCGTAAGCGTCAATCGTGTCGAACATGAGGCGCTCGCCTTTGCGGCCGTTCTGGATCCCGGCTGTCCTTAGGTTTGCCACGATGGTCTGTTCAAAGGTCACGTCGCCGCGTGATGCGTGTTCTGCACTGTTTGTGTTGAACGCTCCGAGACGGTCGACTGCGCTACCCGCGAACGCCAAGGATCGGTGAGGCGAGAGACTCTCGACCGTGAAGGGGCCCGAGACGCGGACCTTCTTGGCGTCCTCAATCGGTTTGTCGTAGATGAGCTCAAACTCCGCGTGACGCCAAATCGCTGACTTGATGGCATCGGTATCCAACCCGGCCTTGATATCCGGATTCGTGGAGATCGTTCGCAGCGAGATGTGACGCACGCGGTCATACACGAACCCGTGATGTATATCGTTGCCTACTTTCGCAGGCGGTAGCAGTGAGCCCGAGAGTTCGGCTTCTTTCATCCGGCCCTCGGTCGAGTCTGCGAGCAGATACCAAGGAAACCTCGCCGACATGAGCCGTTGGCGAGCGAGTGCTAGGGCCACGCGCGAGGTATCGATCGTGATCCAACGTCGGCCCCATTGCTCAGCCACGTAGGCAGAAGTACCCGATCCGCACGTAGGGTCTAGTACCAGATCGCCCGGATCAGTCGTCATGAGAAGGCAGCGAGCCACGACCTTAGTATACGTCTGCACAACGTAGATGTTCTCGATGGCGAACGTGCTTTGTACGGTGTCGTCCCACCAGTTCGTAAGAGCGCGAACCGGGAAGTCCGAGAAATAGCGCTTAAAGGCTAGCGTGCGACCAACTCCGAGCAGCCGTTGTGCCTGTGCGAGACGGGTCATACCTTCCACGTTGGTCTTCCAGTAAGCACCCCGACTGGGAGAGTAGGTCGTTCCATTCAACTCAAACCCGTAGCTCGTGGTAGAGCCGCCGCTCTGGGAGGTGAGATTGTCCGTGCGAAACCGTCCGCTCGTAGATGTTGTCTCGCCAGCCTTCACGCGCCGGTAACCATCATTCTCATCGATATAGGGATATGCGGCCTCGGTTGGTACAGACTGGGTATAGAGCTGCCGGTACTTCATCTGCTCAAGAGACTTCGCGTACCACAGTAGATAGTCGTTGACGCCGTCGAGGCGTCCACTGGAGACGGCGCTTGTCTTCTTGAACGGTATGAGGGCAGCAAAGTTCTCACTACCGAAGACCTCGTCCAAAAGCGATCGCACCAGATGAACATTCTCGTCACCGATTTGGACGAAAACCGAACCGCTCTCGGTCAGAAGGTCCTGAGCAACAAGCAGGCGATCACGCATGTACCCGAGGTAGGAGTGAATCCCGAGTTCCCAGGTATCGCGAAATGCCTTGATCTGCTCGACCTCCCGTGATGCGTCCTCCAGCTTTCCATCGGTGACGGTTCGCTTCCGAGTCGATGCCTGCCAGTTGCTGTTGAACCGGATCCCGTAGGGAGGGTCGAGATAGATCATCTGGACCTGTCCGCGTAGCCCCTCCCTCTCTGAGAGGCTTGCCATTACGTTGAGAGAGTCGCCAAGGATCATTCGATTGGACCAGTTCGCTTGGTGCTTATAGAAGTCAACGAGGTCGAGTTCCTCGAGCCCATCAAAGCTGTCGAACAGGGTGAGCTCGGGCTCGTCCTCCGCCTGACTCGCAGTCCTGCGAAGATTCTCGATGATGACCCGCGGGTCGATCTTCTCCTGGATGTAGATCGTTGGCGCATCGGCAACCAGGTCCTCGCCGTCAATGTCGTCCTTGCCCTTCCAGACCAGCTGCGGATCCAGTGTTGGATCGCGCGGATACCGGACTGGCACAGACTGTTCTAGCTCTGGCGAAATGAAATCCTGCGCATCGGCAGTCGGGATGTTGGCGCGCTTATCGCCGTGTGTGATTGCGCCTACTGGCGTTGGGGCGGAGGTCTTAGCCTTGCGTGCTGACATCCAAACGTCCTTGAGCTAGGCGGGTAATCCGATGATGGGGCGGTCTGCGTATAGGTTCGCGATGGCTTCGTCGAGCAGAGAAGCGGCGTCGGCAGGGTTGCGCACCTCGACGTAACCCCAACGGCCGTATGCGCCCCAGTTGTTGACGGCTGCGCACCACTGGTTGCGCGCCGTTTCTGCTTTGGCTGCCGTCGGGCCTGGGGACTTTCGGCTGCCCGACACTTCGATGATCAGCGTGCGCTCAACGTCGGCGGGGTCGGTCACTAGCCGGACTAGGAAGTCGGGCACGTACTCGTGCGTCCGTCCTTCGTGCACGTACGGGATGGTGAAGCCGAGGCGCTCGTTCTTCACGTACGCCTTCACGCCAGGATCGGCTTCCAAAGCTTGGGCGAGGCCCTCTTCCCAGGAGTTGCCCCTGATGCCGTCCAGAACCACATGGTTAAGGTGGGACTTGGTTGGTGGTGGGTCCATGACCACCTTGCGAGTAAGGAAGCGAACTTCGTCCGTTGACGCGCTGGAGTCGAACCGGCGAATGATGGGCATGAGCAGTGTCGGGCGGCTTTCTGGATAGCGGACGATGGACGCGAATACCTTCTCGGCTGCTCTGGCGCCGGCTTGGGTGAGCAGCAGGTGGCCTTTGGTCACTCCCGTCTCGACCGTGACACATTCGTGAAGCCAGCGGCGGGCGATGTCGACGAGCTGCGGGAAGAGCCAGGGCCGTTCAACCCCGTCGAGAGCAGCGAAGAACTCCTCGCGCTGAACAAGAGTCTTGGCGATCGCGAACGCGATCCGCTGGTCGCGGGCATTGCGAATGTCCTCGAGGTCGATCTCCGCCGCCTCGCCGATGACCCCTTGGTTCCTCACCCACAGGGCGACCGTTGCTTGGTCGAGGTGGAGCTTCGAGTTCTCGTCGAAGTCGGCATGCAGCGCTGCGTCGGGCAGCTCTACCCGGTAACCGTCAAGCTTGGGGAATCGAATTGCCAGGGGCCACCGGTCTGGCAGCGCCCTGACCTCGATGGCGGGTCGAGGCTCCCGCGGTCTTGCGATCTGGCGGTCACCCGGGATGAAGGCGAACGGCACGCCGTAGACCTCGGCGTACTCCGGTTCGAAGCAGCCGGTGTGGGGGTTGATGGCGTAGCTGCGGCGACGCAGGCCCCGCCCGACAACCTGTTCACAGAGGAGCTGGCTCCGGAAGGGGCGGATCCCGAGGATATGGGTGACGGTATTGGCATCCCACCCTTCGGTGAGCATGGCGACAGACACGACGCAGCGAATGTTCTCACCGAGCTTGCCCTTCTTGCCGATGGTGTTCATTGCCTCCCGGAGAAGGTCGGCATCGGTGAGCTTCTCGACGTCGGCGCCAGGGTTCCGTAGCCGGTAAGCCTGTTTGAAGGCTTCGACCTCTCGGGCAGCGTCCTTCTTGAACTCAGCGCCCAGTGGTTCTCCGGACTCGAGTTGTTCGGAGTCGATGAGGATCGTGCGCTGGTGGGTGCTCCAGGTGCTGTCTTCGACGTTGCTCAGCAACGACAGGTTGCCGGGGATCAGCCTCGTCGTCCCGTCAGCAAGTTCGGCCTCGTGGCCGGCGATCCAGTCGAACACCAGCTTGCTGACCACGGTGTTCGGGCACACGATGATCATCACCGGTGGCGGCTCCCCCAATGCGGCGAGCATCCCTTCGTATTCGGTGTAGTTCTGCTCGTAGCTGCGATACAGACTGCGAACAGCCCCCTCCAGCGTCTCCGGCATCACCCAACCTTGGGGACCCAGGTCAACGTCCCTCGGCCGCAGAGCGCGCCGCTTGGGGAGCGGGGGTTGGATATGGTCCCACAGCTGGAGGTACACCAGCTCCTTGCCAGCGGCGTCGTCGTCGACTGGGATGCGTGGGATCTTCACAATCCCAGACTCGATGGCGTCCATCAGCGGGAAGTCGCTGACCACCCACGGGAAGATGAAGCCCTCGTTGTGTCCGGAGCCTTTCAGGTAGTACGGCGTGGCGGACAGGTCGTAGACGGTCTTGATCCCGGCCTTACGACGCAGGTCGAGCAGTCCGCGGAACCAGACTCGAGCATCTCGGTTGCGCTCGAGGTCCTCACTGTCGGCCTCGGCCGCATCGAGGAGCTTGTCCTGATAGCAGTGATGCGCTTCGTCGTTGAGGACGAGGACCTCACCCCTGCCGCTGCCGAACGCACGCAGGATCCGAGCCGCCACCATGTTCGGCGCCTCCCGGAAGGCGTCGGCCTCCTCCGGTCTGCCGCCGCGGAGAAGCCTCCGGGTGTTGGAGGCCACCCCCTGGATCTCTTTCGAGTCTCGGGGCAGGAAGGTGTGGTAGTTGACGATCTCGATCTGGGCTTGTAGCAGCGCATCCCACAGGTCGGCCGGGAGGAGGTCCCGCTCGTGGTAGTAGTTCTCCTCCCGCTCGGGATGTAGCACCCCGAGGCGGTCGCGGATCGTGATGCCGGGGGTGACGACCAGGAACCGCTTGGCGAACCGGGCATCGTTGGGGGCCATCACCTTGTTGATCGTCTGCCAGGCGATGATCATGGCCATGACCACCGTCTTGCCGGTGCCTGTCGCCATCTTGAGCCCGACCCGGGGTAGGCCGTCGTTGTGAAGCTGGTTCTCCGGCTCCAGCCGGCGTCGGTAGTCGGCCGTCCCATGCCGCCCGGCGACCTCGGCGAGGAAGATCGCGGTCTCGGCCGCTTCCCGCTGGCAGAACAGGACCGGCTCGTCCCGGGTGGGCGGGCCGGCAGTCCAGTGTGCGAGCAGCTTGCGGGTGTAGGGGGTGACTCCGTTCCAATTGTTGGCCCGCCACAGTTCAACGGCGCGTCGTATCCCGTTAATGAGCGAGTTCTCCTCGCGACGCTCTCCGGTCACGTCAAAATCAAACGCCTGCTGATCCGCACGCCCCTTTCGGCTGAGAGGTATAGGCACAAAGGACTCACTCGGTCGCCGACCGGGGCGCAGTTCTCCGGTCGGCCCCTTGGGCCCGATCTCGAAGTGGGCATTCGGCGCCTCGTAGGGCGAGTTGATGACTGGATTGCCGAGGTCACCCGGCGCTGACTCATGAGATGAAGTACTCACGCGAGGGCCTCCAAGGGCCAGCAGGCATCGATTCCATCCATTGTATCCTCGCCTCGAACGCTCACTGCGGATGCTCTGTGCTCATGTTCGGTCCCACTGTGGAAACTCCGGACCCCGCCAAGCCGAAGGGTACCGCACCCTCCACCTGCCGGTCGATGCTGCTCGGCTTTCGCCTGGTGACCATTGACACGCTTGCGTTACATCTCCCAGCAGGGCGGTAAGCTTTGTGGGTGCCCCAGGGTCCGACTCCTCGACGAAGCGTGCATTAACCCGGGGCGGTGTCGCGGCGTTGGCGTGCTCGAGCGGGTCACTCACTGTTCGGACCGGCACCCCCGCGGCCGGAAGGCGCGTCGCTGACATACGGCGGCGACAATCATGTTGAGCCGGGGGGTGCATCCGAAGGTCGCATCGGAGATCTTGGGGCACGCGACGGTAGCCATCACCCTCGACCTCTACTCCCACGTCACCGAATCCATGCAGACCGAGGCGGCCAAGCTGATGGACGAGACACCTGCCGGTCCGGTCCCCTCGGGCGCCTGAGTCCAGGGTCGCCGTATAGACGCCGGTCCGGCTACCCATGCCTATGAGGGTGTGCCCGATCTCCTCTCACAAGAATCGCCTCACCACGTCAGCAACCGCATGTGGTTGTTCGAGGTAGGGGAGGTGGGCAGTCCCAGGGAGGACCATGTAGCTGGCCTGGGGCAAACGGCTGGCGAGTTCCTGCGACCGGTTGATCAAGAACGGCACATCGCGGTCTCCGCACGCGACCAGTGCAGGCACTGGGATCTCCTCAAGCCGACTCCAGATGTCGAGACCGCTGGCTCCCGTGCCTTCCGACAGGCCGCGGCGTTCGATGTCGCCGATCATGTCGCGAGCAAGCCGCCTTGCTGGCTCGGGCACACGTCCCTCGGCTTCGCGCGGGCCGTCCAGCCACAACCAGAGACTTAGTCGAATCGTTTCCGCCAAGTCGCCTGACCTCGCAGCCTGGCCGAGGAGTTCATCGAATCGCTTTGTAGCAGGGTCCAGCTCCGGCTCGGGTGACCCGCTGATCGCCGGTGCGAAGAGCACCAGTGAGGCGACGCGTTCCGCGCTGCGCAGCGCCAGGTCGAGTGCTACTCCGCCTCCCAGGGAGCTTCCAACCAAGCACACAGGGACCGGCCCCAGATGGTCGAGCACTGCAGCGAGATCCTCCAAATGGGAGAACTCGCCATTGCCCGGCTCGCTTTCGCCGAAGCCACGGAGGTCGTAGGCGATCACCTGAAAGCGATCGGCGAGATGTGCTGCTACACCGCGCCAGCTGCGTCGATCGGCCACTCCGGCATGGAGTAGGACCACGCATGTCTCCGCCTCCCCCCATCGCTCGCCGACTAGCCGAGTTGCTCCTCGTGTGACCACGAACGGCTTAGGGGCCAGCATGCGAGAACCCTAACATCCGTAGCGCCAGGGAAGGTCTACTGCGGCGCTCTCCTAGGCGCTGACGCTCTGAGCCCGCCTCGACCATCGACTGCTCCGAGCCCGTCCTATTCGCCGAGTTCGGCTCGCCAGAGGATCTCACCGCAGGTGTCGTCCACCAGCGCTATCCCGGAGACGGCGGTCCGAAGTGGCAGGGGGAAATTCAGGACCGTGTCTATCGCGACTCCAAACTGGCCCTGGGGGACGCTTTGTGTGAGGGTGCAGTGCGGGATCCACTGGCCTGGTCGGTAATGGCTCCAGATGTCTACGCCAGCACGACGGAGCGCCGTGCCTATCTCCGCGCTTGCCTCCAAGAGCTCTGGAGCTGGCACAACCCCCAAGAACAGGACCCGGCCAACGAAGGCGCCGACTCCGTCGAGGGTCAAGGTCCTCGGGATCCTGAGCGACCCGGCGAGAACACCAGCAACCGCTGTGGACGGGATCGCGTCCGCGACGACAAGCGAGACGTGGGGGTGGTGGCGACGGTGGGAGTAGGTGCCTAGCGACCCGACACCGGCCTCGTCAAGCGCGGACCAGAGGGATCTGATCGCAGCATCGGCCGCGCAGTCAAAGAGCAGGACCACACCCTCGGCCATCGCGGCAACGATACCGGCAAGGCAGACCGAAGATGGGCTGCGGAGGCAACAATCGACTTCCCCCTACCCAGTCCGACTTCGGTCGAGGGGTGCAACCTTGGCTCCATTAGCCGGTCCCTACTGGGTGAAGTAGAGGGCGACGGCTGAGGCGCCGAAGGCTGCTGCGGACCGCCCGGTCTGCGCGCGGAGCAGAACCACCAGGCTGGCGAGAGCCCCGGCCACTGCCAGGCCTGCCGGCGGCTGCCAGGGCGGACCCTGTGGGGTCACATACGGTCTTGGAGGCCCAGCACGTCCGACCTGAGCGCCTACTGGTCTCCTTCCGTGAGAGCCAGCCAATTCGGCCCGTGGGCGACGCTCTACCGGCGGAACGTAGGTATGGCTTGCAAGACCCGTGCTCTCGGACCGAGATTGGCCCAAACATTGGCCGAGACTGGACAATAGGATCTCAAGGCCCCGGTTTCTCATGTGCGGCCAAGAGGTGCCGCCGACGTCCACCAGCGTCCGCCTGGAACTCAGGAATGAGCCCCATGGACTGCCTCAGATCACCATTAGTCGTCCGGGGCGTGGTCAAGACTGTGGTCGAAACCCCGCTCGGGTCCAAGCCACTGCCAACACTGCCCCGGTCTCGTCCTAGCGAAAGCACCTTGCCGCCATCGCGGCCACACGGGCAAACGCCCGCAGCCAGGTCCCGGATGATGCCCTCCGGACCGCGCTGGACGCGGCTCACGAAGGGGTGGAGCGGCAGGTAGCCCTTGCACCCGACGCCGAGGCTGACCCCGAGGGAGTCGAAGCCCGTCTCACGAACGCGGAGGCCCTCTGCGACGGCTCCAGGCCCAGCACCTCGGTCTGCCGCTGGCGCAGGCCGAGGTGGGGTCCACCCGCCGGGTCAAGGGGTCCAGCGACCTGCAAGGCGCTCGATGAGACCGAACTGCAGGTCGCCCACCTGGCTCCCGAGTACGAAGGGCTGGAGCGACGGGCCAGGGCTGCCAAGCTTCTGTGCGAGACGTTCGCACGGCACCGTGACCTAGCGCGGCAAGCGTACGTGGCCCCGTACGAGGACCAGATTCAAAGGCTCACACGCTTTGTATTCGCGCCGGGCACCCTGGTCCGGGTGGACCCGGACCTTCCCCCTCCAGACCCGGACTGTCGCCGGCTTCAGGTTCCTTTCGACTCCCTCTCCACCGAGGCACGAGAACAGCTCGCTGTGGTACGCAGGCGGCCTGTCGTGCGTCCTTGGACGGAAGCAGCACGCGCCACGGACCGAAGCTACGCCCACCCCGGCCGAACTGGTAGACGTGTAGAGAGTTCGCCAAAGCATCTCCCGGGGATGACCCAGAACCCGCCCTCCGCCGATGGGGGAGTCGAGCTTCTCATGCCCTTCGGGCACTTTGAAGCAGCCGTAGCGGTCGGGGCAGTTCGAGTGCTAGAGTGCGCGTCACGCACATACGTTCCCAAAGGAACTGACCCCAGTTACCGAACACCGAATACGTCACAGAGATGCCGAAGCCGCCCCGGTTCAGCCCTGACCCCTGGACCCTAGTCGCGGATCCCCCGCCCTGCGACCCGGGTGATGCCACGCGGGCGCTCGCCTACTGCGAGCGGGCCCGCCATGGCCAGCGGTGCACCTGTGTCTTCTCCCTTCAATCGCTCGCTGAAGATCTGGAGGAGGCGGGCCTCGGCGAACACTCGGATCAGTTTGAAGATGAAATCGACGCCGACTCTCTGGGTAAGCTCGTGGACGAACTCCTGCACGAAATCGACGCTTTGCGCGCCTTTCGCCTTAGGCAGGAGCTTCTGCTCCTGCGGGATCTCGCCGCCCAGGGCTCCGGGCTGCGGCCGGCAGACGAGGGATAGATGGAAGCGTTCGAGTTGGATGATGATCTGGCTGACGCTGTACAGCGCGGTGACGTGGTCGCCCAAGAAGAGTTCTTCAACCGCTTCAGGCTCACACTCATCAAGTATCCGATAAGCAGGGGATTCTCGGAGTCAGATGCGGAGGATCTAGCACAGGAGACCTTGGGAGTCGGATACCAAAGGATCGCATCGTTCCGTCGCGGTGAGTCGCTCAAGCGGTGGCTCGTCGGCATAGAGCTCAACTTCATGCGTCGCCTTTGGGCCGAACACAAGGCCGAGGCCGTGCCTCTTCGCCAAGAGGAGGCCGGGATGGTCCTCCGCGCGGAGGAGTCCAAGAGGCTCGCGCCATTCTGGGTCCAGATGCAGCTCAACATGGCGGTAGCCAGGCCGAAGCGCTACATTGAAGCGGTGCGCCTTCGCTACCTTGACGAGCTCGATTACGATGAAGTTGAGCGCGCACTCCGACTGTCCAGGAATTCGGGCAAGGTCTACGCGCAGCGCGGGCTGCGCATCTTGAAGGAGATGTCCGAGGCAGACGTGCCCCCCGATCCACCTCGCCAGCCACAGTCAGGCAATGAGTAATCCAATGGACCGAAGTCTTCACGACATGAGGCGGGACAACGAGGATAGTGACGAGATGGTCGAAGAGACGGTAGTTGAAGAGATTGAGCAAGACGCACTAGAGGAGCTGGGGAATCGTCTGACGCAAGCGTACCGGCTTTCCGGCGAGCCCCCATCCTTGGCTGCGATTGAACTTGCCGAGGCGTCAGTGTCGCTGTCGCCGCCTCAAGAGGAGCGTCTTCTGACATTCAACGCTGGCGTGAGGAGTCGGATTCGCGCTGCGTGCGAGGATTCCGCCGACGCCCGAAGTATCGGTGAGTGGATTGAACGCGCACGCCGTGCCACACACCAAGACGTAGCAGGCGCAGCCCGAACGCTGGGTATCGCGACCCCTGCATATGGGCAGTTCATCGCTGGACGTATGCCGGTATGGCGACTTCCCGTGGACGGTCTAGTGAGGCTGTGCAGAGCGCTTTCACTCGACTTGCGGCTATTGACCCGATGGTCGAGCGTCAGCGGACCGTGCGTCTCACAAGGCATCTACGGAAGACTTGATATTGCCGGCGATGATAGGTCAGATGAGCTATCTCAGCTCGCCGCTGAATCGGAGCGCAATTCCTGGGTGGAATTCACGGTATGGCAGAGTGAGCTTATCGCCGCCGCTTCCCCGGGCGCATCAGAAGGCGACGGTCGATCAGAACGATAAATAGCGTCTCACGGCTAACCCCGTATTGCTTCGCGATTTGCTCGGGATTGGGGTTAAGAGCCCAGTCCCGAGCAAGCCACGGGCGGGGAAGAAGCAGCTCGCGGGCGAAGTGGTGCGCCTCGCGCTCGAAGTCAGGGAAGTCATCTTCTTCGCCGAGGTCGCTAGGTTCGGCTGCAATGCCCAGATTCCAACATGACGAGTCCCCGTGCTCCAGCAGGCAGTGCCCGAGTTCATGCGCCAGGGTGAAGCGCCTGGGGTTCCGATTCGCCGGTGTCTCATCCACTATCCCGGGAGCCAGTCTTATGGCCCACGCGGCCGGATCAAAGTAGCCCCACCCTCGGGGTATGTCGCATGCGGTAATGGCCAGCCCATGGTCGACCACCAGCCGCTCGACCGGTACCTCCGGAACGGCGACCCCGGCATCCCGCAAGACCTGCTGGGCTACGGCCCGCACATAACCCTCACGGCTGTTACCCATCGGTGAATACATCATAGAGGCGGGGCTCATCCGTCCGAACTGGAGAATGGTACATGTCTGATTCTGCGGAGATCAAGGTCGCCCATTGCGAGATTGAAGTCAATGGGGTTCACTTCCGGGAGGAGCACAGTTTCCGTACGGGCTTGCAGATCAAGGAGGACGCAATCGCTGCCGGTGCCAAGATCAAAGTGTCGTATGTCCTCGATCTCGAGACGGAGTCTGGCTCTGTTCGGATTGGCGACGATCAGACGGTGGAGCTCCACTCGGGCATGAAGTTTACCGCCCATCCGGGGGGGTCAGATTCATGACGGCCGACGAGTTCATGACTGGGTTGGAGCGGCTCGGGAGCGTCTCCCGAGTCCCCCAGCCTGGGGGACTCACCCTGGCGGTCTTGGAGCCTCAACGAGTCCCAGGAACGGGCCGCACCTCCCGGGTCGCCTTTTTGGTGCCACCTGATGTCGCGGCGCGTCCGCAGCAGTTCGTCGACGGTGATCTGCGTACTCGCACTGGTCGCGTGCCGAACAATTGGTCAACGCGCGTGTTCGGCACTGACGTCCTCGGCACGTGGTCCTTCAATTGCCCCTGGGATCCCAGATCAGATTCACCTGACGCACTGGCTCTTGCCGCCCTCGCGCAGTGGGATAGGTGATGGCCGAGATCCGCGGTACGTCTGACTTCACCGTTCAGCTAGATGTCATCATCGGCAGCCCTCGCGAAGAACTGCTCATCGGCTTTGTGCACCTATCGCGAGAACCGTATCCCCTCATGGTGGTGGACTCGTGCCGTCTGGCACGGGACGACGAAGTTACTCGGGACGCCTTCGGGTTGCACTGGTCGGGTGACCTTACCTCACAGATGTATCACGAGGCTAGGCGGACCAATCGTGGCGTCGTGCTTATCCACGCACATGGCAAGTCTGGCCCCGCCCGCCTCTCGAGAACTGACAAGGAGACCCGAGACGAGATTCTGGAGCACTTCGCAACCCTGCTTCCTCAGGTAGCCCACGCGTACGCGATTGTCACGGGTAATCGCGTCAGTGGCACGGTCAGGATGGCACGGGAGGTCCTGCCGATTACCCTGATCCGGACTACGGCCATCCCGCAGAGGACATGGACGCTGGCTCGACGGCAGTCACCAGGCATCCGCGACCGGGACTCCCGTCAAGTCGGTGCACTAACCGAAGCTGGAGTAGGGCAGTTGCGCCGATCCCTGGTAGGCATCGTGGGGCTTGGCGGGGCGGGGTCGCAGGTGGCCGAGATGCTCGCCCATGCGGGAGTGGGTGGCCTAGTCTTGGCTGACAGCGACATAGTCAAGGATGTGAACCTCAGTCGCACGCATGGTGCAGGTCCGTCTGACGTCGGCCAAGACAAGGTCGCCGTAGTGAGCGCGCTCGTCCATCGAATTGCGCCCGATACCTCAGTCTTGCCGATTGCTGAAGCATTCCCGACCGTTCAGTTGCTGCGGCGGCTTCGAGACGTCAGCGTCATTGTTTCCTGTGTTGACAATGTCCGGGCGCGGGACGAGCTGAACCGCTATTGCTTGCGCTACGCAATACCGCTGGTCGACATCGGCACGACGATCACTCGAGATCCCTTCCGGATTGATGGCCACCTCTCGCGGATCCTACCTGGCAGTCACTGCTTACGTTGTTTCGGCCACGTCTCAGAGGCTCAGCTCGCCGAGGACCGAGACGCGGAGGCGAGAGGACAATATGGGACAGGGAGCGGACGGCCTCAGGTTGTGTCGTTCAATGGGTTGCTCGCTGCTGCGGCAGTGACAGAGGTCTTGAAGATTGTCACGGGCTTTGCTGGCGAGGATGTCGCATCGCGCGAGTGGCACTATGATCCAACTGGTGGATCCTACCGCAGTGTTGCTATCACCGACGGTCGCTGCCTCCATTGCGGTTGGTATGCCCTGCGCGCCGACAGCGCTCCCTGAAGGCGGGGGTCACCGTAACCTGCCCGCGGTGTTGGTCGGCCCATCGGCCTGGGAGACTATAGGCGCTCGTGCGGTCCGCCGTTCTACCGACGGCATGCTCTCTTCGCGTGTAACTCTTGGCCCGCCAGGAACGTGTCCAGGTGACATCTGACGTGCGCGAGGACCATCGCCCGACGACCCGGCCAGGATTCTCCATGATGTGGGTCAGTGACCGGGGTACAGGTGAGCAGGAGCATCTGCAGGGGGGCGCTCAGCGTGGGCGGGCCCTGTTCCCCTGCCTAATCCTGGTCGCGAAGGTCTCGGATGATCTGGTCGGTGTCGCCCTCCACCTCAAGGCTCCCGTAGGCTCGGGCAACGCGGGGATCCATCCGGGTCACGGTGATCCTGGTTCCAGCCTCATCCAGCTCCACGAAGCACTCCTCGCCGGGCTCCGCGATGAGCTCAGCCACGAGCTCCCTGGGGATAACGAGATCGCCGTTGGCCGAAACTGGGATTTTCATGGCGGAAGGGTACCTCTGGGCCGCGGCGAGCGCAAGCAGTGGATCCCCGAGTGGCAGAAGAGCGCGTAGCGGTTCCGGGGATAACCACCGGCGCCAGCGCACGGAACCGTCCCGGATTACGCACACTTGTGTCCCTGTCGGCTCCCACGGAACGCACAGTTGCCAGCCTGGTCCGGACCAGATAAGCTGTACCTATGGCCAAGTACTCCCTGGACCGCGACAGTTCCGAGCCGCTGTACCAGCAGCTGGCGGCGGCGCTGCGGCGGGAGATAGAGGAGGGCCGGCTGCCACCGGGGGTGGCCTTCCCCTCGGAGCGCAAGCTCATGGCCCGGTACCGGGTGACCCGGACCACGGTGCGAAGCGCCCTGGGGGTGCTGAAGCAGGAGGGGATGGTGGTGGCGGAGCACGGGGCCGGCAGCTTCGTCCGGGACCCCAAGGCCGAGCGCCGGCGGGTGGACGCCCGGGCGGTGGGCTCCTCCCGGCCGCGCCTGGGACCGCCGGACGAGCCGCCGGCGGAGTACTCGGGGGAGCGGGCCTTCAAGATCCAGGCGCTCGTGGGGGACATCACCAGGCGCATTCCGGTCACCCCCTGGGTGGCTGAGCTGCTCCAGGTGGCCCCGGGCACGGTGGTGCTGGCCCAGGAGGGGACCGGGATCGACGCCACCGGGGCCCCGATCCTGGCCCGGGTGTGGCTGCACCCGGAGGCCGAGGCGAAGGCCGAGGTCCGGGAGGAGGAGCTGGTGGGTCTGTGGCTACCGGACCTGCTCAAGCTGAGAGGGCTGCCGGGGGAGGAGGGGGAGGACGTGGTGGAGGCATCCATGCCCAGCCCCAACCTGAAGGAGCTGCTGGCGCTGCCGGACGGGGTGCCGGTGCTGCAGCTGTACCGGGTGATGCGGGAGCGGGAGCAGGTGGTGGCGGTGATCGAGAGCCA
>JAKACA010000273.1 GCA_021796455.1 Actinomycetes bacterium
GCCAGCCCCTCCGTGCCCCCGCGAGTCGATCCGTAGGCGACCAGCACCAGCATGGCGCCCTCCTTCCACACACCTGCCCGTGAACTCCTCCATCGCGAGCCTGTGGCGGTCTGGCCCGTGCCGCCAGGGCCGATCGTCATCGGATCCGGGGACCGGCATCGACCTGTCGCCAGCCGGTGGGGGCGTCCGGCCGCGGGGCGCGTGCGGCGGGTCTCGTGTCATGCTCATCGGTGGTGCGTGCCGGGTCCCAGCCGGGGCCGGTACCAGGGTAAGCACGACTGGGGAGGCCAGGCATGGAGTACGTCAATCTCGGCAGGACCGGACTTCGGGTGTCACGCCTGTGCCTGAGGTGTTCACGTTTGGCGTTGACCTGCCGCTTCGCTCGCCGTTCTGGAGCGTTCGCGCAGGCTAAGCGGCTGCTGGCCACACTTCCTCCACAGACTTAGCGCCGCCAGCGGGGATCGGCCTCGACGACGGCGAGACTCAGCTCTTCGAGTTCTTGGACCAGGGCTTTGAGCCGGCGGTGGTTGTCGAAGAGCTGTTGATAGTCGTCAAGCTGGTCCTCGCTGAGCAGGCGGGTCACGGTCTTGTTCGCCACCTTGCGGGTCCAGGAACGGAACGGACCGTGCAGCCGCGGCGGGTCAGCTCGACACTTGCAGGCGGTCTTGCCACATCGCCCGGTGCGCACCACCACGCTGCCGGGCAGGCAGAGGCCGATGTCTTGGAGCTCGGCGCTGATGCGCTGCAGTGCGCGGGCCTGGCGAGCGGTGAGTCGCATCGAGGACAGCTTCTCAGAGGATCCACCGGTCAGCGCGGCCATGATGCCACAGTATATGGGCTGTGGCATCAACCATCTCCGCACCGGTGTCCCGGGCCATCGAGGGGTTCCATCCTCGCCTCGTGTCGGCCGCGGCCGCCGGTTTCGCCAGGGAGGTGACCGCGGCCGCCACTCCGGCGACGGTGGCCCGGGCCAAGGCGTTCTTGTTCGCCGCAAGCCGCCTCGGGGCGTTCGGCGAGGGCCGTGGCCTTGATCTCGTCGCCAAGGTCCTGCTCCAACCCTCGGTGATCGAACGCTTCGTGCTTGTCGGCTGCGAAGCGTGGTCTCCAGCCACGAGGCGCACGCTGCGCACCAACCTCCGCTCGCTCGCAGACGCTCTCGACCCCGGACCCCACGTGTCCGCACTGCCCCGCGAGCGCTCCAAGCTCCCTTATCGCCAAGCCGAGATCGCCGCCTACCTCGCCCTCGCCGACGCTCAGCCGACCGAGTCGCGCCGCCAGCGCGCTGCGGCGCTCGTCTGCCTCGGGGCAGGAGCGGGCCTCATGGGCGGCGACATGAAGGCGCTTTGTGGCACCGACGTCCAGCGACGCTCGGGGGGACTGGTGGTCGTGGTGCGCTCGGGACGCCGTCCTCGGGTGGTGCCGGTGCTCACCCGCTATCACCGCCGTCTGGCAGCAGCCGCGGCCTTCGCCGCAGCCGGAGAGTGCTTCGTGATCGGCGGGACCTCTCGCTCCCGCCACAACGTGACCACGCCGCTCACTGCTTCCCTGGCCGGAGGGGCCGATCTCCCTCGGATCGACATTGCCCGGCTGCGTGCGACATGGCTGTGCGATGTCGCCCAGGTGATCGGACTTCGGGCCTTCATGGACGCTGCCGGCGTCACATATTCTCAGCGCCTCGGCGACCTGCTCGTCCAGCTCGGACCCCCGAGCGAAGAGGAGGCTGTCGCATTCCTTGGCGCAGGGCACCGGTGATCGAGCTCGTTCGCCTCGAGGCGGTGCTCGACGACGAGGCGCTTGCCGCCATGATCGCCGAGATCGAGGCAGCACTGCCCGTGGGCGTGCGTCACCGCCAGCTCTCCGTGCGGAGCTTCCTGCTCGGTGTGGCGTGCTGTCTTTCCGACGGACGCCCAGCCCACCTCTCGCGCGTGCACCAGGCGCTGTGCGCCTTCGAAGACGGCGACCGGCGACGCCTTGGGGTGCTCGTCGAGGAGAAGGGGGTGGCCCATCTCCTCACCTATCGCCAGGTGGAGTACATGAACCACCTGCTCGACAAGGTGCTCGGGAAGAAGACGCCCGACGGCCTCGCGACAACGCGCCTCCAGGAGTTGCTCGACGCGTTGATCGACGCCTCAGTGCCAGAACACTACAAAGCGACCTCCTCGCTCGCGCTCGACTGGACCGACTACGAGAGCTTCGCTCACGCGCCGGGCAAAGACGGCCTCTCCGCGGACCCAGAGGCCGCCTGGGGGCATCGGCGGGGAGGCGGCCCGGGCGAGCACTCCGAGCTCTTCTTCGGCCACTACGCGAATCTTTCGACGATGGTCCGAGAGGCTGACGGCCCCGAGGTCCCCGAGCTCGTCCGGCAGATGACCATGAGCGCGTGCAACCACGACCCGGTCCCCGTCGTCGTCAAGGTCCTCGTCGGCCGCTTCAAGAAGCACGCGCTTCTCCCCGGCGACCTGCTCGCCGACTCCGGCTATGCGCACCGGGTCCCCGAGCACTTTGCACTGCCGCTTCGCGCCGCTGGCGCCTCGCTCGTGATGGACCTCCACCCCTCCGACCGCGGCCCACAAGGCACCTTTCATGGTGCGCTGGCCGTCAACGGCAACCTCTACTGCCCACAGACGCCCACAGCACTCCTCGACGTCGCTCCGCTTCCTCGCGGCGCGTCCAACGAGGAGATCGCCGCACATGACGAGAAGACCGCCGAGCTCGCCCGATACAAGCTCGGCCGGATCAACACCGACGACGACGACGGCTACCACCGCGTCGCGTGCCCCGCCGTCCAGGGAAAACTCCGCTGCCCGCTGCGATCGGCTTCGATGGCGCTTGACTACTCCCGCCCAGAGGTGCTCGAGCCTCCCGAGCACCCGCCCGACTGCTGCTCCCAACAAAGTCTTACCGTCCCACCCGCTGTCAACGCGAAGACGAGGCAGAAGCACGACTACCCAGGGAAGGCCTGGCGGGCCTCCTACGCGCGACGAAGCGCGGTCGAGCGCTCGAACAGCCGGATCAAGGACCCCGCGACGGTCGACGTGGCAAAGGGCTGGTGCCGTGTCATGGGACTCGTCACCCCGAGCCTGTTCCTCGCCGTCGCAATCTCCTGTCGCAACCTCGATCTCGTCGACGCCTTCGAGTCCCGAATGCGCGAAAGCGATCGGCGCCGCGCTGCCGGTCTCGAGCCGCGAACCCGTCGCCGACGCCGCCAGAGCATCGCCGAGCTCGCCAAAGCGGGCCTGACCGCTCCGCCGTAGTCTCCGGCTCGCCTCCTACGCTTCAACCACACGCCGTTTCGTCGCGCACCGACATCGCGCGCAACCCAGCACAGGCAGACAACTACCGCTACACATCGCCAAGGCCGCCGCCGAAAGCGCGTCACACCCGTGCGCGACCATGCCGGCAGGCTTGAGAGAACCCGTCATCGCACAAACGTGAACTGGTCCCCACGCAAAACGTGAAGACCTCTCGGTGAGGTGTTCACGTTTGGCGTTGACCTGCCGCTTCGCTCGCCGTTCTGGAGCGTTCGCGCAGGCTAAGCGGCTGCTGGCCACACTTCCTCCACAGACT
>JAKACA010000274.1 GCA_021796455.1 Actinomycetes bacterium
ACAGCCACTCAAACGCGCCACCACCGCCCTCCTCACTCACCCGACCGCCGTCGGGGTCCTCCGGCGCCGCGTCCCCCGCGCGAGGCCGCTCACGGGCGCCCTCCACCGAACGCGAGAGCACCTTGTTCCGATCGATCACCTCAGCAGTGGTGATTTCGTCGCCGCCGACGAACTCGAGCAATTCGCTTGTCCGCGTCTCCTCGAGCACAGCCGCGGCGAGATCCGCTTCGTCGAGGAGGGCGAAATGCCCCTTGGACGCCACCTCCCCGCACGATGTCGGCGGGATGCTCAACAGCCCGAAGGTGACCGCTCCTTTCCAGATCGGTCGTGCCATCGGCCCTTCCATACCCGCTGGGACGGCTCCGCCTCAGCCTTGCCGGCCCCAGCAGATAGAATGTTGCGCCATTCGCGGGCGTAGCTCAATGGCAGAGTCCCAGCCTTCCAAGCTGGTCATGCGGGTTCGATTCCCGTCGCCCGCTCTCTCCCGAGATGCGCTTTCTCCCTGTTCAGACGTCGTTTTTTCGTTGACCGCCAGTGACCGCCGTTGACCGCCGAAGCCCCTGAGAACGCGCCCAATCGCGCCCAAGACGAGCCCGGGCTTCGAGGGGTGCGTCGACACGAGCTCGAAGGCCGGGCTGTCGGAGCCGTGCCCGCCGGCCGGTGAGCGTCGACACGGTCAGCGCTCTCGACACGCCGATCTGGCGCGGCGCGCGTCATGGCGATGCCGTTCCGGCGCGCTCGTCGGCACGCGAGCCGCGCCCGAGCCTGTCCGGCGCGGCTCGCGCCGCATGCGGTAGCTATCCTTACTTTTGGAACCAAGTAAGGAGACGCCCATGGAGGCAGCTGCCCGCATGAGCACGAAGGGACAGGTCACGATCCCCAAAGCCGTGCGCGAGGCCCTCGGGTTGCACGAGGGCGACGCGGTCGTGTTTCGCCTGGAGGGCAGCCGCGCCGTGCTGGCTCGCACACCCGACCTGCTCGAGCTGGCGGGCAGCGTGACCGTTCCCGCCGACAAGCAGGGCCTTCCCTGGGACGAGGTGCTCGCTCGCACGCACAAGGCGCGCGGCAACGCCCGGCGGTGAAGGCGTTCGTCGACACCAACGTCCTCATTCGTCACCTGACCGGGGACCCGCCAGACCTCGCGACCCGGGCGACGCAGTTCCTGAGCGACGCGGACGAGCTGCTGCTGGCGGACCTGATCGTGGCCGAGGTCGTCTACGTCCTCGAATCCTTCTACGAGCTCGAGCGGTCGAGGGTGGCCGAGCTGGTACGCGCCATCGTGGCCTTCGAGGCCATGCGGGTCGTCGACGAAGGCCTCCTGCTCCGAGCGGCGGAGGTCTACGAGCTCGACCGCCTCGACTTCGCCGAGGCCTACCTCGTCGCGAGCGCCGAGCGCAGCGCGGTCGGCGTCGTGGCGTCGTTCGATCGAAGCATCGACAGGGTGACGACGGTCGTTCGGCTCGAACCCCCCAAGGCGCGGCCAGAGGATCCGCACGGGTAGGTGCCGATCTGCGCTAGTTCGGGAGCTCTCTCATTCGACTGTCGTTCGGCGTTCGCCTAAGCCGTTCTGCGGTCGGGCGTGGCTCATCTTGGATGTTGGCGTCATCGACCGAATGGATCCTTCAGTCTCCCTGCGATGGCGCCGACTGAGGATGCACCGAATGTACAACGTGATCGTTGGTGCGGTTGACGGTGTTCTCGCGGCTGACCGACTGCTAGAGGGGCTTGATGACGACCTGGCTGCAATCTTCCGACCAAGCGGCGAGGTGAATATCGAGCGACTACTACGTCTGCCGACGTTGCTGATGCCCGAGGTCGGTGACAGTCGAACACCCCAGGTGCCCGGGTCGGTAACGTAGTGAGCCTGGCGAGGTCCGGCCGGGACGTCCACTTCCGTTTCGTCAAGAGCACCAGCATCCCAGACATCCCGTCTGCCCGCATCGAACAAGCTGCACCGGAACTGGGGCTAGGGCGATCCGCCTTCAACCGGACGCGCTGGACAATCAAGGAGCCGGACCTCTACCAGGTGCTACTCGAGGGTCGACTCATAAACCTCCCCAGACCAACAGCTTTCGAGCTCCCAGGGATCTCACCGGAACCGAACCGCGTTGCGGTCATGATGCCGTTCGCAGCGGAGTTTTCACCTGTCTGGCAGGCATTAAGGGCGGCCGCCGAGAACGGGGGATGGTTGTGTCAACGCGCGGATGATATCTGGGAAAACAGCGTGCTGGTCAACGACATCGTCGCACTAATCGCCCGATCCAAGGTCGTCGCCTGTGATCTTAGCGGTAGGAATGCAAACGTCTTCTACGAAGTCGGCATCGCCCATACGCTTGGCCGAGATGTGGTTCTCATCACCCAATCGCATGATGATGTGCCATTTGACCTACGGCATCACCGATATATCACCTACCTGAACAACTCAGAGGGTCTTGATGCACTGCGCCAGTCACTTACCAGCCGTCTGCGGACGTTGATGGCTCGGTAAAGAGCACACGTGAAGCCCCAGACGTCCGACCGAGTCGAACGTCGCTGTCAGCCGTATAGCGTGAGACGGTTCGAAAGGAGAAGTTGGTGGCTACGCCAGCGCTTGACCCACTCGCCCAGTATTTCCTTGATGAGGCAACTCGGCGGAAAGGACAAGGCTGGAGCGAGGTTCAGTTCATGGATGATCTCGATCTCAGCACCCTGGCTCAGACGCCGGACCGCAGCACTTCGTATGGTGAGGCCTACTCCCGGGCAGCAAGCTCACAGGATTGGCCGTGGGACACGAGCAGCCCTGCCACGTAACGCCGTCACCTGGCGCTCAGAACGGCGGATCGTTCTCGCTCGCACCTTGGGCCTGTATTCGGTGATCACGCGCCCGCGTCGCTCAGGATCGTCGGCATCCCGACGGGAACAGAACGCTTGCCCAGCCCGTCGATGATCTGGTCGCTCGTTCTGGCTCTGCTTGCCGTCGATGTCGGCCGAGGCGACGAGCAGGTCGTCGTAGATTCGCGTGCGTCCCGTACGCGAAGAATCATGTTTGAGGAACGCTTTGTGGATGCCCTCGGTAAGTGCAACTCATTGCATTGTACTGCTAATCAGCAAAACGTAATGACCATTATCTGATGCGAGGAAGGAGGAGCGGTGGTCGTCGGGGATCCGAACGGACCTTCTCAGCCCGCGGCGTTCGACTTTCTGAAGTCACTCCTTCCGGATATCCCGCCAGAGCTGCAACCCCTCCAAGCTCTTGCGTACGACATCGATGCTTTCGAGAAGGACATAGACCTGTTCGCCGGCGGGCTCGGCATCCCGGCGGCAGAACTCCGCGAGCGCGCTTCGGAAGCGCGATCCGGGTCCGACCCGCTGGCGAAGAAGCGAGCGAAGCAACACGTCGTGACTCGGGCGCTGCTCGCCGGCTGGTGCACCGGGACAAGTCGGGACAAGGGTGACCAGCTGATCTGGCCGTACTCGCTCCCGTCGTCGTGAAGTGCCGGCCGCCGTGGCGCTCGAACTGGGCCATGCCGTCCTCGCGCCGGAGGCAGGCCGGTGGCGGCGCGGCGAGGGCGACCACCTCGGGA
>JAKACA010000048.1 GCA_021796455.1 Actinomycetes bacterium
CATTCCCGTCATGTCTACGGGTTTCCCGACACGCGTACATCTTTACTAGCGGGAACGGCCGCCTGCGCTCGTCATGGTTTTCGCTTGGGCGGCCATTCGCTCTCAATCTGTAGATTCGGCTTGTCGCCGCCCCGACCACCCCAAAGGCCATGACGAAAAGGCCAGTGACGATCATGGTGCTGACGATCATGGTGCCATAAAGTCGGACGAGGGACCGTGACGCCATCCGGTAAGTGTGCGGGGCACTATCCACCAGCGTAGAACGATACGGATGCTGATTCCCCGGGGGACGCCATACTCTTCGTACTGCGCTCCCTGTCCGGGTCGGCCGACCAGCCCTTAGGAGCGCAGAACATCGCCCGGAGCCGGCGATCGAGGTCACCTACAGGTGGCGTTCCGTTCGCGTGTTATGGGCGCCCCGGGCCGCCGCTCGCCGTGCGGTACCCGTCGTTCTGGGTTGCCCGGGGCTCGCTCCCATGCCAGCGCGGCTGGGGGAAGTGAGGCTGGACGCTGTCCCGGGAAGGACCGCAAGATCCCTCTGGCAATCTATACAGATTCCTGGATAGTTGAAGTCATGAGCCTGCCTGCTGCCCCCACCCGGGTCCTCTCGGTAACCGAAGCCTCCGCGCGGGGCGTGGCTGGGCTGCTCAAGGACAGCGAGCACGGTACCGACACTGTCGTGGAGCGTCACGGCCGCCCCGTCGCGGCTGTGGTGAGCATCGAGCACTTCAGCGATCTCCGTGAGCTGGAGCAGGACCTCTGTTCGGCGGCACTGGTGCTCAGCCGGGCCGCCACCGATAGTGGGCATCGGACGGACCTCGATGACGTCATCGCCACCTTCGGGTTCAGCCGGGAAGATCTACAACAGGAACGGCTTGACGACGCGGCTGCCGCCCGCGAGTGAACGACGCCGAACCGGCTGCGCACATCCGGCTGACTGACCCGGCGGTCGAGGATCTCCACCGGCTCGCCACCCACAACCCGCAAGCGCTCAGGTGGGCGTTGAAGAAAATACCCCTGCTCGAGGAGAATCCCAACGCCGGGGAACCGCTCCTCGGGGGGCTGATCGGTTGGCGCAAGCTCACTGTCGGCGACCGTGACTGGCGCGTCGTCTGGCGGTCGACGACCGACCCGGACTCGACTCCGATCTTCGAGGTCGCCGAGGTGGGGGCGGTCGGGGCCCGCTCCGGCAGCGATGTCTACGAAGAGATGACGGCCAGGGTGGCTGCCATGCCGAAGAACCCCGGGACGGTTGCCCTCGCCGAGGTAATCGAACGGTTTGGCAAGCTCCGCACTGGGATCACGCCGGCCAGCCCGCCGGCGAACGAGGAGCTGCCGAGTTGGCTCGTCGACCAGCTCGTGCACACCGCCGGACTGCGCCACGAGGTCGTCGAGGCCATGACCCTCAAAGAGGCGGTCGATGCGTGGACGGTGTGGACGACCAAGCCTCGCTGAACCGTGACAGCGGACCATCAGGCGAGGCGAACACACAACACAGGACGGCGCCGTCACCAGTCCCGCCGCCCAACTTCTGTGAACGCGGATTCGGCGATCGGCTCGCCCGCCCAGTCATTCCGGCTCTCGGCAGGAGGGGCTCAGAGTAACGGCTCAGAGCCGGCGGTCAGGGGCGCTCGATCGACGTGGCGGCCACCTCGTTAGGGGATGCACTGCCTTAGCCTTCGACATTGACACCGAACCACGGTGCACAGCCGCTGAGTCCCTCGACCAAGACGTCCGAGCCGTGGCCCCGCGCCATCCAAGTGTCCCGACGAATGATCATGTGACAAAGCGTGCACGGTCCGGTGGGAGAGAGGCTTCGACTGACGCCATTGTCCTCGTAACCCAGTCGCCTGGAAATGCCCAAGGAGGGCCGGTTGTCCTCGCGTGCCGATGAGACTGCTGCCTCGGCATGCAGGTGATCGAACGCCAGCGTGAGGACGGCAGTGCGCATGGCCGTGCCGATCCCCTGTCCACGGACCGCCGTGTCAAGCCAGGAAAACGAGTCCACAGTCCGCAGTGCGGGGAAGTGATCCGCCTCGAGGGCTTGCACGCCCACCGCGTGGTCACCTCTGGTCGCTAGAAACATGATCCACCAACAGTCCACCGACCACGAGGCTCGACTCTTCCAGTAGGACTGCATGAAGAGCCGCCGACGGTTCGCCTCGAGATCCAGGCCTTCGAGCATGACTGAGGACGGGTCGTGCTCCGCATCGTCGGGGAGGAGCCGTACAAGGCTCGGCAGGTCGCACTCGCGAACCGGCCGGAGCGTCACGCTGCCGTTGCGCAGACGAATGCAACCGAGCGGCCAGTCGTCGCCAGGGTCGTACACGCGGCGAGGCTACTGGAGATCTCATGTGGCCACTCGCCTGATGGTGTGATCCGGATAGACAGACCGGGCGCTCGACCGCTGCTTGCTTCGTGGCTCGACGTGTAGGGGGAGAGAACACCGCCCACCCCACCGGCGCCTCGCACACGGCCGGCGATCGGTGTGATCGCCGGGTTGCTCGAGCCCCAGCCGGTAGGGGCGAGCTCAGACCCGCTCGATGCGGACGGCGTCGGAATGGGACGCGAGCGCCCCGAGATCCTCGACGTCGCCGGTGAGCACGACGCCGCCCGGTTCCGCACTGGCAACGACGACGGCGTCCACCGCGGAGCCGCGCTGGGCAAGGTGGCGCAGTTCGCCCGCGCGACGAGCAAGGGAGGCCGGCAGGTCCTCCCGAACGTCGCAAGTCTTGAGCAGACGATTCACCGCCGCATCATTGCGATGGCGGCCCGTGGTCGACTCGGCGATGACCACGGAAGGAACCAGCGGTGGCCAGGCGCCAACGCGAACCAGCGCGCGGACGGCGGCGACGGCATCCTGGTTTCGCTTGGCAAGGAAGCTCACTCCCCCGGAGTCCAAGACGAGCATCGTCAGCTCGCCTTGGGCGCCTCGGAATCCGTCCCTTGCACGCGCTGGGCGAGCCGCTCGGCTCGGGCCACCGATGCCGGGGACGGTTCGCCGACCTCGTCGACGAGCTCGGACAGATACCGGTCCGTCGCCTCGAGGAGCTCCAGACGCCGCAGCTCGGCACGGACGGCGCCTTGCAGGAGCTCCGAGGCAGGGAGCTGCCGCTCTTTCACGACGCGGTGCAGCTCGTCGGGAAGGTAGACCTGCAACCGAGGCATACGCCTAACGATACGCCTACGTGTCGGGTGGGGCAACAGTGCCCCACTACCCCGACGACCGAGCAGTCCGGAGGGTGCCCGCGAGGTGCCGTTTGGCGCTCGATCGTCGCCGCTGTCGCCAAGGTCGGCTACGAGCAGGTCAGCCAGCGGGGCAGCTACGTGAAGCTCTGGCGGGATGAGCGCAAGGTCATCGTCGCGCTGCATCGTGATCTCGCTCCCGGCACGCCGCGTTCGATCTTGCGGCAGGCCTCCCTCACGCCGGCGCAGGCCATCGCCCTTGTTTGAGCCGGCCCTCCAGGTCCCGTACTGACTTGCCGAGCATGAGAAGAGGCAATCCCCGGCGAAATCAGAATACGTCAGGTCGGCCGCCGCCTCATGATCGACCCGCAAGGAGCCTGACGACGCCGCGGCGAGACAGAGCCTTGGCCACCTTGACCCTCCGAGGTTGGCTCAGCGAACCCCGAACCGTCGGTCTCGGGCAAACGGTCTCCCGGTCGGGAGGTCATTCATGAAGTGTGATGCGTTATGCTGTCCTCATGAAGCGGACGACAATCATGCTGCCCGATGATCTCGACGCCAGGATCCGCCTCGCGGCCAGGCGGAGGGGCGTTTCGATAGCTGATGTCGCGCGAGAGGCCATCGAGCGGCATCTACCCGCTCCGGCACAGACGGGCCGGCTGGGTTTCTTCGATATCGGAGAAGGTAAGCCGGCCGACGCGTCTGAACGAGTTGACGAGCTCGTCGGCAAGGCGATCGCCCGCCGTCGCCGGCCGCGACATTCGTCATAGTGCTCATCGTCGATGCTGGTCCGCTCTACGCTGCTGCAGCAACGGGTGATCGGCATCACCGTCGCAGCCTCGAGCTGCTCTCCGGCGCGAAGCGACCGCTCCTCGTTCCCGCGCTCGTGGTTACCGAAGTCAGCTACATGCTCGCAGACCGGATCGGCCCGCATGCCGAGCTCGCGTTCGGTCGTTCGATCGCAGACGGTGAGCTGGTGGTGGAACCGGTGCTCGACTCGGAGTGGGGGCGGATCATCGAGCTCACCGAGCAGTACCTCGACCTTCCCCTCGGGATAGTGGACGCTTCCGTCGTCGCACTGGCAGAGCGGCACCATGTCGATGTGATCGCCACTCTCGACCATCGCCGATTCTCGATCGTGCGACCACGTCATGCAAGGGCGTTCACGCTCGTGCCGTGAACGGGGTGCATCTCCAGCCGCGACAGGCGCTCTCGATGAGGGCGAGCGAGCTGTCGAACTCGGCGTCGCCGCAAGTCCATGGTTCAGGAACCTCGTCGTCGCCTGATAGAGCTTCCGGATCGCAGGACCGCAGGAGCCTGGCCTTTGCCGCGTCGGCACCCGTCACAGCCAAACGCCGCACGTCGGCCAAGTTGGCTCGGTCAGCACAGAGCACCAGATCAGCCGCGGTGACATCGGCGACCGCCAGATGTTCCCGAGGCAGACCATCACGATTCGCACATCTCCATCTTCGCAGCTACGGCATCGAGCTCCGCAATGACGCTTTGGAGATGTGCACGCCTGTCTAGAAGTGCCGACCCGGTGTCGGCACGCGCGCTCACGGCACGCTCCAGCGCGACCGTGATGTCTGAGATCGCGTGCTCGAGATAGTGAGATGTCGAGCGATCAAAGCCCCGCCATGTGCTCTGGAGCCGCTCATCCAGGGCTGCCCCTGCGCGCCCGGCATGCTTGGTGAGCTCGTCGTGAAGCAGTCGGACCGCCCGCACCTCTAGGCGGTGCCGCAGGAGCGAGGCCGGGATGAGCCGTTGCAGCGGATCGAGCAGCCCATCGGTAACGCTCATGGGCGTCGCAAAGTAGTAAAGGCTCTCCTCCGGTCGACGCTCGATCTCGGGCATTGCCTCCGACGACAGCGCCGTCGAGAACAGCTCTGTGACTGTCTCACCTACGGCCGCGAGACGTGCCTCGGTCTCAGCGCGCCGGCGGTCAGCGAGCTGGGTCCACTCGCGCTCTAGCCATGCTGTTTCATCGTCCCAGATGGTGGAGAGCTCCTCTCGCACAATCGACTCGACGAGAGCGGCAGTCGTGCGTCTTGCTGCCTCGAAGCTTCCTTCACGCGGGAGGTCCTCGACAACACTGTGGCGCCTTGCACGAAACGACGCCTCTGCGTCTCGAAGGAGCCTCGAGCGCACACCAGTCGCGAGGGTTGCCACCTCGGTCGCGATCGCCCGCCGGTCTCCCTCGAAACGCGCTCGCTCTCGGCTGATCGCCCCTTCGAGGGACTGAACCTTGCTATTGAGCTCATCACCCTCGAGCTCACAGGCAACGAGCTCCAGGCCTGCCCGCTCGCGCGCCAAGCCCACTACCAACGAGAGCTCCCGAGCCAAGACCGCGTTTCGAGCCTGGGCAAGATCCTCGGCAACAAAGCGCTCCAGCTCTCGGACAAGAGCCGGAAAGTCGCCAGCGGCATTCATTCCGGCGTGGATCGCCTCGCGGGCACTGAGGCAGTAGATGGAGGCACCGGGGCGCTCCAGTGCGTCGGCGACGAAGCCTCGCACCTTCTCGACGTCCTCGGGCCCGAGCCGATCACACTTGTTCACGACGACGAAAAGGTGTGTTGCATGGTCCGCGAGACGACATGCGACCCGCCGCTCCGCAGCAGAAAGTGCTGCGTCGGCACTGAGCACGAGCACCGCACCATCGATCTTTTCGTACGTGGCCAGCGCGATATCCGTCGCTGCTTCATGCACCGACCCCATTCCGGGAACGTCGACAAAGGTCAGCCCGAGCTCTAGTAGCGCGCTACGCACTCCGAGCTCCACACCGACGACCCCGCGCCGGTTTCCCGGGTTCTGCGACTCCGTGGTGTACAGGTCAAGCTCGTCCAAGGAGATGCCCCTGCGGCTACCGTCGTCAAAGGTAACCACCGCGCTGCCATCGCCGGCGGCGAGCTCGATCGGCACCGCAGTCACCGGGAGCACGCCGGTCGGGAGGACGTCTAGGCCGACGAGAGCGTTGAGCAACGTTGACTTCCCGCGTTTGAACTCTCCGACAACAGCAATGCGAAACTCGCTGCTCGCGGTACGTGCAAGGACGGCGCTGGCGCGATCGCGCAGATCGAGCCACTCCGCGACTAGTGACGCGATCTCCCGAGCTTGCTCTCGCAAGGTGACAACGCTCACCTGTTGATTCATGAGAGTCGGTGGTGCACATCGGGAGGTGTGTCGCCCCATGTCCACTCGCCCTTTTCGAAGGCACGCCTCCAAAGGGCGTGCATCTGGCGGAGGGTGGCGTTGTGCGGCTCGTGCTCGAGCGCACGCAGCAGCATTTGGCGAGCACTCTCCATCAACTGGCGATCTCCGCCTGCCAGCTCGGCGAGCTCCCGGGCAGGATCCTCGATGCCGTCAAGTCCGCTGTTCGCGAGCTCGCGACAGCGATCCAGCCAACCAAACAGCTCTGAGTCAGGCGAATAAACGCGGGCGACGGGTGGATCGTCGGCTCGGCGGAGTTCCACGGCTCAGCACCTCATCGAGGGCCGAGCCGGATGTCACCCCGGTCCTCCGGACAGACATCGACGCTTGCGACCTGCCCTTTCCCACCGACAAATTCGAGCAGGTTGTAGCATCCGGTGCGTTGCGGGATCGTATCTGCCACCGGGTACTCAATCGGCGCGAGTGCCGCGATTAGGGTCCTGTTCACGGCGTCGTGCGCAACGACGACCGCGCCGCTGATGGCACGCTCTACTACCGCTTCGAGCGCGGTCGTGACGCGAGCCCGGAACGCCGCCATGGGCTCTACGCCTGGAGCGTCCTCGACGCTGCCCCATTTTGCTAGGACTTCTTCGAGTCGGTGGCCGGCCCATGGTCCGTAGTCCCGATCGATCAGTCGGTCGTCGATCTCGACTCCACCGGCGGCGCACACATCCGAGATGTACCGTGCAGTCTCGACAGCCCGCGTAAGCGGGCTGGAGACAATCAGGCTCGGCTCGAACTGCCCAAGGGCAAGGCCGAGCTCACGAGCTTGGCTTTGCCCTACCTCATCGAGAGGAGGATCAAGGTGGCCCCGTAGCATCCCCGCAGCATTGAGCTTGGTTCGGCCGTGACGCGATAGATAGACGCTCGCTACCAGGCCGCCGCTTCGATGTGCCTCAGAGTCGCCAGGCGACATTTGCTACCTCCCACGAACGCTTCACCTAACGTTGGTAGGAGCTATCAAACCCAGTTGGGTCATCTCCTGGCGAGCCCCATCGCCGATCTTCAGCCTACCTTGCTCCCACCGGTCGCTGTTCTCTGCAGGCTCGGAGAGCCCGGAACTGGGTCGTCGTCCAGCCATCCGCCCAACTGGTAGTAGAGGTCTTCGCCGAAGCTGGTCGGAAGGGGCTCTGCCGCCACGAGCTTGTAATTCCGCTGCCCGTCGCTTTGCCGCTCAGCTCGTAAGAACAGCGTGGACCCTGAGTGATGCTCGTAGAAGCTTTCGGCGAAATCGTACTGGTGGGTGACGAAGATCACCTTGATCCCCGCGTCCAAGAGAGCACGAGCTACTTGGCGCCCGATCTCGGAGCCCTCGCGCTCGTTCGTGGCGGCAAAGGACTCGTTGAAAAGCATGAGAGCGCGCGGCCGGATCTGATCGGCAATAGTGCTCATGCGGCTCAGCTCTTCGTCGAGACGCCCGCTCGTCATCGAGGCATCCTCCTCGCGGATGAAGTGCGTGAACACCCCGCTGCACGTGCTCGCCCGGTACATCTCAGCTGTGACGAACATGCCGCACTGCATCATGAGCTGAGCAAGGCCGACACTTCGCAGGAACGTCGACTTTCCACCGGAATTCGCTCCCGTGACGATGACCATGGATCGCCCGTCGGCATCAAAATCGTTGCCGATCACCCGGGTCTCGGTCCTTAGGGTCAGACAGACGTCTCGCAGGTCGGTGGAGGAGAGTCTGAGTGGCTGCCACGGCAACGGCTCAGGAAACGAGGCTGCCGCTCCCTTTGCCACGAGCTGGTCCCAAAGGTTGAGACAGCTCACATAGAAACCCAGCTCCGCCCGAAGCAACGTGAAGTAGCTCAGAACATGGTCAGCGGACTGGGCTACCGCGTTGGCGACGAGGTTGACCCCTCGGTTGCCGAGGTCCGCGAGGGCTTGCCCACCTGCTTCGTCGCGCGGCGGGATGGTAAAGGAGTACGAGTAGCGCGGGCCGATTCCCAATCTTTGCCTCCACCGTGCCCTGCCCTCTCCAGGGGAGCGGAGCACGAACCCGACCCCGTTGTTGCTTCGATCAAGCTCCGCACTTATCACCACGCCCTCGCGAAAGCGAAGCTGCTTGAAGTGGCGACTTATGGTCTGAAAATACTCGTCGTCCAGATCACGCTGCAATGTCTCGCACAGCCTCACCAGTCCGTCGGAGTGGAACTTGTCCGCGTGCTCATCTGCGATCTCGCGCAGCTGTCGGAGGCGCCCGACAGAAGCCTCGAGCTGGTTGACAGCGCCGGACAGTATGGACGTAGGGTTCTGGGAGCTGTAACCCCAGAACCCTCGTCTGTCCTCGAGAGCGGCCACCGCGATCGCGTATATGTTCCTGATGATGTCCGGTTCGGCGATACAGTCAGCCAGAATTCTCTGACGGTACACGATCGCTCCTTCGTCCTCGATGGCGGTCAGCAGGACTCTCGTCGACGCATCCAGGAGAAACTTGTCGCCGAGCGCCATAGCCTGCAGAAGAATGGCAAGCTCCAGGTCCTGGGTCAGGTCCTCGTGACCCGGAGGCAGCTCGGCGCCGAAGTCGAAGTCGTGATCTTCGAAGAGGAGGTGGGCCTTCATAACCCCACCCTCAGGCGCAGGCGCTCGTAGGTGACGTTGTACTTCTCCGCGATCGCGAGCGCATAGGCCAGTCCATCGGCAGGTCCTCTGACTACCTTGTAGGTGCGCTCGGCCGGGTTCTCGGGAACGATAGTGCTGACCATGCTGACAACTGAGTCGCCAAGGGACGCCAGCTCATCGACAAAGGTGACGAAGACACACAAGAGATCGAGCTGCATGACTTTTTTCATCACCTTCTCACCCAAGAAACGAGCATCTCTGAGCGTCGTCGAGGTGAAGATCTCGTTCATGATGACGATGCTGTTGGAGGTCGCACTCTGAAGGACGTCTCTTATCCGAACGAGGTCATCCTCCAGCTTTCCGCTCATCTTCGCGAGATCCTCCTCCTGCTCGAAATGAGTGAAGAGACGGTCGTAGAGAAAGAGCCGGGCAGATCTGCCGGGAACCGGGCAGCCAACGCTCGCAAGGTGATGAAGCTGGCCGAAGGTCCTGGCGAAAGTCGTCTTTCCTCCCTGGTTCGGCCCGGACACCACGAAGATCCTCTCAGGGCCCGCCAAGTGGAAATCGTTCTCGACGACGGCCTCATGACCCCCGACTCGCTTCTTCGCGAGTGCCAGGTCGAAGGTGTCTCTTACGAAGATCTCCTTCGAGTCCGCAGTGACCTCCGGATAGCAGAAGCTGAGCCCAGCTGAACGAAGGGGCCCGATGTAGTCGAGATACGCAAGGTAGAACTGGAGCTCACGCTCGAAGACCCGGACTGTCTCGTCGAAGAACCCGTCGTGCTCGCGGCAGTATTGATCCAAGCCTGCGAACTCCTCGCTGAACAGTCGCGCTACCAACTGCAGAATCTGCGCTCCGACGTGACCCATCGGCGGCCAGGTGCGGTACTTGACCCGGTAGTCCTTGACCGCGCCCTGCTTGAAGCGCTCGAAGGTGTCCAACACCTCGGCGCTGTAGTCAGCTTGTCCCTCGTAGCGGCTCACTTCCACTTTGTCGCCCCGAATGCGGATGCAGTATCGGATCTCCGCTAGCGCAGCCTGCCGGTCCTTCGTGTCGGAGACAAGAGAGGAAAACTCCGCAGAAGTCACATAACGAATCAGGAAGTCGCGAAATGACCTAAGGGCTCGTGAGCGGAGTCGTGCCGTAGCGAGATCGTCAGCAAGACCGCTCACGGCATCGCAGTAGATGGCCGCGGCGTCGAGAAACCACCCCTCGCGCTGGTACCGGTAGTCCATCTTCTTCACCTGCTCGAGGTGGACCCGAACCTGGCGCATCAGCTCGGCAAAGTGCTGGATCTGCTCCAGCAGCGTCCGGTCCTCCAAGTCTTGAAAGACCTCGTGGCGAAAGTACACCGTGCTGACGTCGTCGAGATGTCCGTAGAGAACTGCGGTGATGAGATCGCGCTCCTCTCGATCCCCCGCGATCGTCGTGATGATCTGGTCCAGGTTCAGGTCGGACGCGAAGGACCGATCCTCTTGCTCCCTACCGATGGCCCGGCGCGCGCCTTCATCGAAGATGAGGCTCGTGAACTGAGTAGTTGGCTCGGCCAGTGCTCTTGGCTCCGCTGGTGACGATGCCAGAACACCGGCGGACACCTCAGGGCCGGCCACTGCCCCGGAGTGCCTTACACAAGCGATCCTTCATGTCCTGCTCCTGCTCTCGCCTCAATAGCGCTCAACAGGAGCTATTAGCCCCGAAGGCAGTTTCGGCGAGCTCCATCGCCGTCTTGTTTCATTATAGCCCCTGCGGCCTGGGCGACCGTTCCTCCTTGCTGACGTTGGTCGCGCACGTGGCGTAGCGCTGGCGATACTATGTCCGGACCCGGATGAGGCTCTGGTGGAAACCCTTGACGGAGTTTCCGAACCGCCATTTGGCTAATGGCCTCTACGCACGAATTCCGTGACGTGGAGGCATGGGTGGTCGCAGTCGAGCTGGCACCGGCACAGATACAGGTCCTGCAGGTCCTGACGATCCTCGTTTTCGCGCCGCTCCTCAGCGGATGGATCGCCCACCTCGAAGCGCGGCTCCAAGGACGGCGGGGACCCCGGATCCTCCAGCCCTACTACGATCTGGCCAAATTGTTCCGAAAAGAGACCCTCGTCCCCGAGGACGCTGGATGGGTCTTCGTGGTCGGGCCGATGGTTGCGTTCACGTGTTACCTGACCGTCCCGCTCCTGATACCGGTGCTCACGACGTTTCCGTTGCCGCTCGGCTACATGGGCGACATCCTGGGCGGGGGTTTCCTGCTCGGCCTCGCGGGGTTCTCGGTTGCCCTGGCCGCAGCCGAGACTGGCGGGCCCTACGCCCAGCTCGGCAGCAGCCGGGCCATGACTTTTGGAGCGCTGATCGAGCCCTCGATCCTGTTCGTCACCTTTGCCGTGGCGCTCGTGACCACCACGGACCTCCCCTACTTCGAGGCGGCCGCTGCTCGCGCCTCGCTCAGCCAGGTCATCCGCCCTGCACACCTGCTCATCGCTCTGGCGTTCTTCTTGGTGGTGCTGAACGACACGGGTCGCATCCCTGTCGAGACCCATGCGGGCACCCTCGAATTCGGGATGATCGACGAGGCGCGGACCCTCGAGCACTCCGGTCCGCTGTTCGCCCTCCTCAAATGGGGGTCGGCCATGAAACAGATGATCCTCTACGTGCTCTTGGTCAACGTCTTCGCCGCTCCGTGGGGCCTAGCCGGATCGGGGGCAACCGGATCGGTGGTGCTCGCCGTCTTGGCCCTGCTAGGCAAGGCGTTCTGCGTCGGGGCGATCTTCGCCATCATCGACAACAGCTTCTCCAAGTTGCGGCTGTTCAAGATCACCGAATTCATGGCGGCTGCCTTCCTCCTCTCAATCCTCGCCGTGCTGGTCCTCTACCTAGGCGGTGGCTGACGTGGCTGCCGTCCCTGCTGTCCCTTCCATCTTCTCAGGCTCCACCGAGGCCATCGCTCTCGTCGTCCTACTCACCGAGTTCGCTATGTTGCGGGCGCACTTATCACGCTCACAGGTCCGCCTCTACGCCTTCCAGTCGCTTGCCGTTACTGCTCTTGCCGTGTTCGTCGCCGCCACGAAGCACGTCGATCAGCTGTACGTGCTCGCGGGGTTCTCCTTCGTGCTCAAGGTCGTCGTCGTCCCCAGCGTCGTGTCCCGGCTCCTGCGCGACGCCCGCGTTGACATCGCCAGCAGCCACCGCTTCGGTGTGGCCACCATGGTGCTGCTGGCGATTGCCCTTTCGGTCTTCGGGTTCTTTGTGGTTGGGAGCCTGCCGGTGCACTCCAAGTCCCTGCCCGCGCCCGCTCTCGGCCTCGCCGCCGCGGTGATCCTTGTGGCCTTCCTGCTCGTCACCCTGCGCTCCGACGTCGTGTCTCAGGCCGTCGGGTTCTTCGCTCTCGAGAACGGGGTGTCAGTCGCAAGCCTCGTCGTCGCGGCAGGCCTCCCCCTTATCGTCGAGGTGGCGTTCCTCTTCGATCTGCTGGTGGCCGTCGTGGTCTTTGGCCTTCTCATGCGGATCCACCACGGTCGGGCCCGGACTCTCTCGACCGAAGCGCTCGATCGGCTGCAGGGGTGACGATGGGCTGGGACCTGATCGTCATCCTGATCGTGCCGTTCGCCGTCAGTGTGATCTGCTGGTGGGTGCCGACCCGGATCGCGCGGGCACTCACGCTCGCGAGCGGGGTTCTCACCTTTGTGCTCGCGGTGCTGCTCGTCCCGGCCAAGACCACGACAGCGCTGTCGGGATGGCTGCGGGTCGACGCCCTCTCGGTGGTCTTCCTCGTCGCGGTGGCCCTCGTCTACGGCGCCACCGCGGTCTTCGCCATCGGATATGTCCATCCTGCTGGGGATCCTGGCTCTGCGGCGCGCTACAACCGCCGGTTCTTTGCCGGATTGAACCTGTTCGCCTGGGCGATGGCCATGGCCCCGGTCGTGAACGGACTGGCGTTGCTGTGGGTGGCAATCGAGGTCACCACCGTTGTCTCGGCGCTGCTTGTCGCCATCGACGACACCGACCGGGCCACCGAAGCGGCGTGGAAGTACGTGCTCATCGCCTCGATGGGGCTCGGGATCGGTCTCCTTGCCACCATCATCATGTACTATGCGGGAAGCACGGTGTTCGGGAACGCCTACGAGCTCTTCTACCCAAAGGTGCTGAGCGGGGCGGCGCGCTTCCCGCCCGAGGTGGTCCGCCTTTCGTTCGTACTTGCAGTCCTCGGGTTCGGCACCAAGATGGGGCTGGTCCCCGTGCACACCTGGTTGCCTGACGCCCACAGTGAGGCGCCGACCCCGATCTCCGCCTTGTTGTCGGGCTCCCTGCTCGCCGTCAGCTTCTATGCCATCTTGCGCTTCTACCAGGTGACGGCCCGCGCGATCGGCCCGGCGTTCCCCCGCGGCGTGCTGCTCGCCTTCGGGGTCGCCTCGCTCGCCCTCGCCGCCCTCTACTTAGCCAGCCAGCGCGACTTGAAGCGCCTGCTTGCTTACTCGAGCGTCGAGCACATGGGCGTGCTCGCGATCGGCATGTCCTTCTCCGCCCCGATCGCCATCGTCGGCGTGCTCTTGCACGTCCTCGCCCACGCTGCGGCAAAATCCTCAGCCTTCTTCGGCGCCGGCAGCATCACTCGCAAGTTCGGGACGAAGGACATGAGTCGAATCCGCGGCGGGATCGGAGCCTTGCCTTGGAGCGGACCGATGCTGGTGCTCGCCGTGCTCGGCCTGTCGGCGATGCCACCGTTCGGCATTTTCCGCAGCGAGTTCCTCATCGTCTCGGGGGGGCTGCAGGATCCGCGCGACGCGGTGGCCGCCGTGCTTGTCGTCGGGGTGACACTCGCGATGCTCGGGTTGTCGTGGTTCACGAGCAGGACGATGCTGACACCTTCAGTCGAGGACAGTTCCCGGGGCGAGCCGAGCGCGTGGATCGTAGCCTCCATGGTCATCGGTCTCGCCGCCCTCGCGATCCTTGGAGTTCACCCGCCGGGACAGCTATCGGATCTCCTCACCCGCGCCGCCGGCGAGCTCGGAGCACAACGATGAGACACGCTGCGGCCTCGGTATCCCTCGAGCCGTCTCAGCTGGCCGACTCGGTCGCTGCTGCCGTACGAGGCGGTGGGCGCCTTGCCGCACTAGTCGCCACTGCTCGCCGCGACGGCGCCACGGAACTGCGCGCACTCGTAGCAAGCGCTGGAGACCTCACGAGCTTCGAGACCACCCTCGGACCAGGTGCTGACCGGTATCCGGGCCTCACCCCGCTCGTTCCTGCAGCGGCGTGGTACGAACGCGAGATCCACGACCTGTTCGGCATCGAGCCGATCGGACACCCCCGCCTCGACCCGCTCGTGCTCCCGTTGCGCCCGGACGTACGGCGTCCTCGTCCCGGTAACCCGGACAAGCCGCCACGCCTCGAACCCGACCTTGCCTCGCTACCAAGACATGTCAGTGGGGAGGGGGTCTTCACTATTCCCTACGGCCCTGTCCGCTCCGGCGTCTTCGAGAGCGTCGAGTACCTGGTGGAGACGCCCGGGGAGGATATCCCCCACCTTCGGACCCGCGTTTACCACAAGCATCGAGGGATCGAACGGCGCTTCGGCGAGCTGGAGGTCGACGATGCCGTCTTGCTTGCCGAACGGGTAGAGGGAACCGTCTCGGTTGCCCACGCTACGGCGTTCTGCCAGGCGCTCGAAACCCTTGGCAACGTCGAACCGCCCAGGAGGGCCCAGCTGGTGCGGGTGGTGTATGCCGAGCTGGAGCGGGTCGCCGTCCACCTCGACTCGATCATCCGCCACACCGAGGGAGCCGGACAGGCCGTGGCATACGCACGGATGACGCTCCACAAGGAGCACATCCTGCGCCTGCGCGCCCGGCTGTGCGGACACCGGTTCGCGCGCGGAGTGGTCGTTCCCGGAGGGGTGTCAGGTCCGCTCCATCTCAGCCCGACCGACGCTTTGGCCGCGGTGGGAGCCATCGACCGGGCAATCGCCGACGACACCCGGGCGCTCATGGACACCCCCTCCTTCCTCGACCGTCTCCGCGGCACCGGAATCCTGCCAGCGTCCGCGGTCGCCGAGCACGGGGCGCTCGGTCCGGTGGGGCGTGGCTCGGGCCTGGTCGAAGACGTCCGGGTGCGGCGCCCCTACGGCGCATACCGCTTCTTGGGATTCGAACCGGCGGAGGGATTTATCGAGGGTGATGCGCTGGCCCGGCAGTCGGTACGGATCGAGGAGATCCGCCACGCGTTCCATCTCGTCCGCCAGGCCCTAGACGAGCTGGCCGAGTCCGAGACAGGACCGTGGCGTCACGAGATCCCGGCGCCAGACGGGACGGCGTGGAGCTCGGTCGAAGCCCCCCAAGGCGAGCTCTTGTACCTCGTAGAAGCGGACGCCGGCCAGTTGACTCGGGTCAAGCCGCGGTGCGCGTCCTTCCACAATCTCGCCCTGTTCGAACGAGCCTTCCGAGGTGACATCCTCACCGACTTCGTCTTCATCGAAGCAAGCTTCGGGGTCTCGATCGCTGGGGTGTCGGGCTGATGGCCTGGCTGCTGCGAGGACTACGCCAGGGCGTCGTCACCTCCCGCTACCCGCGGCGGTCGGACGTTTACGGGCGCGGGTACATGGCTGCGATCGCGGTCCTCCACGCGCCGGACAAGTCGTCGGCAGATGACGAGCTCGCTGCCCTATGTCCAACCGGGGCAATCCTCGCCGACGGCCGGCTCCGGGTCGACCGCGGGCGCTGCATCCTTTGCGGTCGCTGCGTCGAGGCGCGCCCGGACCTCTTCGCCTTCGACGGCTCCCCCGAGGTGGGCAGGATCGGGCGCCGCGCCCTGCTCGTCCCGGACGAGGATGAGGAGGCCGTGGAAGAGGTCCGAGCAGAGCTCGCAAAGCGAACACGCTTCCTTCGCCGCTCCATCCACGTCCGCCACGTCGATGCCGGGTCCGATGGATCCGAGGAGTGGGAGGTGGCCGCCCTCACCAACCCGGTCTACGACGTGCAGCGGCTCGGGATCTTTTTCACCGCGACGCCGCGCCACGCGGACCTGCTCTTGGTCACGGGAGTTGGAACCGCCGGCATGGCGGGACCGCTGCGACTTACCTACGAGGCGATGCCTTTTCCCAAAGTGGTGCTCGCTGCTGGCACCGACGCCATCAGCGGGGGGCTCCTGCATTCGAGTTACGCGGGCGCGGACGGGATCGGGTCCGTGGTGCCGGTCGACGTCTGGGTGCCAGGCTCGCCCCCGAGCCCCTTCAGCCTGCTGCATGGCATCCTCGTCGCTGTCGGGCTCCTCGCCGAGAACCGAGCCGTGACGTGACGGGGCCTTTCCTCCTTCTCGCCGCACTTGTCATCTGGGCGGCCGCGGCCGCGCTCGACATCGTCCTCGGCGCGAAGCGAGCCTCGGCGCGGCTCGTCGCCTATGGAGCCGGAGTCGTCGGAAGTGCTCTTGTGACGACGGCGGGCGTCCGCGCCGTGCTGGGGGCGACCCGGGTCGTCGATCTTGGGACCACGCTTGGCGTCGGCACCACCTCGATCCGCCTCGATCCGCTCGCCGGCCTGTTCCTCACTCTTACGGGAGGGCTCGGTGTCGCGATCTCGGCCTGCGTCCTGAGCTGGGCTCGGCCCGCCGGGCGGCTCGGTGGCCGTGGGACCGGCGCTGGCTATCTGCTCATGCTCGGGGCGGTGAGCGTCGTGCTCGTCGCCGGCGACGCCTTCACCTTCCTCTTTGCCTGGGAAGCGCTCACCATCTCCTTCTACGTCCTTGTGGGTATTGGACGTCGTGACGAGGACGAAGCGCGTTCAGCATGGGCCACCCTTGGCTTCGGCAAAGCCGGCGGCGCTGCGTTGCTCTTCGGCTTTCTCCTCCTTGCCGGACAGGCCCACAGCAATCTGTTCGCCGCGTGGTCCCACCTCCCAGGCGGGTCGCTCCACGACATCGCCTTCGCACTGCTTGTCGTCGGGTTCGGAGCCAAGGTGGGGATCATCCCGTTCCAGGTCTGGCTGCCGATCGGCTATCCCGCCGCGCCTGGACCAATCCGGGCGGCCATGGGAGGGCTCGCGGTCAACGCCGGATTTTACGGGTTGTGGCGGTTCCTCGGCGTCCTCGGCCGCCCCCCGGTCTGGCTAGCCGTTGCAGTCCTGATCATCGGTGGAGTCACCGCGCTCGTCGGGATCGTCTTCGCCACCGTGCAGTCGGGGCTGAGGCGCGTCATCGCCTACTCAAGCGTCGAGAACGCCGGCATCATCCTCGTCGGCTACGGCGTCGCGTTGGCGGGCGCCGCCGCGCGTGCACCAGGCGTCATGGCCGTCGGGCTGTTGGCAGCCAGCCTGCAGGTGCTCGCCCACGCCGTCGCCAAGTCCTCGCTGTTCGCCTCATCGGCCTTCTTCGAGTCCGACCTCGGCACCGACCGACTCGAGGAGATTCGCGGCGTCGGTCATCGGTATCGGCTCAGCGGCACCGCCTTCGGGATCGGATCGCTCACCTTGGCCGGGCTGCCTCCGACCATCGGGTTCGTCTCGGAGTGGTTCCTCCTCGAGGCGCTCATGCAGGAGTTCCGCATACACGTTCTCGCCTTGCGACTCGGGATGGCGCTCGCCGGCGCGCTGGTGGCCCTCACCGTTGGAGTGGCTCTTCTCTGCTTCATCCGCTTGGTCGGATTCGTGGTCCTCGGACCGTCAACAACACCGCCCACCTCGACGGAGGCCACCCTCGACGGCGGAGCAGCAGGTCGAGCAGGGCTCGTCGTCATGGCCACGTCGTGCCTGGCGCTCGCCGCAACAGCGCCCTGGGTGGTTCGCTTCATCGCCTATGGGATCGGCCCTGTAGTTCCCGCCCACATCGTCTCCGGCGCCCTCAGGTCACCTTGGGTGCTTCAGCCGGTGTTCGCAAATTTCTCGATCCTCTCGCCCTCCTGGCTGTTCGTGGTCATGCCCGTCCTGCTTGGCGCTGTCGCCGTCAGCGCCCTGGCGCTTTCCCGCGGAAAGCTGCTCCGCATCCGGCGGGTGCCAGCGTGGCGTTCGGCGACAGCTGGCGCGGCTGGTCCCGACAGCTACAGCCCCTACGGCTATGCCAATGTGCTCCGCCACGTGCTCGCTAACGTGCTCGGGACTCGGCGAACCGTTGTGGTGAGCAGCGCTAAGTCGCAGAGCTCACCGGCGCATGCCCACGTCGAGGTGCAAACCACCGTTGTCGAGCCAGTCGAAGCATACCTGTACCGGCCAGCTCGGGTCGTCTGGCTGCGGCTCGCGACGGGCGCCAAGCGGCTCCAATCGGGGCGGCTCGACGCCTACGTCGGCTATATGCTCGTCGCGCTGCTCGTCCTCCTGACTCTTGCTGTCGCCGTGAAATAGGACCTACCAGCGCGTTGTTCAGAGGCGCATCGCCCGCCGGTATTCGCGCGGTCAGTCCCCGGCGACCACCATCACCGGGCAGGCGCTGTGACGGTCGTCCCCGTCGCCATTTACCGGGCAAGCCGCCCGCGGGGAGCCACGAAGCGGGTCCCGGTCTGGGACGGCGGCATCGTGTCGTACAAGGCCCGCATGCAGTACACCGCGACGACGTACTCCAACCCAGTGCGCGTGACCTTCGATCGCCTCTACCATCCCGACGTTCATATCGACAGGGCGTCCGACGATCCGGCCGGACGATCAGGTCCCGTGCAGTATCGCACC
>JAKACA010000275.1 GCA_021796455.1 Actinomycetes bacterium
CTGTTCGGCGCACCCAGGACGTCGCTCAACAGGGCGATCACAGCCCAGCGCCGGGTGGCTTTCAGCACTCTCCGTCTCGAGGATCTGAAGGCAGTAAGGCGCCGGTTCTCCTGCACTGTCAACGACGTCGTGCTCGCCCTCTGCGCCGGGGCCCTCAGGAGCTACCTGTGCGACCGTTCCGAGCTGCCGCGCGACCCCATCGTGGCTCTGGTGCCGAGATCGGTGAGGTCGGACGGGGAGCGGGGATCTCACGGCAACCGCGTCTCGGCAGTCCTGACATCGCTCGCCACCCACATCGAGGATCCTGTCGAACGCCTGGCGGCTGTGACCGAGGCCATGGGTCGTGCCAAGTCGCAGGAGGAGATGATCGGATCCACGATGGTGCGGGAGGTGAGCGAGCTTGGCATGCCCGCGGTGATCGCCGGGGTGGCGCGCCTCGTCTCCCAAATGCACGCGTTCGACCGGCTGCGACCGGCCTTCAACGTCACGATCTCCAACGTCGCGGGGCCTTCGTTCCCACTTTTCCTGGCCGGGGCACGAGTTGTGGGGCTCTACCCGCTCGGGCCGGTCGGTGAGGGAGCTGGCCTCAACATCACGGTGATCAGCTATTGCGGCACGCTCTACATAGGGCTCAATGCCTGCCGGAAGACGGTTCCTGATCCATCAGATCTGTCCTGGAGGATCAGCCGGTCCCTCGAGGAGCTGCTTACGGCGGCCAACCGGCGGGCTCTTGCCTGAGGAAGCGCCGGCGCCCTAGGATTGACTGTATGGTCATTCAAGACTCCTCGGAGGCCATCATGGGTGATGTCGCGCCGCTTGAGGCGCGCGACCTCGAGCCCGTGCTTCGCAGCTTCGGCGAGAGCCGGATGCTGCCGAGAGAGGCCTACGTGAGCGAGGCCGTCTTCGCGTGGGAGCAGCGCAACTTCTTCGGCCGGGGCTGGGTCTGCGTCGGCCGCAGCGACTCGCTTCCTGATCCCGGAGACCAGCGGGCCGAGTCGGTGGGCCCTGCCGGCGTCTTTCTCACCCGCGACGCCGAGGGCGTCCTCAGAGTCTTCGCGAACGCGTGCCGGCATCGCAACCATGAGCTCCTCCCTTGCGGTGGAGCAACGGTCAACCGTCCGATCGTCCTCTGCCCCTATCACGGATGGTCGTACAGGTTGAACGGATCGCTCCGCAAAGCTCCCGGCTTCGGAGACGGAGCGATGGCCGGCTTCGACCCCGGAGACAACTCGCTCGTCGAGCTGGCGTCGGCGGAGTGGCATGGGTGGATATTCGTCGACGCATCGCTGCAGGCGGGCCCATTTGCCGCGCATGTCGCCGGTCTGGAGGAGATCATCGCCCCCTATGAGCCCGAGCGGCTCCGGGTCGCCGGCTCGCACGACTACGTCGTGAACGCGAACTGGAAGATCCTCACCGAGAACTACCAGGAGTGCTACCACTGCCCGGTCATCCACCCCGAGCTGTGCGCTGCAAGTGTGCCCGACAGCGGTGCCAACTACCACCACCCAGGTGAAGGAGCCTGGGTCGGCGGCTGGCAGGATCTCCGGGACGGCTTCGAGACGATGTCGCTCGACGGTCGATCGCTTGGCACCCAGCTGCGCGGTCTCGACAGCCATCGCCGCCGGATCGTCGACTACATCGCGATCTTCCCGAACATCCTCATAAGCCCTCACCCCGACTTCCTCATGACCCACATGATCACGCCGCTCGGACCCGATCGGACTCGAGTCCAGTGTGCTTGGGCCTTTTCGCCGGAGGACATGGAGCGGGAGGGTTTCGACCCTTCTTACGCGATTGACTTCTGGGACATCACGAACCGCCAGGACTGGGCGGCATGTGAGTCGGTGCAGCGGGGTTTGGCCAGCGAGCACGCGCGACCGGGCCTCCTCTCGGAGGAGGAAGAGGCGGTGTACCAGTTCGTGACCATGGTCGCCCGCGCTTACGCGGGGCAGCCGCTGACCGCGGGAGCGGCGCTGCCGGCCAGGTGAGCACGGCGCTGCCGGCCAGGGGCACCGGGACGCCGCGCCGGGGCGATGTAGGCGAGCCAGGCGGGTAGGCGAGCTAGGCGGGTAGGCGAGCCAGGCGGGTAGGCGAGCTAGGCGAGCGCCCGCGCACCGCGCTTCGCGAGCTGCTGGGCGATTATGACCCGTTGGATCTCGCTCGTGCCTTCCCAGATCCGCTCGACTCGCAGCTCACGGAAGAAACGCTCGGCTACGTTCTCCCGCATGTAGCCGCGGCCGCCGAAGATCTGTACCGCCCTGTCAGCCACGCGGTTGGCCATCTCCGAGGCATAAAGCTTGACCATGGACGCCTGCGCGTGCTGCACCTTCAAGTCACGTCCCTCGTCTATGCCGCGAGCTGCCTCGTAGAGGATCGAGCGGGCGCAGTACATCTCGGTGAGGCTGTCAGCGAGCATGCCGGCAATCAGCTGGTAGGAGATGATCGGTTCGCCGTAGACGACGCGATCCTTCGCGAAGGCGGTCGCCTCTTCGACGAGGCGTTCAGCGGCACCCACGCACCTGGCTGCGACCATCATGCGCTCGAAACGGAACCACTCGTAGGAGTACGCCATCCCTCCCCCCTCGTCGCCGACCAGGTGGCTGGCCGGGACCCGCACGTTCTCGAACGCTACGACCGGGTGGTGGTGCGAGATCGTGTGGGAGTAGGCCGGAGTGCGCTCGACGCGGACGCCTGGGCTCGGCAGGTCGACGACGAACATGGCGTGCTCGCCCGCGTGCGGGCCGGCTGTCAACTTGGCTTGGAAGAAGGCGTACGAGGCGTCGTTGTAGGAGGTGACGTGCCATTTGACCCCGTTTAGCACGTACTCGTCGCCCTCGCGGCGGGCAGTCGAGGCGATAGCGTCAACGTCGGAGCCAGCGCCCTCTTCGGTGATGGCGTAACACTCTGACATCTCGCCACGTACCGTCGGCACCAACCAACGGTCGCGCTGGTAGGCGCTCGCCACAGGTGGCCACCACTGCGGCGGCGTCGACACCACCCAGGCGAGAGCGTTCGTAGCGCGCCCGACCTGCTCCTGGACGAGCACCTGCTGCAGGGCGGTGCAGCCGCCCCCGCCGAGCTCCCTCGGCATGTTGGTGGCAGCAAGTCCGAGCTCGCGCGCGCGCGTCCTGAGCCGCTCGGCGAGATCGCCGGGAAGCTCGCCACCGTTCATCTCGGCCTCGACCTCATAGGGCAGCAGGGAATCGACGAAACCCCGCGCCCGTTCCTGGACTGCGAGATCCTCCGCGGTGAGCCCGTGCATTTCGAGTGGCCTCCTAGGTGCTGGGGATCGCCCGGCTCAGGGGAAGCGCACCCAATGAGACGGGGTTGCGGTTCGCCATCGCGTGCGGTCTTGACTGACCATTCAGTTTATGCCAGCGTTCACGGGTACGCACAGCCGGAAAGGACTGTTTGACATGACCGAGACCGGCGATACCGCCGATACCGCCGAGACCGCCGACACGGCCGGGACCGCCGATACTGCCGGGAGGACACCGGGAACTGTGGGCCTGCCGAAGATGAGCGAGTCAGCCACTGCGATCCTGGAG